>JAFGIA010000105.1 GCA_016929795.1 Anaerolineae bacterium
CGCGATTGGGAGACAGTGTAGTCGATTGTCCCCGTCAGTGCAAGTTCCAACTATGCAGTTGTTAAGATGCGGTCAAAGGTCATGCTAATATCCAATATCCCCTTCACGCGCGGCCAAAGTCTAGATTCGCGAGCCCATCGAGCTGGTAGCGCACTTTTGTCCACCGCCCCTCGCGCCCGATGCAGCTTAGGTAGGGTGGGTCAAAGGCGCGGATCACGTCGCCGATCTGGTAGCGGGGTAATACGGGCGTGGAGACGACGAGGCTGCCGTATTCGCCAGCGCGCATCTCGTGCAGCATCTTGACCATTCCCCCTTTTTGCACCACCTCGAAAAAGTAGAGGTCGAAATTGGGCACCAGCAGGCGGCGGTCGTCGCGCTGCTGGGCAAAAGTGCCCTCGGTGGCAATGTACATCTCGATAATGTCCACGTCGCCATAGAGCGCGCGCAGGGCCGGTGCCCACTTGGTATGGATGCCCGGCACGCTCGTCGCAGCGATGGCGCGCATCGCCCATAGGTCCTTCGGCCGTACCTTGTGACGGCGCTGGAGGTAGTGCCCAAACTCAATGATCGACGGGCAGACGCCGGCGCACAGGGTTACCGGCGCGTCCTTGGTGCGTTGGTACACCATCTCGAAGCGGCGCTGCCAGTCGGCGCGGCTCGTGCCGCCGCCCAGCGCGTCGATCTCTTCCTGGCGCGGCAAAATCTCGACGGGGGTGGCCTCGGCGGCGTGCCGGACATAGATGCCCGAGCTAAAGCCGTAGGGCGTCTCCTGCCCGGCGACGGTCATGGTGCCCATAACCGATGGGTAGTTGAGGTTGAGGCAGTAGCCGTCGATGGCGTCGAGGTGACCGGTGCGCAGCAGGTGGTTGAGCAGAGCGCGGGCGGCGGCGACACGGATGCCGAGGTCGGCCTGGGTGATGGGGATGCGCTTGGGGGTGCCGCGTGTGGTGCCGCGGGTCATGGCCCAGGCAACGGGGGGATCGGGCAGCAGGGCATCGACCTCGCCGGCGATGACGCGGTCGATCCAGGGCTTGATCTGGTCATAGGTGACGACCGGGAAGGCGCGGCGGTAGGCGTCGAAAAAGCGAGGTGGATCGGCGGCCAGGTCGAGCAGGGCAGCGGCATCATGCTTCTGGCCATAGAGGGTGCGGGCATAGTTCTGCAGCAGCCATTCGAGGGTTGATGCCTGGGTGCGGGCAGGGTCGTGCAGCCCCTCGTGCCACAGATTGACAAACAGTTCAACAAACTCGGCGTACTGGGTCATGGTCGTCCCTCTCACCGGCAGACTAACTTCCCGGTGGGGTTATATTCTACCACAGGAGGGACAAGGTGGCGAACCGGCGATTTTGCGGTGCAATTTCGTGACCGGCTGTGCTACTCTGTACCCGAGATGGCCTCCTTGACGCTATTCAAACTCCGTGATACAATGCGTTTGGGGGCTTGTGCTACGATCTCGCTAGTATATCTGGCATCTTATTGGTACCGTCCAATCGAGTAACCCCGCCTGTCACTTCTGGCAGGATGTGAAGCTGGGGCGGCAGACCGAGCGCATTACTGCCGACAGGTGAGAGAGAGGGATGCTTACCATGGAATGGCAGCGTACACCCTACACGTACTCGTTGCTTGGCGCGGCAGCCATCTCGATTGCCCTGGCGTTCTATACCTGGCGACGTCGTTCCATACGGGGGGCCGTGCCCTTGGCAGGAGTGATGCTGGCCGTGGCAGTGTGGTCTGCCAGTTACGCCCTGGAGCTGGCGAGCGTTGGACTGACGGCCAAGCTGTTTTGGGCCAAGCTCCAATACCTGGGCATTGTTATGATACCGGTGGACACGCTGATCTTTGCCCTCCAATACACCGGCCGGACGCGATGGCTGACCCACCGCAACCTGCTCCTCCTGGCGCTGCTGCCCTTGACCGCGCTGCTGCTGGCCTGGACCAACGACCTGCACCATCTGATCTGGGCCCGCGCCTGGCTGGACACCAGTGGCCCCTTTTCGGCACTCATCTTGACCCATGGCGCTGCATTCTGGGGGGTGGTGGTCTATGGGTATTGCATTCTCCTGCTTGGGTCGGCCCTGATCTTCCAGGCGCTCTTTCGCAAACTGAGGCTGTATCGCGGGCAGGTCGTGGCCGTGCTGGTAGCGGTGCTGGCTCCGCTGGTAGCGAATGTGCTCTATGTCTCGGGCCTCAACCCTTTCCCCCTGCTGGATCTGACGCCCCTGGCTTTCACCCTGAGCTGCCTGGCGGTGGTGTTGGGGCTTTTTCGCTTTCGGCTGTTGGATCTCGCGCCCGTGGCGCGCGACGCTGTCCTCGACGGCATGGACGATGCGGTGATTGTGCTCGATATACGGGGCCGCATCGTGGACCTCAACCCGGCCGCCGAACACCTCACCACTTGCCTCGCGGCCGACGTCCTTGGACAGCCGGCGGCCGAGGCGCTCTCGGCTCTACCCGCCTTGGCGCAACGATGCAGTGGAGTGGTGGAGGGACATGGGGAGATCACCCTGGGCGAAGGCGAGGCTCGGCGCATCTATGACTTTCGCGGCTCCCCCCTGCGTGACTCGCGAGGCCGCCCGATCGGTAATTTGATCGCCTTGCGGGACATTACCGGGCTCCGGCGAGCAGCCCAGGCGATACAGGATAGCGAGCTGAGGTACCGCACGCTGTTTGACGCGTCGACGGACGCCATCTTTTTGGAGACACTCGACGGTCGCGTGCTCGACTGCAACGCCGCGGCCTGTGAGATGCTGGGCTATAGCAAAAAAGATCTGCTGAAAATGACTGTCGCCGATCTGGTGCCAGAAGAGGTCGCCCAGACGCTGCCCGATGTCATTGCCACAGAGCTGACGACTGGCGGCATGTGGGGCGAGGCCACCAACAAGCGCCAGGACGGCCAGATCTTTCCGGTCGAGGTCAATACGCGGCTTATCACCATCGGACAAGAGCAGCTGGTGATCGCCTACGTGCGCGACATCACAGAGCGCAAACGACTGGAGCAGCAGAGCAGAGAGCGGCGCCTCTACCTGGAGAGTGTACTGGCTTGCGCTCCTGATGCCATCGTCACCCTCGATGCCCGGGGTCAAGTCAAGGAATGGAATCGGGGCGCCGAAGAGCTGTTTGGCTATGCACGCGACGAGGCCGTGGGGCGGAAACTGGACAGCCTGGTGTCGGGTTGCAACCAGAAGGCGTTCGAAGAAGCCACTGCCTTTACTCAGCAGGTACTGGAAGGGAGACTCGTTCGCCCTACCGAAACGGTGCGCTGCCGCCGGGATGGGACGCCGGTGGATGTCATCCTGGCCGGAGCGCCGATCCTCGTCGAGGGTGAGGTGGCCGGGGTGGTGGCCATCTACACCGACATTGCCGAGCGCAAACGCGCGGAAAAGGCGCAGAAAAAGCTAGAAAGGCAGCGAGAACAGGCCAGGGAAGCGCTGCGCCGCCGCAATCGCGAGTTGGTCCTGCTCAACCGGGTGATTGCCGCCTCGGCAGCCAGCCAGGAGATCGAGCCGATCCTGGAAACGGTCTGCCGCGAGCTGGCCGAGGCGTTTGAACTGCCTCATGCGGCTGCCGTTCTCCTCAATGCTGAGAGAAGCGAGCTCGTGGTGGTGGCCGAACACCGGGCCAGCGACCGACCCCCTTTCCTTGGCCAGGCGATTCCGGCGAGCGCTATGCCCCTGGTTCGGGAGCTAGTCGAGCACAAGCTCCCGGTGATAATCGAGGATGCCCGATCTGATCCTCGCCTGGGGCGCGTATGCAGCCTGATCCCGTCCCACAACCCAATCTCTCTGCTCCTCTTGCCCATTCTCATCGAAGGGGAGAGCGTGGGGTTCCTGGGCATGGCTGCTGTCGGGGCCCATTCTTTCCTGCCGGAGGAGGTGGACCTGGCCCGGCGTGTGGCCGAGCAGGTATCCGGTGCCCTGGCCCGGGCCCGGCTGGCCGAGACTGAGCGGCGTTTGAGCACAGCCGTCGATCAGGCGGCCGAGGCGGTGGTGGTCACCGATGCCGAGGCCACCATTCTATATGTGAACCCCGCGTTTGAGCGCATCGTCGGCTACAGCCGGGCCGAGGTCATTGGCCAGCCCCTGCGCGTGTTGGATAGCAGCCGGCTGGATCTGTTTTTTCAGGGCGAAATGTGGCAGGCCGAGGCGGGCAGGCAGGCGTGGCAGGAACGAGTCGATTACCTCAAGCGGGATGGGCACGTGTGTAACCTCGACCTGGCGGTGGCACCGGTGCGCGACCAGGCGGGGGAGATTGTGAGCTATGTGGCCACGATGCGCGACGTGACCCGCGAGGCGCAACTGGAGGCCGAGTTCCAGCAGGCCCAAAAGATGGAGGCGCTGGGGCGCCTGGCGGGCGGTGTGGCCCACGACTTTAACAACCTGCTGACCATCATCAAGGGCAGTGCCCAACTGCTCGATCTCAAGCTGCTCCCCGGCGATCCCCTGCGTCATCACACGCGGCCGATCCAGGAGACGGTCGACCGGGCAGTCATGCTGACCAGGCAACTGGTCAGCTTTAGCCGGGGAGAGGTGATCAGGCCCAGCGTGCTGGACCTTAACCAGATGGTCAGCGATCTGAGCAGCATGTTCCGGCGCGTGATTGGGGAAGACATTCAACTGGTGACGGTGCTGGCCGGCGACCTGTGGCCCATCGAGGCCGACCCGGCCAAGATCGACCAGGTGATCGCGAACCTGGTGGTCAATGCGCGTGACGCGATGCCCAGGGGGGGCGCGCTGACGATCGAGACGGCCAACGTGACTTTCGACCAGGCTTACGCCGAGCAGCACGTGGAGGCGCAGGCAGGCGACTATGTGCGGTTGATGGTCAGTGACACAGGCATGGGCATGGACGACAGCGTCAAGGCACGCATCTTTGAACCCTTTTTCACCACCAAGGAGAAAGGACAGGGCAGCGGCCTGGGGCTGGCCACGGTTTTTGGCATTGTCACCCAGAGCGGGGGGCGCATCGAGGTGGACAGCGAGGTGGGGCGGGGGACGACATTCAGGATCTATTTGCCCCGCGTGCTGGAGGGGCAACCGATGCCCGAAGCCCTGCCACACACCCTACCCCTGGTCCCAGGCCGCCTGATGCGTGGGACGGAAACGGTGCTGGTGGTGGAAGATGATCCGTCTGTCCGAGATCTGGCGGTGCGTGTCCTGAGATCGTGCGGCTACCAGGTGCTGGCCGCGGGGGATGGCCTGGAGGCGCTTCAGATCGGCGAGCGGTACGACGGTCCTATCCACCTGTTGTTGAGTGATGTGGTGCTACCCTATCTGAGGGGGGACGAGCTGGTCAGCAAACTGCTCCGCGTGCGGCGGGAGATGCGGGTGCTCTATATGTCGGGGCACACCGACGGCGCCATCGCCCAGCAGGGGGTGCAAAAGTCGGGCCTCTTTTTTCTGCCCAAGCCGTTCAGCATCAAAGATCTGACGCGGAGTGTGCGCGAGGCGCTGGACGACAAGCACTGAGCGGGTTGGAGCGGCTCAACCTGGCGACGATCTAGGGCCCAATATCTTTCAAATAAGCTCCCAGGCCCGTCTCGGGCCGCCCCCGGGGACGGGGGCTGGAGCCTTATTCGAAAGGTATTGGATCTAGGCTATGATGTCACCTTTTACCAGCGCACGGCGTGTTCGCCCGTCCGACGGCGCTTGCCGAGCAAGAGAGCCATCACCACGCCGGCTACAAAGCCGCCGATGTGCGCCCAAAAAGCCACTCCGCCAACATCGGGGCCGCCCAGCGACAGTACACCGCTGAAAAGCTGTAGCACGAACCACATGCCCAGCACAAGGGCGGCGGGCACCATGGTCACGCGCATGAAATAGCCGAGCGGGATGAGCGTCGCCACGCGGCTGTGGGGAAAGAGGATCAGGTAGGCGCCCAACACCGCCGCAATCGCGCCGCTGGCTCCCACGGCAGGGATCTGCGAGCCAGAGTTGGTCAGGATGTGGGCCAGAGTGGCAGCCACGCCGCCCACCAGGTAGAAGGCCAGATAAAGGATCGAGCCCATGCTATCTTCGACATTGTCGCCAAAGATCCAGAGGTAGAGCATGTTGCCGCCCAGGTGTGCCAATCCGGCGTGCATGAACATCCCGGTAAAGATGTCGGCGATGTCGCCCAGGCTCAGGCCGGTTGTGAAACTGGCCGGGATCACGGCCAACTGGTAGACCAGCGCTTCCTGCTCAGAGCCGGCCAGCCACATCAGCACAAAGGCCACGACGTTGGCGGCGATCAGCAGGTAGTTGACGATCGGTGTGCGCCGTGTGCGGATCTCGTCTCGGATCGGGATCATGGATATTTCCTCCTTGCTCGGTTCGCACGATGGCAGCCGCGAACCGCTTCTGGTATTATACCCAGGGATCGATGCTTGTGCAACTTGGGGGCTGGTCGGCTTGGGGCGAATGCCGGGCGGCCATGGTTACTGGTTGCTTGTTCCTTGCCGTCTAGGGTTTTCTTTAGTATAATCCTGTCCGTTCGGCGATCGGACAGATCCTCAAATTCTCCGAACAGCTTGATCCAGGGAAGGAGAACAGAATGAAGAACCGCGGGTTGTCTGGGTGGGCGAGGCGGCTGAGCCTGGCCCTGATCGTGGTGCTGGCGCTGCCATGGGCTGCCGGTGCAGCCCCGGCTGTGCCGGGGGGCGAGCGCTGGCTGCCGTTCGACGGAGCAGCAACACAGGCGGAGCCGGCGCTGGGCGTGGCGAGCGCGGATGCGCAGGCCATCGACCTGGCTGTCGATCTGCCGGGCTGCCTCGCTGCGGACGTTGAAACAAAGGGCGGCACATTCACACGCTTGTACGGCGAGGGGTATGGCTTCCCATCTGAGTATGGCTTGCCCGAGCTGCCCGTGCTGCGCCGCGACGTCGAGATCCCCTTCGGCGCGTCTGTCACACTCGAGGTAGTGGACGCCGAGTATGCCGACTACCGGCTGGCGGATCTTGGCTTGAATCCGATCTATCCGATGCAGCCACCGCTCATCAAGGAGCCGGGGGCCGAGGAGCGGCCGCTGACGGTGGACGAAACGTTCTACCGGGCCGGCACGCGCTATCCCGAGGCGCCCGTGCGCCTGGGCGAGGAGTATGTAGTGCGCGGGCACCGCGTGCTGCCTGTTGAGGTGTGGCCGGTGGCTTACGATCCGGCGGCGGGCAGCGTGCGTCTCTACAACCACGTGACGGTACGCCTGGTGCTTGAGGGCAGCGACGTGGCGCGCACCGAGGCGCTGGCGGCACGCTACGCTTCGCCCTCGTTTGAGCGGGTGTTGGCGGCGCGCATCGTCAACTATAACCAGGGGCGCGGTGCGGTGCACCTTGCTCCCGACACCCTCGTCGGCTATCTGATCATCACCGCCGACGCGTATTATGATGCCATGCAGCCCTTTGTCACCCTCAAGATGCAGCAAGGGTTCGACGTGACGATCACCAGGCTGTCTGAGATCCCGGGCGGCACGGCGAACACCAACATCAAGGCGTATATCCAGGACGCCTACGATACCTGGACCATTCCGCCCAGCCACGTGCTGCTCGTCGGCGACACCGACACAATGCCGGGCTGGAACAGTGTGTCTGCGGGCGAGATCACCGATCTCTACTATGCTACCATGGACGGTTCGACCGACTGGCACCCGGACATTGGCCGCGGGCGCTTTCCCGTGCGATCGGCGGCGCAGACAACGATCATGGTCGACAAGTACCTGGAGTACGCGGGCTTGACAGGGAACGAGGAGTGGATCAAGTGGGCTTCGTTCCTGGCCACGTGTGACCAGTACCCTGTGGCGGAAGGCACCCACAACTATGCCATCAACAACTATACGCTGCCCGGTGGCTACGGCGGCATCTTTCCGGCCAACCCGCAGCCCGGCGGCGACAAGCTTTACTGCATTACGTACAGCGCCACCGCAGCGGACATCCAGACCTCGGTGAACCAGGGGCGCTGGAGCGTCATCTATTCGGGGCACGGAGGCCACACCGGCTGGGAGATGAACTATGGCTCTAGCAACGTGCAGGCATTGACGAATGCGGGGATGTATCCTTTCGTCGCCAGCCACGCGTGCATCACCGGTGACTTTGATGTGTACGAGGTGTATGGCGAGACGTGGGTGCTGCAAGAAGATGCGGGTGCCCTCGTCTTCTGGGGCTCGTCCGACAGCAGTTACTGGGATGAGGACGATGTGCTCGAACGGGCAATGTTCGACAACTTTTTCGACGACACGGACGGCTACCCCACCGTGACCGAGATGACCTACTGGGGACTGGCGGCTACAGAGGCGAGCTATCCCGGCAGTGCGCGCTACTACTGGGAGACGTACAACGTGCTCGGCGATCCGGGCGTCAAGATCTTTATGGAGCCGGAAGGGGCCTACTCCCTCGTCGTCGAGCCCACCGATGCGCAGGTATGCGCCGGTGGCAGTGTGACCAGCACGGTCACGATCGGCAGCCGCACCGGCCTTACCGAGACGGTGACGCTCGACATCGGGCCGGTGCCTTCCGGCGTGACGGCGACCTTCCATCCGCCTGCCGCGCCGGCGCCCTTTGTCTCCGACTTGACATTCGATACCACACCCGCCGGGGTGGGGGCACACGAGATGATCGTCACCGCCACCAACGGCGTCGACTGGGAGGCGTGGATGCCCGTCGAGATCGAGGTGGTGGACGGCGCGCCGGCCGTGCCCGTCCCCCTGTCGCCGCCCGACGGCGCGCCGGGCCAGCCCCGTGAGCCGCGGCTCGAATGGAGCGCGGTGCCGGGTGCAGGCAGCTATCGCGTCCAGCTCGCGCGCGATCCGATGTTTGCCGATCCACTCTACGACCGCGCCGGCCTGCCCGACCCAAGCTTCCAGGTCGACTCGCCGCTCGACGCCGGGCGCTGCCACTGGTGGCGCGTGGCGGCCGACAATGCGTGCGGCGATGGCGTGTGGAGCGAGGCGGCCCATTTCTGCACAGCGCTGATGGAAACGGTGTTTTTCGACGATATCGAGTCGGGGCCCGCCCTGTGGAGCCATGCCGCGGCGCAGGGAAGCGACGCGTGGATGATCGATGACGACGGACCGAGCCACAGCCCCATCCACGCCTGGCACGTGCCCGACAGCGCGTCGATCACCGACAGCTACTTGTGGAACACGGCGCCTGTAGTGATCGGCGCCGACAGCGCGCTGAGCTTCTGGCATCGCTACCAGTTCGAGGGCACGAGCTACGATGGCTCGGTGCTCGAGATCTCGACCAACGGCTCAACGTGGACGGACCTGGGCGCCTACATCACCCAGGGCGGCTACAACGGCACGATTAGCACCTCGTACAGTAACCCGCTCGGTGGCCGTCAGGCGTGGACCGGCGACCTGAGCACGTGGACGGAAGTGGTGGTCGACCTGGGCGCCTGGGCCGGGCAGAGCGTGTATCTACGCTGGCGTTTTGGGGCCGACATCTCGCTCGGCGACACGGGCTGGTACATCGACGACGTCGAGATCACCGCGCCAATGGCCCCGAGCCCGGCACCCGGCCTGCTGGAAATCGTGCCCGATCATGGCGGTGCGATGCAGCCTGTGCCCGTCGAGATCCACGGCAGCGGCTTTCTCGACACGCCGTCGGCACGGCTGGGCGATACCTGGCTGCTGTCGGTGACGATGGTCAGCACGACGACGCTGACGGCCGTCGTGCCGGCTGGCATGCCCGGCGGCCCGCATGACCTCGTGCTCTACAACGGCGACTGCCAGCAGGTGATGATGCCCGACGCGTACACGGTGGACGTACAACCGGTGTTCACGCTCGACGTCGAGCCTGATGCCCTGGCCGTGTGCGCTGGCGGCATAGTCAGCACAACGGCCGAGGTGGGTAGCCTCTACGGCTACAGTGGCACGGTGTCGCTCACCGTGGGGACGCTGCCTGCTGGCGTGGTGGCGACGTTCACGCCAGTGGCGTGGTCGGTGCCGTTCAGTGCCGCGCTGGCGTTCGAGACTTTGCCCGGCGCCGAAGCGGGCGGCTACCAGGTAGTGGTCACCGCCACCGACGCCGCCGGCTTGACCGTGACGGACACGCTGTCACTCGACATAACCAGTGGAGTGCCCGACGTGCCCCTGCCCATCGCCCCTGCTGATGGCGCGATGGGGGTGCCGGTCACAACCACGCTCGAGTGGGCGCCTGCCGCAGGGGCGAGTGCCTATCACGTGCAGGTGGCGCGCGGGCCGTCGTTCGATGAACCGGTGCTCGACGTGACAGACATCGCGACGACCACCTACGCGGCGCCGGAGCCCCTGGATGAGGCGCGCAGGTATTGGTGGCGTGTGAGTGCCGGGAACCTGTGTGGCGGCGGCGTGTGGAGCGAGGCTGTCGCCTTCTGCACGGCCGGCGACCCCGGTCCGGCGCCTACACTGCTCAGCATCTCGCCCACCCACGTCCTGCCGGACGCCGGCTTTGAGGTCGAGATCGAGGGCACCGGGTTTGTCGATCTGCCTGACGTGCGCCTGGGCGATACGTGGCTGCTGTCGGTGACGATGGTCAGCTCGACGACGCTGACGGCGTACGTGCCTGGGCTGCCCGCGGGTGTCTACACGCTCACCCTGGTCAACGGCAACTGCCAGGTGGTCGAGCTGGCCGAGGCACTCACCGTGGAACCGCCGGTGCCCATATTCCACCTCTACCTGCCGATCGTCATGCGAACGACAGAGTAGGCAGAGGCCGGTTATACTCGAGGATGCAGGGGCGCAGCAGTGCTGCGCCCCTGCCATGGTGCCTGAGTGCTGCCAAGATGGACAGGGTGTGATGGTCCGAAAACTGATCGTGAACGCAGACGACTATGGCCGGACGGCCGGTGTCTCCAGGGGCATTCTGGAGGCGCACCGCGATGGCATTGTCACGAGCACCACGATCATGGTCAATCTGCCGGATGCCGAGCGGTACCTGGTCGACGCGCTGGCACAACCCAAATTGGGTGTGGGCCTGCACCTGACCTTCACGGAGGGCCGGCCCCTGCTGCCCCCCGCCGAGGTGCCAGGCCTGGTGGATACCGCGGGCCACTTCTACGACCACCACACTCTGTGGGCGGGTGCCGAGGCGGTGCCGGTGGGCCAGCTCGCCGCCGAGCTGGCAGCGCAGGTGGAGCGGTTCACGCGCCTCGCCGGGCACTTGCCCGATCACCTCGACTGCCACCACTTTGTCCATCTCTATCCACCCTTCTTCCAGGTGTATGCTGACCTGGCCGCGTTTCACCGCCTGCCGCTGCGTGTCCCCTTTCCCGCAAATACTGACTTTCGGACTGCGGCGCACGAGCTCGGCTTTTTGGAAGAGTTTCCCCGCGATATCGTGCGCGGCCTGGTGACTACAGACAGCGCCCTGCTGCGCGCGCGTGGCCTGGCGCATCCCGACCACTTTGATGCCACCTTTTTTGGTCGCGACGCGGTCACACTGGTGCATCTACTAGAGATCCTGGAGCACCTGCCCGAAGGGGTGACAGAGCTGATGTGCCATCCGGGCTACGACGATCCGTCGCTGGCGGGCAGCAGCTACCGCGCCGAGCGGGAGGCCGAGCTGGCGCTGCTCACTCATCCGGTGGTAAGCGAGCGGATCGCCGAGCTGGGCATCGAGCTGGTGACGTACACTGCAGTGGGCCAGGGGCAGCCGGCGCCGTGACGCGCCTCTGGTGGCGGCTGATCGCCTGGGGCTTTCGCTTGCTCTACGACGATCTGGCGTGGGTCTATGACCCGGTGAGCTGGGTGACGTCGCTTGGGCTGTGGCGATGCTGGACGCATACAGCCGTCGCTTTTTTGCCCGAGCAGGGGCATCTGCTTGAGGTGGCGTTCGGGCCAGGGCACCTGCTGGCCCACCTGGCCGGGGCAGGGTACCACGTCACAGGGCTCGACGTGTCGCGCGGCATGCTGCGTCTGGCGGCGCGCCGCTTGCGGAAGTATGGGCTGGACGCTTCCCTGGTGCGCGGCCGGGCGGAAGTGTTGCCCTTTGCACCGGCGTCGTTCGACGCGGTTGTCCTCACCTTTCCCACTCCCTTTGTGTACGACCCGACGTGGCTGCTTCACGTGCGGCGGGTGCTGCGCCCTGGTGGCCGGTTGATCGTCGTCGAAGAGGCCAGGTGTGATCGAGCCGGGACTGCGGGACGCCTGCTCGAGTGGGCCTATACCGTCACGGGCCAGCGCGGCACTCCGCCTGACTTGCCAAAGCGGCTTGAGGAGGCCGACTTCCGTGCCCGGCGCGAGCGAGTGGAGGTAGAACAGACAGCAGTGGGCCTCGTCATCGGCAATGTTCAAGCCAGGGCCGCCCCGCCTAGAACCTTTGTTCGCTCCGATCTTGCCAGTTGACGTTTATTGAAATTCGCTGTATACTGAGTGCCAGGGGTGGGTTGCACCTCGGAGGCGTGACTCACCTGGTATAGATTTCGCCTTGATATCAGGTTAAGTAAGGAGATACCCATGCAAGAGATCACAGTCGCGGCGGTGCAGATGTTCCCCCACCTGGCCAAGGTGGAGGACAACCTGATCGCCATGGGCAAGTATGTAGACCGGATCTGCACCGAGCAGAAGGTCGACCTGATCGTCTTTCCCGAGCTGGCCACCACGGGCTATGAGCTAGGCCTGCACTTCACCGAGGTCGCCGAGAGGGTGCCGGGCCACCAGGTGAACCTGCTCGCCCAGCGCGCGGCGGATTATTCCACCCACATCGTCTTTGGCCTGGTGACAAAAGAAAAGGTCGAGAGTGTTCTCTACAACTCGGCCGTGGTGATCGGCCCCGACGGCGAGTTGCTGGGCGAGTATCGCAAGCTCCACCTGCCAGGTGAGGAGCGCCTCGCCTTTCGCCCTGGCTTTCGGATGCTCACCTTTGAAGCGACCTTTGGCGGCCTGGGTGTGATCCTCGGCTGGGATCTGGCCTTTCCGGAGGCGGCACGCAGCCTGGCCCTCGACGGTGCCGAGGTGTTGGCTGTATGTGCCAACTGGGGGCACGCGGCCAACCGCGACCGTGAGACGGCCGTGCACGAGTGGCGCACCTACGTGCAGGCGCGCGCGCTCGAAAACTCGCTCTACGTCGTCGCCAGCAACCGGATCGGCGAGGAATATACCTACCAATTTGTCGGCGAGAGCATGGTCGTCGGCCCCCGGGGCGAGGTGTATGCTTCGATCGACGAAGAGATCGAGGGCTATGCCGTCGCTACCATCGACCTGGACGCGGTCCGCCATGCGCGTGAGGAGCTGCAGATGATCCAGTGCCGGGTGCCGGCAGCATACCGGTCGGTGGTGCGAAAGTATTAGAGGGGCAAGATGCCGCAGTTGGTGCTTGACTATTCGGGGAATGTGGGGCAAGAGGTCAATTTCCAGCGCCTGTTCCTGGCACTGCACCGTGTGCTGGCGGACGAGGCAGGGATCGACATGGCGGCGTGCAAGAGCCGCGCCGTGTGCCGCGATGCGTTCGCCGTGGGCGAGGGGGGCGTGGGGCAGGCGTTCGTGCACCTGGAGGTGGGCCTCCTTTCGGGGCGCGCGCCGGAGCAAAAGCGCGACATTGCGGCCGCATGCCTCGATGTGCTGGCGCTCCACTACGCCGAGTCACTCGAGTCGCTCGACCTGCAGATCACAGTCGAGGTGCGCGACATGGACCGGCAGGGGTATGTCAAGAAGGCCGGGGGGCAGGCACAGGCGCCCTCGGTGGCCGCCAGCGCAGTTGTGATCGACACCAACAGCTTTGTGGCTGCTGCGTTCAATCCGGGCAGCAACTCAGCACGGGTGATCGAGGCGGTGCGGGCTGAGCGGCTGCGCCTGGTGTGGAATGATGCCACCCGGCGCGAGGTCGAGTATGTGGTGGGCAAGATCCCGCCGATCTCCTTCCAGCCGTTCGCCGGCCTGTTTCGCCCCGAGGATCGCTACGCAGGAGACACACACCCCGAGCGTTACAGCTACGTGCCCGACCCGGACGATCGCAAGTTCCTGGCGCTGGCCCAAGCCGCCGGCGCGACGCTGATCACGCAGGACGATCACCTGCTTGCCGGGCGCGAGCGGGCCACGGTGCCGGTGCTGCGGCCGGGGGAGTTTCTCGAAAGGTGGGTCAAATAGTGGACATGCACGAGACGCTTGATTCCCATTACCTTTGGCAGAGCCCCTGGTACAACCTGCGCCAGGATCGGCTGCGCGCGCCGGATGGCCGAGAGTACACCTACACGGTGGTCGAGCATCCCGGCGCCGTGTGGGTGGTGCCGGTGACGGCGGACGGACAGGTGGTCCTGATTTGGAACTATCGCCACCCCGTGAACGACTGGTGCTGGGAGGTGCCGGCGGGCGGGCTATCAGATGGCCGCTCGCTCGAAGATGTGGCCCGCCGCGAGCTGGCCGAAGAGGTAGGCGGTACAGCCAAGGCGCTGCACTACGTCGGCCGGTTCTACACCTCGAACGGCATCTGCAGCGAGGTAGCCCACATCTACCTGGCGACAGGGGTGATGCTCGGCGAGGCGCAGCGCGAGATGACGGAGCAGATGGAGGTGCGGCCGGTGCCGGTGGCGGAAGCCGTGCGCATGGCGCGCAGCGGCGAGATTATGGATGGCCCGAGTGCGCTGGCGCTTCTCTGGTGCGAGGCGTTGCTTGTTGGCCATGATGAACTATAAAGAGATTGTCACCATCATGCTTTTCTCCCTCAAGAGTCGCCATCCAGCACTGTGCGCACCCTGAGAGCCAGGCTCTCCAGGGTGAACGGCTTGGAGAGAAACGCCGCACCGCCGGGCGGCACGCCGTGTTGTGAAATGGCACTGCCCGAGTGGCCCGACGTAAAGAGCACGCGCATCTCGGGCCGCTCGGCCTGGAGCTTGCGCGCCAGATCGGGGCCGTTCATGTTGGGCATCAATACATCGGTCAGAAGGAGGTGGATCGGCCCCTGGTGGCTGCGGCTCAGCTCGGCTGCCTCGTCGCCGCCCGCCGCCACGAGCACCCGGTAGCCATACAGGCCGAGCACGCGCTGTGCCCAGGCTCGAACGCTCTCGTCATCTTCGACGAGCAATACGGTCTCGGTGCCCCCTGCGGCGCTGTATGGCTGTGATATCTCGGAGCTCGCTCCTGCGTCCCTTTCCCCTGGCTCGCCGGCAGGGTTCGGTTGCCGGCGCAGGATAGCACCGGCCTCAGTTTCACCCACGCTCGTGCGCGGCCAATAGATCTTGAAAGTGGTGCCGTGGCCCGGCTCGCTATAGACCTGGATGTGCCCCTCGCTCTGCTTCACGATACCAAACACTGTGGATAGCCCCAGCCCCGTGCCCTGCCCTCGCTGCTTGGTGGTGAAAAAAGGCTCAAAGATCCGGCCCTTGAGCTCGTCGCTCATGCCGATGCCCGTGTCGGCGACGGCAAGCATCACGTGATCGCCTGCCTGTGCATCGACGTGCATGGCCGCATACACTTTGTCAAGGGTGATGTTGGCCGTCTCGATCGTTACCTTGCCACCATGAGGCATGGCATCGCGCGCGTTCACGACCAGGTTGACGAGTACCTGTTCGATCTGTGATGGATCGGCGCGCACCGGCCACAGGTCGTCCGCGATGTGGGTCTCGAGCAGGATGTTCTCGCCAATCAGCCGTTCCAGCATCGGCATCAGGCTGCGTACGACGAGGTTCAGGTTGAGGGTGCGACGCTCGACGACCTCGCGCCGGCTAAAGCTCAGGAGTTGACGTGTCAGCGCAGCGCCGCGCCTGGCTGTCTCGTCGATCTCTTGCACGTGCTCCCGCAAGGGATCCTGCTCGCGGATCTGCCACTGAAGAAGCTGTGCGTTGAGCTGGATCACTGTGAGCAGGTTGTTGAAATCGTGCGCGATGCCACCAGCCAGCCGGCCGAGCGCTTCCATCTTTTGTGCCTGTTGAAACTGTTTTTCCAGCAGCTCCTCGCGCGTCACGTCACGCATCGCCGTTACATAGTTCACAATCTGCCCGCCGGCGTCACGCACAGGGGTGATGACGGTATCGACCACGTAGGAAGTGCCATCGGGTCTGGTGCCGCTGAAGCGCCCCTGTCCAGCCTGGCCGGTGGCCATGATCTCTTGCACTTCTTGAAAGAAGGGCGCCTCGCGGCTCCCGGTGAGTGCCAGAGCGAGGTTGTTGTTGATCGTCAGCGTAGGCTCGATGCCGGTGATACGAGAGAAGGCAGCATTGGCATAGCCGATGGTGCCGTCGGGTGTGGTGATGACGATTGCATCCAGAGCCTGCTCCATCGCGGTGCTCAACTGGCGCAGCGCATCTTCAGCTTCTTTTTGGCGGGTGATATCCTCGAGGGTGCCCTCGTAGTAGGCCACCTGCCCGTCGGTGTCGCGCACGGCCCGCGCTGTGTCTCTGATCCAGATCGACGTGCCGTCGTGCCGGCGCAAGAGGGCTTCGAACCCGTGGATGACTTTTTGGCGCTCGACGAGGGCACGCCACGCGCTGCGCACCTCGGGGTCGACGTACAGGTGGGGAATGGGCGTGGCAAGCAGTCCCTCAGTATCGGGGTAGCCAAGGATGTGCACGATCGCGGGGTTGACTGTGATGAACTGGCCGGCAGGCGTGCTGCGGTAGAGACCCACGGGTACCCCTTCAAACAGCCCGCGGTAACGCTCTTCACTCTCGGCCAGGAGCTCTTCCGCGTGCTTGCGCTCAGCGATCTCGAGTTCCAGTCCGGCAATCAGGTCGCGCAGGTGCGCGGTCATGGTGTTAAAGGCGTTGGCCAGGATGCCCAACTCATCACTGCTATGCACGTCGACGTGCCTGGACAGGTCGCCGTCAGCGACGGCCCGGGCGCCTGCCATCAGAGACGAGATGGATCGCACCAGGCTGCCCGTCATGGCGACCGTGGCCAGCGAGCCAAAGAGCAGTGCTGCCAGGCCCGTCCCTGCCCACCACGCTCGCAGGTGGCCCTCGGTGCGCACCGATTCCACCACCGACGCATCCACCTCATTGCGTACCTGCGTACCCAGGCGGTCGAGCGTCTCTTGGAAGCGGCGCTGCAGTGCCGCCAGCTCGTTGTGGCGCAGATACTGGGCATGTGCCCATTCTCCGTTCTGCACGTACTCGATGAGATCAGTGGTGACGGCACCCAACTCGACGTTCAGCAGGCGCAGTTCGTCGAGCTCTGCTTGATTGGGGCTGGTTGCTTGCCGATTGTCGTTCTCGCACCTGGTGTCGAGGACTGCCAATCTCTGGTTCAAGTTGGCGAGCTCGCCCAAGAGCTGTCGCTCGATCAGGCTGATTTGACGTGTCAGCAACAGGCTGTCAACTGTGTTGAGGATGTTGAGCCAGCCGATCCGGACGTTGGTGATCGCCTCGACGCGCGAGGCGCCGGCGCGAATCGTGTTCACCGTTGTTTCGACGCGCCGGGTGTAGAGCATCCCCATGCCGCTGGCGATCAATACCAGCAAGATCATGACGACAAAGCCAAGGATCGTGCGCTGCCGGATCGAGAAGGTTGGTCGCATGGCTGCCTTTTCTCCCGGGACTGCCCCTGCCGCGCGCCCTCAGCTTGTGAGGCGCATTGATGCGCAGCGAGCGAGCGCTACCGCGTAATCAAGGCCAGATCGACGGGGATGAATGGCGAGATCGGCTCCCCCCGCAAATATCTGACGGCCGTCTCCACACCCAGGCGGCCCATTTCTGCCGGGCGCTGGGCGACTGTGGCGAGCAGCTTGCCCTCCTCGAGTGCGGCGATGGCTTCTTCAATGGCATCGAATCCGACAAAGACGATGTCGCTCGCCCTACCTGCTTCTTCTGCGGCTTCAATTGCCCCCAAGATCATGTCGTCGTTGTGAGCAAACACGCCGTCAATGTCCGGGTGCGCTGCCAGGATGTGGGCAAAGGCACTTTTCCCATCCACCCGGCGAAAATTGCCCGTCTCCTGGGCGATCACTTGGATGTCGGGATAGGCAGCGAGCGCCTGGTGAAATCCGGCACCGCGATCTCGTGCCGCCGAAGAGCCTGGTGTGCCCATGAGCTCGACCACGTTGCCCTGCCTGCCGAGCACCTCGGCCAGGTGCTCGCCCGCCATGCTCCCACCAGCGCGGTTGTCCGAGGCTATGTGACAAATGGTCGCGTCGGTGGGCGCGCTGCGATCGATGGTCATCACTGGGATACCCGCCTGTGCCGCGGCCTCCATGTCCGGCGCCACGGTGTCGCTCACGGGGTTGACCAGCAGTGCATTGACGCCCCGTGCCACCAGCGATTGAATCTGGCGGCTTTGCACCGCCGCATCATCGCCGGCATACTCGATCACGAGGGTCACTTGGTGGCGACTGGCCGCTTCCCTGGCACCCTCCACCAGGGAAACGAAAAAAGGCGTGTCCTCGGTCATACATAGTAGAACGCCGACGGTGATCTTGGGCGGGGCGGTCGGCTCTGCTGTGGACACGCCCGGCGCGCAGCCCGTGAGCAGCGCAACGGCGACTAGCACGAGTGCGCGCGCGCCGATTGCATTCCAGCGCCGCTTTGCTGCCAGGTTCATGGCCACTCTCATCTCCTATCCATCGTGCATGTTATTCTATCACATTTTGAATAGCCCTGCAACGTGCACGCGCGGCCGATGTAGGGCCGTCGCATAATGCCATGATCCTGGCAGCCCAGGCCTGGAGCGTTGACAACCTGCGCTCTGTGTGATACCATGTCCCTTACACAAAACCGGGAGGATATCGTGACCACTTTTTCGACCATTACCTGGGAGGATGGCGTCGTACGCATGTTGGACCAGCGCCGGCTACCCCACAAGACCGTCTATCTCGATTTTGCAGACTATCGACAGGTGGCCATGGCGATCCGTGACATGGTGATCCGCGGCGCACCGGCGATCGGAGCCGCGGCTGGCTATGGTCTGGCTATTGCCGCCGCCAGCAGTGACGCGGTGTCTCCCGCTGCGCTGCGCGCCGACCTGGAACAGGCAGCCGTCGTGCTGCGCGCAGCGCGGCCCACGGCCGTGAACCTGTCGTGGGCACTCGATAGGGTGCTCGCTCGTGCTGCCGACCCGGCGCTCGACACGGTCGAGGCGATCGGCGCGACAGTGCTTGAAGAGGCACAGGCCATTGCTCGCGAGGACGTGCAGGCGAATCGCCAGATGGGGCTCAATGCCCTGCCCCTGATCCCAGACGGTGCCAGGATCATCCATCACTGCAACACGGGCAGCCTGGCAACCGTCGACTATGGCACCGCGCTGGGCGTCATCCGCACCGCGCACGAGCACGGCAAGCATGTGCACGCCTTTCTCGACGAGACGCGCCCACGTTTGCAGGGCGCGAGCCTGTCCGCGTGGGAGCTCAAGGAGCTCGGCGTGCCACACACCGTGATCGTCGATGGCGTGTCGGGCCACCTGATGCGCACCGAGGGGATCGACCTGTGCCTCGTCGGCGCCGACCGGATTGCCGCCAACGGCGATACGGCCAACAAGGTAGGTACCTATAACCTGGCCCTCGCGGCCCACGCCCACGGTGTGCCCTTTTACGTGGTAGCGCCCACCAGCACCGTCGACCTGTTGACGCCCACCGGTGACGACATCGAGATCGAGGAGCGTCCGGCGCGCGAGATTACCCATGTCGGCGACGTGCAGATCACGCCCGACGACACGCCGGTGCGCAACATCGCGTTCGACGTGACGCCGGCGCGCTTTATTACGGCGATCGTTACCGAGATGGGGGTTGCCTACCCTCCCTTCGCGCAGAGCCTGGCCGAGATGGTGGCCGAGGCTGGGAATAGTAAGCAGTGACCCCCACCCCCATCCGCGTTATGCTCGTCGACGATCATGCCGTGGTGCGTCGTGGGTTGGCTGCATTTCTGATGGCGTACGATGATCTCGATCTGGCAGGCCAGGCAGTGAGTGGTGAAGAGGCAGTGCGCATCTGCACACAGGTGAACCCGGATGTGGTCCTGATGGACCTGGTGATGCCAGGCATGAACGGCGCCGAGACCACGCGCGAGCTGCTGCAGCGCTGCCCATCGGCGCGGGTTTTGGCCCTCACTAGCTTTGCGGAAAAGGAGATGATGGAAGACGTGCTCGCCGCGGGTGCCATCGGCTACCTGCTCAAGAACGTAGCTTCCGACGAGCTGGCACAGGCAATCCGTGATGCCCACGCAGGGCGCGGCACAATGGCCCCGGAGGCGGCAGAGACGCTCGCGCTGGCAGACAGGCTGGAGCGGCTGGCGCGCGATGTGGATCGTGTTATATCCGAGATGAATGCCCTGCCGGGCATTCTGCTGGAGCACGTGCCTGGCCTCTTTCCTGGCTGTTGGATCGAGATCCGACTCTTTCCAGAAGAGATTCTCTTGTGTCACCCGGCCGGTTCCGACCCTATCGACCTTGACGTCTGGCACTGGATGCGCACGGCCGGTGATGCCCATGCCTTTGCGCCGCACTCGTTCCTGCCCTGGCGGCAGGGTAGGGCTGCCAGCGGTGCAGTGATCGTCGCACCCATCCTCGCAATAGACCGCCGTGAAGCGATCGGCGGTCTCCACGTGGCATGTTCTGGCGAGACTGCCGATCTGTCCCCCCTGTTGCAGGCAGCACGTGCACTCGCCGCGCACATCGCGTTCGCCGTGCACAGTGCCCGTGTGCATGCGAAGGCGCTCGCCCAGGAGAGAATGGCACGCGAGTTGAGTGTGGCAGCGCGCATCCAGGCCAGCCTGCTGCCCGAAGCGCTTCCCCAGATTCCCGGCTGGTCCTTCGCCGCCGTGCTTGACCCTGCGCGCGAGACTTCGGGCGATTTCTATGATGCCATCCCCCTGCCAGGCGGCCGGTGGGGACTGGCGATCGCCGATGTCGCCGACAAGGGGGTAGGGCCCGCACTCTTTATGGCCCTCAGCCGCACCCTGCTGCGCACCTACGCGCGCGAGTACCCTGAGCACCCTGCAGAGGTGCTGCGCGTGGTGAACGCGCGCATCCTCGCGGAGGCGCGCTCGGGCTTGTTCGTCACCCTCTTTTATGCGGTGATTGATCCTGCCTCTGCCGGCCTGGTGTATGCCAATGCAGGTCACCCGCCACCTTACCTGGTGCGTGCGGACGGCAGTGGCGTCGAGGGGTTGGGGCGCACCGGCATGGCGCTTGGCGTGCTCGAGAGTGAGACGTGGCAGGAGGCAGCGATCGATCTCGCCTTGGGTGATCTTCTCCTCCTCTATACTGATGGCGTGATCGACGCGTCGGACGAGGCAGGCAAACCCTTTGGTCGCGAGCGGTTGCTTCGCTTCCTATGCGCCGAGGTCAGCCGCCTGCCGGCGGCCGTTGTGGACGATCTCCTCTTGTTGCTGCGGCGCTTTGCCGACGGTGCACCTCAGTTGGATGACGTCACGTTGCTGGCTGTGGCACGGCATGGCCTGGAGGGTTAGATGGATGCCAGGCAGCTCGCCCCGCGTATCCGCTATCGCCTGATGGCCGGGGTGCACCGGGCTGAGCTTGGCATCCGCCACTTTCTGTTTCAGCGTTTTCTTGACGTGCGTAAGGGGCGCTTGGCAGGGGCCGATCTGAGCTACCTTAACCTGAGTGGCTACAACCTGCGCCGCGCCAACTTGCACGAGGCGGTCCTGATCCGCACCGATCTGTCGCGTGCGAACTTGAGTGGAGCTGTCCTCCTTGGTGCTGATCTGAGCGGCGCTCGCCTGCAAGGGGCGAACCTGTCGGGCGCACGTTTGAATGGCGCAGTGGTTACCCTGGCCCAGATCGCATCGGCTGGCATCTTGCGGGGCACGATCTTGCCTGATGGCAGCGAGTACGGCACGGTCGACGCGCCACCAGGGATGGCGAACGGCGCCGAGCCCGTCATCGAGCCGCCCGATCTGCGTGGGCGCGACCTGCGTCGTCGCGACTTGCGTGGAGCAGACCTTACCGGTGCCAAGCTGCGTGGTGCGAACCTTGGCCGCGCCGATCTGTCGGGAGCAGATCTGCGCGGCGCCGACCTCTTTGGCTGCAACCTGGAGCGCACGCGCCTGGTGCGCGCCGATCTGCGCGGTGCGAACCTGATGATCGCCGCGCTGCGCGGTGCCGACCTGCGCGAGGCAAACCTGAAGGGGGCCCTCGTTACCGACCAGCAGCTTGCCCTGGCCGCGTCGCTCTCGGCGGCGCTCCTCCCTGACGGGCACCTGCACGACTGATCGATAGTCGTTCCCCGGGCTGTGGGGACCACGGTCCACTCCTTTTCCTTGCCAAAGGAACCGGTTCGTGGTAGACTAGCGTGCATGGCAGAGGAGCTAAAACTCTATTTCTTTGGGGCGCCTCGCATCGAGCGGGGCGGGCAAGTGGTGGCGGTGGACACGCGCAAGGCGCTGGCGCTGGCGGCGTACCTGGCGCTGACAGGTGGGGCACACCGGCGCGAAGCGCTCGCGGCGCTCCTGTGGCCCGACTATGAGCCAGAGCGGGCCTATGGGAACCTGCGCCGCACGCTCTGGTCGCTGCGCCAGGCCGTGGGCGACGAGTGGCTGGATGCCGGCCAGGACACGATCGCGCTTGCCTCGCGCCCTGGCCTCTGGATCGACGTCCTCGAGTTCCGCCTGCACCTCGAGTCGTGCCTGGCTCACGGACACGGCGAGCACGAAGTGTGCCCCGACTGCATCCCTGCGCTCGAGTCGGCGATTGCGCTCTACCGCGACGACCTGCTCGCCGGCTTTTCACTGCGCGACGCGCCTGCTTTTGACGATTGGCAGATGTTCCAGGCCGAGGCGCTGCGCCTGGAGCTGGGAGACGCGCTTGCTGCCGTAACGCACGCCTGCATCGAGGCGACGGACCTCGCCCGCGCGGTAGAGCATGCCCGCCGCCGCGTGGCGCTCGACCCTCTGAATGAAGCGGCCCATATGCAGCTCATGATCGTCTATGCCATGATGGGCGACCGCGCGGCCGCGCTCCGTCAATACGAGGTGTGCGTGCGCGCCATCCGCAAAGAGTTGGGCGCTGAGCCCGATTCAGATGTAGAGCTGTTGCGCGCCGATATCCTCGCGGGCCAGTTCGAGTCGGCACATCGCCCCCAGATCGCATCCCAGGCTGTCCGTGTCCCGCCCCGATCCACCACCGGCAGTGGGGTGCAGGCAACCGATGGCGCGGTCATCCTTCCACAGCCCCCCACCTCTTTTGTCGGGCGCGATGAAGAGCTGGCCGACATCGGCGCGTTGCTTGGTAATCCTGCCTGCCGGCTCCTGAGCCTCGTCGGTCCAGGCGGCGCGGGCAAATCGCGCCTGGCTGTCGAGGCCGCAGGGCGCGCCGGCGGCGCAGCCGATGAGGAGCCACAGCGGCGGTTTCCGCACGGCGTGCGCTGGGTGCCGTTGGCCGGCATCGCCGATCCCGACTTGATTGTACCTGCCGTCGCCGACGCCGCCGGGTTCTCCTTTTTTCGTCGCGAGGATCAGGATCCACGCGCCCAGCTCCTCGATTATTTGCGTGAGAAGCAGATGCTGCTCGTGCTCGACAACTTGGAGCATCTGCTGGACGGGGCCGGCCTGCTCACCGATCTGCTCGCCGCCGCGCCCGGCATCAAGCTGCTCATCACGTCGCGTGAGCGGCTCAACCTGCAGGGTGAGTGGGTGTTCCAGGTTGGCGGCATGCCTGCCCCTGGCTGCGCACCGGCAGAGAGCCTGCCTGGGGATACCCTGTCCAAGGACCGGCTACGATCGGTCGAGCAGTATGGTGCGGCCCGCCTCTTTTTAGAGCGCGCATGCCAGGCCAACGCACATTTCACCCCCGACCCTGCCGACGTGCCGCACCTGGCGCGCATCTGCTGCCTGGTCGATGGCATGCCGCTGGGGCTAGAGTTGGCAGCGACCTGGACGCGGGTGCTGCCCCTGGCCGACATTGCAGACGAGATCGAGCGCAGTCTGGACTTTTTGGTGGCACGCGACCGCGATAGGCCGGACCGCCAGCGCAGCCAGCGCGCTGTGTTCGACCACTCGTGGCGGTTCCTGTCGCCTATGGAGCAGGCTGTATTGGCCCGGCTTTCTCTGTTCCGTGGGGGGATTAATAGGGTGGCAGCCTGTCAGGCGGCAGGCGCGTCGCTGCCGATCCTGTCGGCACTGGTCGACAAGTCGCTGCTGCAGGCGAGGCCATTGGGACACTATGCGATGCACGAGCTGGTGCGCCAATATGCCGCAGAAAAGCTCGCCGCGGATCCGGAGGAGGAGGCTCGTACGCAAGCGGCACACGCTGCCTACTTTCTGGGCTGGTTGCACAAGCAGGAAGGATTACTCAAGGGAGGGGGCCACGCGGCTGCCGCCAGGGAGATCTCCGCCGAGATCGAGAATGTGCGCGTAGCGTGGCACCGGGCGCTGGCGATCGGACGGTGGGACGACGTGAAGGGTGCGGCTTGGAGCCTGGCTGTCTTTTACGATGTACGCAGCCGTTTCGAGGAGGGGTATGCAGCCTTTTACGACGCAGTGCGTGCCGTCAAAGTGGCGGGCGACGGCGAACCGGCACGCACCATGGCGACTGAGGCTGTGTGCGTTGCGTTTCTGGCGGGTTTTGCCGCACGCCTCTACCGGGTGGAGGAGGCAATGTCGCTGGGCCAGCGCGCGCGTACACTAGCCGCCCACCTCGATCCCGGCCCGGAGCGCGCCCTCACCACATTGGTGACTGTACAGGTTGGCACGACGCACGACTTGGTGAAAGCGGAGGCGCTGCTTCACGAGTCGCTCGATATCTTTTGCGAGCAGCGTGACCTGTGGGGGGTGGCGATATGCCTGATGAACCTCGCGGATATTACTCGATTCACGGATAGGGACGTGGCGCTTGGCCGTGGCTACCTGGAAGCGAGCTACCGCGTGAGCCGTCAGAGTAACGACCCGGTGAATATGGCCAATTGCCTCTTTGCGCTAGGCCAGTTGGCGCAGGCAACTGGCGACAGGCGAGAGGCGATCCGCCTTTACGGCGAAAGCCTCGAGATCCGGCGCGAACTGGGCGATCGCTGGGGAACCGCCTACTGCCTCGACTGCATGGGCTACCTGGCGCGCGAGCTGGGCGAGTTTGACGAGGCATACCGCCTGCATCACGAGAGCCTCGCGGTGTCGCGCGAGATCGGCGATCAGCTCGGCGTGGCCGGCTCGATCGATAATCTCGGCCTCCTGGCGCGTGACAGGGGCGAGCTCGTAGAGGCACGGACGCTGCTGGAGCAGGCGCTCGATCTACGCCGGGCGGTGGGCCGGGTAGGTGACGTGGCAGTGTCGCTCCGCCACGTGGCAGAAAACGACCTCGATCGCGGCCAGTGCGAGGCAGCAATGGATGGCTTTCGTGAGGCACTGGCTGGTGCCAGTGAGATTGATTGGCGGTGGGAGATGGCAGAGTCGGAGCTGGGCCTGGCCAAATCACTGCTCGCGATGGGCGATCGTGAGGCGGCGCGCGATCACCTGGTGACGGCGATGCGTGGCAGCTCTGACATCGAGGAGTGGGCAGTGGTTGCCGACACGCTCATCGTCGCGGCGCCGCTATTGCTGGACGACGGCGAGCCGGCACTTGCGGCGGCTGCCCTCCAGTGCGTTCTTGCTGCCCAGGCGTCGCGCTATACGGCGTGCATCCGCACGCGCCGGCTGCTGGATGAGATGGCAGGCGATCTGCCTGTGACCGGGTGCGTCGAAGGGATAGAAGGGATCACGCGTACGATCCTCGCACACCTCGAGCAAAAGATCGATACCTGATCTCCAAGGTTACCGCCACAGGGACACTAGTCCAGGGCTTGACATATTACGATGCGGCTGTTATAATGTTATTGGTATCATCTCAATAAAGGGGGGGGGAGTTGGGGTGTGCGGTGCCCGCACACGCCCCACCCCCCGATTATTGAGCAGATACTGTTATTGCCAGTTTGGCAGCGGAAGAAAGGAGGAGGAGGATGAAGTTCAGGCATATTCTGGTTGTGGCCCTGCTGTTGGGCCTGCTCGCAGCTTTCATCATTGCACCGGGCATTCACCTCGCGGGCGATCCGGTCGAGCGCCTGGCGAATGGCGATTTCGAATCGGGGTTCTACCCCACACCGGCAGGAATGGTCGCCAATGGCTGGCATTGGTTCCACAACGCCGGTCAGGCTACCTATGGCTTTTACGATGAGACGTGGACACCCGTCGTGTACGAGGGCGAACACGGCGCGATGATCGAGATCAACACCCTGGACATGGATGCGGCCGACGCCGACCGCTACGCTGGCATCTACCAGACTGTCTCTGTCGTGGCGGGTGAGACGTACGAGTTGTCACTGCATGGCATGCTGCGTGCCCTGGCGGGCGATCCGGATCTCGATGGTTACAATTATCGCTTGCAGTACGGCGTCGACTATGACGGCGGCACCGATTGGCTGGCCATTGATGAGTGGGTCGAGGTGCCCTGGGACACGGTCTATCCGCGCCTCGCGCCGGGGGAGATCGACTCGTATACCACCACCCTGACCGCTACCGGGCCGCGCCTCACCCTGTTCCTGCGCGGCTGGAAAAAGTGGGCGACAACGGATCGAGAGCTGGACGTGAACCTCGATGCCGTCAGCCTGCGCGGCGCGATGCCGCCTGGCAGCGACGCCACCATGGTCAGCCTCTTCGCCCCTGCCTATCCCGTCGCCGGCAGCCGGAGCATCGTGTCAATCCAGAGTACGAGTGAGGCCGGCATCACTCGCCTCGAGTTCTACGCCGCCGGTGCTCTCGTCAACTCGGTGGAGGTGGACGTCGGACTGCTCAGCTTCGACCACGACTTTGGCTGGACGCCTGCCGCGCCCGGGTCCTACACGCTGAGCGCCGTTGCCCACGCCGTCGACGGCACAACTGCGCAGGACGAGGTCACGATCACAGTCGGCGAGGATGGCGAGTTTGTCGAGAATGGCAGCTTTGAAGAGGGCTTTCTCCCCATCTCTCGTGGTGAGGTCGGGAACGGGTGGGGCTGGTTCACCAATGGCGGTGCCGTCGAGTTTGGTTTTTACGACGAGACATGGGTGCCGGTGGTGTACGATGGCGAACACTCGCAACTCATCGAGATCAGCACCTACGGGCTCGCCCAGACACAGCCTGACCGCTATGCCGGCATCTACCAGCTCCTTGAAGGGCTGACGCCAGGGGCTACCTACCACCTGTCGCTGCATGGTATGCTGCGCATCGTCGACGACGATGCAACCGCGGACGACTACCGGCTCCAATGGGGCATCAGGCCGGACTATGATACCGACTGGAGCAGCGTCGAAAACTGGACCGATGTCCCCTGGGATGAGATCTACCCACGCCTGGACCCCGGGGTCATGCTCGACTACGAGACCACGTTCGAGGCCCCCTCGTCGCGCGTCACCCTCTTTTTGCGTGGCTGGAAAAAGTGGGCCACTATCGAGAAGGAGCTTGACCTGAATCTCGACGCGATCAGTGTCACTGGCTATCGCTAGCAGCAAGCAGTAAACAGCAAGCAGCAAGGGACAGCAGCCCCGCGCTCTGTCCCTTGCTGCTTGCTGCTCGTCCCATCTTGTGCTATCATGGTCCGGAGCCGGGAGCCGGGAGCCGGGGCATGAGGTGAGCCGTGAAGGTGTGGCAAGTTGTTATTCTCTTGTTGCTGTTGGGCGCCGTCATCAGCACGGGCTTTTTGTTGTCTGCCGCGTGGCGGCAGATGCAAGCCCGGCAGCAGAGCGTCGAACCCGCGGCTTTGATCTCGGGGAATGCCGTCCAGCTTCTCTCTCCCGGGCCCCAGGCGATCTACCGCCTGGGAGATATGATCCCGGTCGAGATTGCGGTAACGAGGCCGGGCTATTTGCAAGTGGATCTTTGCGTCGACGGATTGCCTGCCGACAAAAGCGCAAACCCCAATCCTGAGGCGGTGCCATGGTTCGTCGAGTTTTTGTGGATGGGGCCAACGGAGGGGAGCTATCTGCTCACGGCCCAGGCGCGCGACGCCGCGGGCATGTGGGCGCAATCGGTGCCGGTGACCATCACCATCGTGCCCGCGGGACAGCTTTTCTTCGCCAGCAACCGTGACGGTGCGTACGCGATCTATGGCATGGCCTCGGACGGGCGCAATCCCGTCCGCCTGACGACAGGCCCGGGTGGTGCGCGGCACCCGTGTGCCATGGATGATGGCGCGCTGGTTTATGCTGCAGATTCGGGCGATGGCCGCTCGGTCATCTACCTGGCGCTGGCAGGCGGCGAGCCGGCGCCGATCGTCGCGGGAGTCGATCCAGCGTGCTCGGCCGACGGAGGCCGACTGGCGTATGCCGCAGGAGTGGCAGGAACAAGCCAGGTGTTGACTGTCTACCCGTGGGGCGGGGCGCCACGGAGTGTCACAGCAGAGCCGGCCTATGCGGGCCAGCCGGCCTGGGCGCCCGATGGCTCGCACATTGCCTACATGGCCGATCATGATGGGAACTGGGACATCTGGGTTGTGCCGGCGGTGGGGGGGGAGGCGCAGCGCCTGACCGAGGACCCCGCTCGCGATTGGGCACCGGCGTGGTCGCCCGACGGCACCCGGCTCGCGTTCGTCTCGGATCGCGAGGGGAGTCACCAGGTGTACACGATGCAGGTGGATGGCACACGCGTGGAGAGGGTGACCGATCTTCCAGACGGCGCCGAGTCGCCGGCGTGGTCGCCCGATGGGTTCTGGCTCGCGTTTGTGGGGTATGGCGAGTTTGGGACGGGCGTGAACGCGCGCGAGGTCTATCTCGTGCGTGCCGACGGCCGCTACCCCATACGCCTGACTCACAACCGCAGCGATGACACGGACGTCGCCTGGGCACTGCAGCCCTGACCCGAGGAGAAGAGATGCAGCTTACAGAGTTTGAATGCGCCAATTGCGGCGCTGCCGCCATGGTCAAGGCGGCAGATGGGCAGCTCGTCTGTACCTTCTGCGGTAGTGCTTTTGGCGAGGCGGTACGGATCTGCCCAAAGTGTGGCCGCTACCACGAAGAAGGAGTGCGCCACTGCGCGCGCTGCGGGGCACGCATCGTGCGCGACTGCCCGGTGTGTGGTGCCGACAACTGGGTGCTGTCCGAGTTCTGCGATCAGTGCGGGCGCAACCTCGACATGGTCGAGCGCATGGCCCAGCGCTGGCAAAAGACGACGCAGGACCGCCTCGCCGAGCGCCGTGCCACCGTCGGGGCACTGAAAGAGAGTGAGGAGCGCGCGTCGCAGCAGCGCATGGCGGCGATGATGGAAGCCGAGCGGCAGCGCCTGGAGGCGCTGGCTCATGCCGAAGCACAGCAGCAGGAGCGCGACCGGCGCGTGTACATCGCTCTGTCAGTCGCCATTGTCGTCCTCTTGGCTGTCACTGCGATGGTGCTCTTGATCATGAGCATAATTCGTTAGAAAAATAAGAAAGGAATAGTAATGACAGAAGAACAAGCTGTTGCTCAAGACACGCGCGAAGCATGGGATGCTGAACAGCAAGTCGCACATATCATTGAGGCGGCCCAGAAGCTGGGCATCGAGGTGGATGAGGCCGACGCTGTGCAGTGGCTGACGGCGATGGCTGGTACGCGTACCTCGACATCCGAGCTGATGGTGGACATGGAGCAGGGCATCTATGGGCACCGCATCACCTTGCTTGACTTTGATCCCGAGGTGCTGGAGCGCTACCGGCGCCTGGCTACCATCGTCGAGATCCCCGACCGGCCCGGGGTGCAGACGGCGATCAGCCTGTCGGGCAGTGCTGCCCAGTCAAAGGTGCAGCGCTTTCCGGGTGATGCCGACTTTTTCGAGCGTGTCAATATCAAAGCGCCGACGCGCGCGGAGGCGTGCCGTATCCTCGGCGACGTCATGTGCGACAAGGCGTTGTCGACGCTCAAGGGTGAGGGGTACGAGTTCGTCGAGGCCAAGTTTGGCACGTGGCAGCAGCCTGTCGTGCGGAATGGGGTCGAGGTCAGTGCTGGTGCGCCCATTTCGTGGGATGCAAGCGAGGTGGAAGCCGGGCGCTTTGACGTGTTTGAGGCCGACGGAGAGGCGCGCACCATCGAATGGTCCTATGGCTACACCGATCCTGGTTGGTGCAAGCTCGATTGGGTGATCGCCGAGCCAGAGTTGGGGCGTGTCGTGCACGCCAGCAACATGCTCGACGCGACATGGGAAGCGCCCGATGGCAAGATCACGCCCCTTGACGGCTATCTTGATCCCTATTTCCAGGAAGTGTACCTCGATGCCGAGTCAATCCCTGTTTTTACCAAGCTGGTCAAGCAGGTGTCGGCCAACGCGCTGCAAGAGTATGTCGTCGCGCTTGAGCACGAGGTGTACAAGTACACATGCTGCGATCCCAAGAACTTTGGCAAGGTTGCCAAGCGCCTGTACAATATCTTTCGGCTGACAGGCCGCTGGTCAGAGGCGGCATTTGTGCGCGAGCTATTCGACGAGCCGGCGGCGCTTCTCTACCAGGTGGCGGCACTGATCGACACCCTGGATGAGGTGGTGACGAGTGGCGCGTCGCTCGACCGTGACACGCTCATCGATCAGGTAGATCACCTGATCCGCACCGTTGTGCGCGTGGCCGAGGGAGCGGTGGAAGAACGCCTCGTCGATGCGTTGCTCAGGCTGCGCGACGATCTGAGTGGTCGGCGCGACCTGGGTGAAGAGTGGGAGACGATTCTGCATGCGTCGTACAAGCAGGTGGGGGATCTGGTCAACCACTACTTCCAGGAGCGGCTGTTTGTCATGCCCGAGATTGCCAGCTATGTCGACGGATTGGCCGTCGAGGCATAACACCATACTCCCGCAGCCCTCTGTACCCCAGGGGGCTGCGGGACAGGCATTGACTGGAGTTATCCGACAGGCAGCGAGATCGTAAACGTCGCTCCTTGCCCGGGCATACTCTCAACGGCAATGGTACCGCCGTGGTCTTCCACCGCTTTTTTTGCAATGGCAAGCCCCAGGCCTGTGCCCGTCGGCTTGCCAAAGGTGACGAACGGCTCGAACATTGTGTTGCGGATCTCGTCAGGGATGCCAGGACCTGTGTCGATCAGGCAGAACTGGATGGTGCCGTCAATCCTGATAGTGCGGATGGTGAACACGCCGCCGTCAGTCATGGCGTCGCGGGCGTTGCTGGCAATGTTGTATAGCGCGCGCCGCATCTTGGTCTCGTCCATCACCAGCATGCCCGTGTACTCCAGTTCGCGGCAGATGGTCAGCCCCTTCTCCTCAAAGTCGCGCTCCAGGAAGGCGCACAGGTCGCGCACAAAGCCGAGCACCTCGACAGGAGTAGGCTGGAGTGGCCCGCCGCCGCGCGCATAGTCGAGCAGCTCCTGGGTCATTTCCACAAAGTTGTCGACAGACCGGGTGATGATCCGTGAAAAGCGCTGCCGCGCCTCCGCATCCAGGTCCTCGCGCCCGAGCACGGCGGCGTACCCCTTGATCGTCGTCATCGGATTTTTAAGGTCGTGGATGATGCCTGCCGCCATCCGCCCGACTACCGACAGGCGCTCAGCGCGGATCAACTCGTCTTGTGTCTCCTGCAGCTCGAGGAGCGCGGCGCGCAGCTCGTCGTTGCGTGCCTGCAGGTGCTCGTAGAGCCGTGCGAGTTGGATCGCCACGGCCGCCTGGTTGGCCAGCGCTGACAGCAGCGCCAGGTCACTCTCACCAAACAGGCGCGAGCTGAGGCGCGTGTCGACATAAATTGCGCCAATGACCTCTTCCTTGGCCGCCAGTGGGGCTGCGAGCACCGACCGGATCTGGTAGGTGATGATGCTGTGGCTCGTTTGAAAGCGCGGGTCTTCCTGGGCATTGGTGGTGGCGACAGGCTCCACGTTGGCAAGCACGCGCCGGATGACACCGTGACTGATCTCGATCTGGGCATCGTCGACCTCGCCGCGGGCAAATTGGCGCGCAACCGCGACTCGAAAGTTGTCACGATCTTGCTCGCAGAGGACGAGAAAGCCGCGCTCGGCGCCCACGAGGACGATCGCGCGATCGAGGATCGATTCCAGCAGCTCGTCGAGTTGCAGGATTGAGACAATCTCTTGCCCTACCTCGTAAAGCGAGGTCAGCTCTTCCTGTCGCCTTTCGAGGTCGGTTGCGCCCTGGCGCAGCTCATCGAGCATGAAGGGCAGTTGGTTAAAGACCTGAAAATCACCTTTGCGCAGCCGCCCAATCGCTGCTTCAAGGGCGTCGATTTGTTCATGAAGGTTTGGCATGGCGTTTCTCTGCTCCTGTCATACAGCCTGGCAGATTTGAACCGGTCAGCTCCCTGCGCTGAACATCGGCGTCGATCTGCCTGTTCCTGCCACACTCTCTTCCTCAAAATGCATTATACCACTGATCGAGCACAGCAACAAAAAAAGACTGGCGCGTTTTACGCCTGGAAAAGAATTGCCTGTGGGGCATGTCCGCGTGCACAATTGAAATACATCCAGTCTCTGCTCGTACGGGTCACTTTTTGCCACTGTCTCTGGGCTGTGTTATAATGGATGCCTGCTGTACTAGGACAGCGTGTCTGCTCTGGTTCTGGTGCGCTACGAACCGAGAGGAAAGGACAAGTGGCTTGTCCGACATGCCAGATCTCAAACCGCAGCAACAACTCGACCAGCACGATGAGACCGGCGGGCAGGTGCGCCTGGAGGAGAGCCTGGAAGCAGTGCATACGCTCGCGCACGCACTCGTATCGGCGCGCGACGAGTCACAGATTGCGTGCCAGGTTGTCGACGCAGTCGAGCGTGCGCTGCCGTTCAGCGTGTGCGCCGTGTGGATGGTCGATGAGGTGCAACGCCAGGTGGTGTGCCGGGCGGCGAGTGCCGAGGTGGCAGCAGTTGACACGATATCGCTGGCGTTGGGGCGGGAGCAGGGCATCGTCGCGGCCGCGGTACACAGCGGCGAGATGATCTATGTGCCCGATACAAGCGCCGATCCGCGCTTTGTCGATGCGGGCCTTGGCTACTATACAGATCTGTGCCTGCCGCTGCGGGTAGGAGACCGGATCCTTGGTGTGCTCGAAGCCAGCAGCACCAGGCTCGACGCGTTCGACCCTGTCGCCCTCTGCCTGCTTGTCACCCTCGCCGACCAGGCGGCTCTCGCCATCGAGAATGTACATCTCTGGGCCGAGTTGGCGCATTTGCAAGATTTTCACGAGCGCCTCGTGAACAACATGACTGAGGGGATGTCGGTGCAGGATGCTGACGGGCGCGTCATTTTTGTCAACCCGAGTGCTGCTGCCATGTTTGGTTACACACCGAGTGAGGTACTGGGGCGACAGGTGATCGATTTACTGCCAGCAGCACTGCGTGAGGTGGCCTCGCAGGCTATGGCGCGGCGCCGCGCGGGCCAGAGAGACCGGTACCAGATCGAGATCGAGCGATCGGATGGAAAACGGTTGCCCATCCTCGTTGCCGGCCGGCCGCTCTATGAAGGGGATCGCTTTGCGGGCAGCCTGGCTGTGTACACCGACCTGACCGAGGTCAAGCAGCTTCAGACGCAATTGATCCAGGCAGCCAAGCTGTCGGCTACTGGTCGGCTGGCTGCGTCGCTGGCACACGAGATCAACAATCCACTGCAGGCGATCCACAACGGGCTCCAGATCCTGCTCACTTTTCCCGTCGGGCCGGAGGAACAGCGAGATTACCTCCAGGTCGCCTCACGTGAGGTAGAGCGCCTGATCGAGATGGTGGGCCGTATTCTCGACTTCTCACGGCGGCCGAAACTCGAGATGGAAGAGATCGAAATCAACGACGTGGTCGGCACCGTCCTGACGCTGTCAAGCAAGTATCTGCAACATCGTGGCATCATGCTCTATCAGGACCTGGCATGTGATTTGCCGTGTATCTGGGCGGCGCCCGACGCACTCAAGCAGGTTTTTCTCAACCTGGTCATCAACGCTGCCGAGGCGATGCGCGAGGGAGGCGAGTTGCGCGTGGCTACCTGGGGCGAGGATGATGGTTCTGTGGCCATTTCTTTCGTCGATACCGGGATCGGTATTCCTGCTGGCAACCTTGACCGCGTGTTCGAGCCGTTTTATACGACTAAGGATCGGAGCAGTGGCCTGGGCCTGGCGGTGAGCCACAATGTAGTGCGGCAGCATGGCGGCCGGATCGTCATTGAAAGCAAGGAAGGTGTGGGTACGTCTGTCATCGTCCACCTGCCGTTGAAGGCATAACTCCGTGGGCAACAAGTGGTGAGAGGAGATCTGACGGATGCAGACAGGCGAGCGCGATAGCCAAGATCGCCTGGGGGATGCGATCCTCGTGGTCGACGATGAAGAGGCGATGCGTATCACGCTCAAGGCATTCCTGGGCCATCTCGGTTATCGTGTGTCCGTCGCTGCCACAGGTGAGCAAGCCCTCGAGATGATAGGCCGCCAGGCCTTCGCTTTGGTGCTCCTCGATCTACACATGCCGGGTATCAGTGGCACGGACGTGCTGCGCGCGGCCCGACCGCTAGCGCCTGATACTGTCTTTGTCATCCTGACCGCTTATGGCACCCTCGATACGGCCATCCTGGCCATTCGCAACGGTGCCTTTGATTACCTGCTCAAACCCACGCCGGTGCAAGAGATTGTACGTGTCGTCGAGCGCGCATTGGCCGACAGGCAGAGGCGGCACGCCTTACAAGATCCTGTGGCGTTGTTGGAGCGTGCCCTGGTGCAGCTCAAGGGCGAGGGGATTCAGACCGTTTCACCGTCAGCCCCTGAGCGTTTTTTGCAAGAGTCCGACCTTGCCGTCGATACATTGAAGCAGCTCGTCGTTGTGCGTGGTGATCCCGTCAGCCTGACGCCGACTGAGTACGACCTGCTCGTCTACCTGATGCGCCACCGGCGCCGCGTCGTGTCGTGCCGCGAGCTGGTGCGCGAGATCCAGGGCCACGATCTCGATGAGCGCGATGCCCGCGTCGTGCTGCGTACCCACATTTATCGCCTGCGGCAAAAAATCGAGATCGATCCCAACGAGCCGCAGATGGTATGTACGGTGCGCGGGCGCGGATATACCTTTCAGAGCAGCAACCCCCGGCGGGCACCCGCGGCAGCAAGTAGCAAGTAACAGGGCGTGTACTGCTTACGGCTCGTTCTGGAAGTGGAATAAAACTGGAAGGATTCCGCCACCCTCCTCTCGCCTATCTCGTGCTATAATGGAGGCATCCAGAAAGGATGGCACGATGGCAAGGCGAGCGAGATCTGCCCGGCGGATCCTGGTGGTGGATGACGAAGAGAGTGTTGGGTTCTTCCTGCGGGCTAGCCTGGAAGAGGTGCGACGTGGCTACCAGGTCGAGCTTGCGAGCTCGGGGCAGGAAGCGCTGCAGCACCTGGCACACCAGCCGTTCGACCTGGTCATCACCGATCTGCGCATGCCCGGCATGGACGGCTTGCAGCTCATGGAAGAGGTGCGCAAGCGACACCCCCGCACCCGGCTGATCCTGATGACCGCTTATGGCAACGCCAGCGTCGAGTCGACGGCTTACCGGTTGGGGGCATGCCGCTACATCAACAAGCCCTTCTCCATCGACGAGTTGACCGACACAGTGGCCAATGCGCTCGAAGAAACCGAGATGCCCGGCCGCGACATGCTTATGCTCTCGGACGACGACTTTGAGCGCATTGCTCGGTGCTTGTCCGATCTACGCTTCGAAGTGGGCGCCCAGTGTATTCTCCTGGCAGACGTCGCCGGGCAGATGGTGGCGCACGTCGGCGAGACAGAAGGGCTTGACCTTACCCCGCTTGTGTCATTGATCGGCGGCAGCTTTGCTACAGCGTTCGAGATGGCCCATTACCTGGGCGAGCGCCAGGCGCTGACGCTCAACTACCACGAGGGGGAGCGCTACGACGTCTATTCGTCCAACGTCAACGAGGATCTGTTCGTCGTGCTCATCTTTCATCGGGGCCAACAGCGCAGCCGCGTCGGCATTGTGTGGCTTTACACACGGCGCGCCCTCGACATTTTGCGCGACCTGGTGGCCGGTGCCCGCCGGGTGAGCAGTAGCGAGATCCTCGATGCCGACTTTGGCTCGCTCCTGAGCGACAGCTTTGATCAGCTCCTCAACACACACAGCGGCACGAAACCGCGTCCGATTCCTCCCTCGCCGGTCACTCCTACGGCACCACCTGCTCCCTCTGCACAGTCATCCAGACCAGAGCAGCGGCGTCCTTCGGGGCCGGCGGCCGGATCCACGGCGAGCAAGCCGGGTGGTGGTGAGACTTTTAACCTACAGCAGGCCCTCGAAATGGGCCTGCTCGACCCAACGTGGCTCGGCGACCACGGTGAGCAGCGGAGGGCTGAACGCTAGGATGTTTATCAACTGGAAGTTACGCGAGCTCAACCTAAAGATCGTCTACTATGGCCCGGCACTCAGCGGCAAGACCACCAACCTGCAATACATCCACGAGCATTCGAACCCCAGCCTGCGCGGCGACCTGGTGTCGCTTAAAACGCGCGAGGACCGCACCATCTTTTTCGACTTTTTGCAGATCGAGCTGGGGCAGATCCGGGGTCTTCGTCCCAAGTTCAACCTGTACACCGTGCCGGGCCAGGTGCTCTACGAGGCGACGCGCAAACTGGTGCTCAAAGGAGCGGACGGAGTCGTTTTCGTCGCCGATTCGCAGATGGCGCGCCTGGCCGACGATATCCAGTCGTTCCAGATGCTGCACCGGCACCTGGCCGAGCTGGGCATGAGTCCCCAGCAAACGCCGTGCGTCGTGCAATTTAACAAGCGTGACTTGTCAAGCCTGGCCCCGGTGCCAGTGATGAAGCGTCTCTTCGCGCGTGACGGTGCGCCCTGGTTCGAATCGGTGGCAACCGAGGGCGACGGCGTGTTTGAAACGCTCAAGACGGTGATCAACCTTGTCGTGGCCCAGGCCCAGCAGCGCCTGTAGCCGGACGAAGCAGAGAGGGATTGAGGATGACGCCCGCGTTGGACCAGAAAGATAATCTACCGCAACATGCCCAGTCGAATGCCGATCTGGCGGCGCAGGCACTTGAGGCTGGCATTCGCGCCGCGCGAAATGGGAAAAAGCGGTTTGCCCGCCGCCTGCTCGCCAAAGCGACTGAGCTGGATCCTCTCAATGAGACGGCGTGGCTCTGGCTGGCCAGCGTCGCCGAGACGTCGGCCGATTCTCTCGTCTGCCTGCAAACCGTGCTCGCGTTGAATCCGAACAACCGGCAGGCGCGCGAGGGGCTGCGCTGGGTGCGTCGCGATGCAGAGACCGGAGCCGAGGTGGATGCAATCCCCGGCGGCAAGGCCAGGGCGGACACAGCCCGCGGCGGCAAGGCCAAGGTGGATGAGGCGCGCCCGCGTGCGGGCAAGCAGGTATGCCCCCGCTGTGGCACGGTGATGCCTGCTGGAGCCAGCGACTGTCCCATCTGCACGGCGGTGAACGCCTGGCCTGTGGGCGAGCTGACCCCCAGCTTTATCCTGTCGGTCGAGCAGGCGGAAGCGATCGATGCCTGCCTGGAAACGATGGCGCAGGAGAGTGAGGCGCGCTACATCATCCTGGCTGACATCAGTGGGCAATTGATCGCCGAGCAGGGCCAGAGCGGGTCGTTGAACACCCAGGTGCTATCGGCCCTCGCCGCCGGCGAACTGGCCGCTACCCACGAGCTGGCGCGCCTGGTGGGCGAGGAGGCGCGCTTCAAACTCCTGCTCCACGAAGGAAAAGAGCGCAGCGTGTACCTGTCGGACCTGGGGGAGCAGCTTATCCTCTTGATCGTGTTCGACAACGACACACCCATTGGCCTGGTGCGCACGGTGCTCAAGCAGGCACTGGAAGAGTTGGAGCCGATCCTCGCCGCTGCGAACCGCGAGGGACAGCGGGCCGGCGCCACCGGGGCGCTCGGCGATGACTTTGCGCAACTGATCGAAAGCGAGCTGGATAGCTCGCTCGAGTTGTAGTGGGAGAGAGAACGAGATGGCGATCAGAGGTCGACTGAGTGATATGAGCCTGCCGACGCTGGTGCAGATGGCATGCCAAGAGACAGCCCAGGCACGGCTGACCATCGGCCAGGAAGACGTCACCGCAGCACTCTTTTTTGAGGAGGGCAATCTCGTCCACGCGATGTTGACTCAGGGGCAGGACGAGCACCTGGGAGAGGAGGTAGTTTATCGCATACTAGGTTGGGAGGAAGGGGACTTTGAGCTGGCACAAGGGGTGGTCCCGCCGGCGCATACGGTTGATGCGCACTGGTCGATGCTGTTGATGGACGGCCTGCAGCGGTTGGATGAGACGCGGTGGGACTCGCTTGGCAAAGATGAAATCGAGGAGGAATACGAAATGGCGGAAAACCTGAACGATATCCTGCAGGAGTTACAGTCGCAGGTGCCGGGCTTTGTCGCAACGGCGCTCATCGGGACGGATGGGTTGGGCATCGCCCAGCTCACATCGCCCGGGGTGGACGTCGATGCCATCAATGCCCAGATGACCCTGCTCATCAAGCTCGTGGACACGACGATCGACAAGCTCAAGGCCGGCACGATGGATCATGGCATCCTGACGACGGAAAGAGCGTATCTGGTGTGGCGCTGGCTGCCCGGGAAAGAGTATTACCTCGGGTTGGCTGGCGCACGTAACACAGCCAACCTGGGCAACCTGCTGCTGATGAGCCGTCTCTACGCAGAGCGTGTTGCCAAGGCCATGCCCCGCTAGGGGAGGGAGGTGAGACATGACCAAGCTGGAACAACTGCTGCAGTCGGTGCGAAGTGAGCTGGGGATGGACTTTGTGTCCACAGACGTGGTGGGCATGGACGGCCTGTCAATCGCCGGGGGGTCGATCGATCCGAACTTTGACGCCACGGCGGCGTCGGCACGTTTTGCCATGGTCGTCAAGCTGGCGGCCAAGGTGGCGGCCAAGATCGACATCGGCGCTGTGGACGATATCCTGGTGACCACCGACGCCGTGTATATCCTTGCCCGCTTTATCGGCGATGGCTCTTACTACTGGGGGCTGGCTGTTACCAGGGACTCGACGCTGGGCATGGTGCGCATGCTCATGAGCGAATACGCCGACCAGTTGTGGGCAGCGATCCCGCATTAGGCGGGCGGGAAGAAGTGCGTTACATCACGGCTGCCCATAGAGCGGAATACAGAGGAGAATTACAGAAATGGCGACTGACGAACAGAAGCAAGCAAACTTGATGCGGTTGGCGGGGCTTACAAGCATGTCGATGGCGTTGGGGATCTGGGACATGGTCGGCGATGGTGCTCTGGCCCTGTGCCCGGCCATGGGCGATCAGTTGCTCGGGCTCATGGAGCACGAGATGGGACTGGAGATCGCCGGCGAGAACCCATCGGATGTGATCGCCGAAATTGCGCGATTATTGGTTGACGAGTTCGGGATCGCCCAACACGTCGACCAGGAGTTGTTCGAAGGCGGGGGGACGATGACGGTGCGAGGCTGCCTGGCAGGGCCAATATGCGCCAGTCTCATTCAGAATGGTGCCGAGCCGTTCACCTGCTCTTTCCGCAACGCCGGGTATGCGGCCTTGACGCGGGCGGGCATCAAGGTACGGCCCCAGGTAACCTTCAATCAACCTGACGGCTGCAAAGTCACATTTCGTGCGAGATAGTGGCCAATGGCGAAATAACACGGGAGAGGGGAGTGAGGATGGTACGATCTGCTTTCTCGCGGGTCCCCACTCCCTCTCTCCGGTTTAGCAGGCCGGTGGGCCATGAAAGAGCCGATCCTTTTTCGCCGCAACGATGCCCTGCCCCACGATCAGGCCCTCTACTGGAAGGACCTGCTCTACCGTATCGTAAAGGTGGGCACAGAGGTCGAGTTTGCGCTGCCCAAGGGGGTGCTTAAGAATGACCTGATGCCCGAGCTACAAGCGGCGCTCCAGCCC
>JAFGIA010000106.1 GCA_016929795.1 Anaerolineae bacterium
CAGCGTTCCAGCGCCTCCAGGACAAAATCCTCCAGCTCGTTTTTCAGGAAATCGGTGTGCATACATGCCTCTCGGAGAATCGGATCACGCGAATTTTTCCACCTGATCGTGCTCGAGCAAGTACACCTCTCTGGAAATCGAACTACTGTCTATGGCCCATAGGATATGAGCGTCACCGTCTACCCCACCGGATCACGCAGGCTGGCGGTGCGTAGCCCCCAGGGCTGGTCAGTGGCTGGTGCCCCTGATCCGATCTCTGTGGTGCCAGCGGCAGCTCAACTATCTGGGTCCTGATCGAGCAATCTGGGTTGCGGCACAGGACTGACGACGCCCCTATTATGCACCCAGAACCTGTGCATGTCAAGCGGATCGGTCAGCGCCTGGAAGAATGCCGCCACCGAGACTGCCTGATAGTCCGTTTATCAGAAATCGATGGATGGAGGCATTCCGGGTAGGGGTACTTGACGCCAGTTGGTCGGTTGTGCGAACAGAACCTGAGAGACCCACGATCGGCAGTTGACAACCTCACTCTTGAACCCCCTTGGGCGCAGTATCTCACCCACAGCCGGCACTTGTTGGTGGTAGTCAAGCACCGCCTGGTACTGTGTGCAATGGTTGTAGCGCATCGGGGTATCGCGCGTAGCGATTATGTCACGTTTCGATCGCAGGCGAGGACGAGGAGGGCGATGTCGTCGGAAGGGCTCACCCGCTGCCCAGGCGTGCACGGCGTCGAGAAGGGAGTCGCGGATCTCGGCGGCAGGCGCCCCGACAAGCGCGGCGGCCGCATCTTCCAGCCGGCTGAGGCGCAAACGATCGCCCGCAGCGTTCACGACGTCGGTGACGCCGTCGGTATAGAGCACCAGGGACGCGCCGGACGCCAGGTGCACCTGCCCTGCCTCCCACTCCACGTCGTCCAGCACGCCCAGGATCTGCAACCCACAATCTTTGAATGTGATGATGCTTATTTGACAAATTGGACGTACTGCGTATAATAGCAGGCTGCAAGCATTGAGGCTCGCCACGAGCTTTGCCGATCTGTTACCCTGGACTCGCCTGATCAGATTTCCCAAGCAGACTGGACCCGCCATGCCCAGCGCCGGCCGCGCACGTGCGGCCTATGCGTCATGATGGATCGACAGAGACAACAGGCGCGCTACCTGGCGCGCGGCAGGAGGCGTAGTGACAATGGCTGGCAAACAGCTTGAGCATGCACGCGTTGCGCTGCGGGACCAAGACGGCTCGGCGATGCCCGTTCAACTCAACGGGCTGCGCGACACAATCGACGAGTTCTATCGCGTCGAATCTCGCCGGGTCCTGGCGACCCTGATCCGCCTGCTGGGCGATTTCGAGTTGGCGGAGGACGCGCTGCACGATGCGTTCGCGGCGGCCGTGGCACAGTGGCCGCGCGACGGCCTGCCGGCGAACCCCCGTGCCTGGCTCGTCTCTACGGGCCGATTCAAAGCGATCGACAAGCTGCGGCGCCGCGCGCGATTCGACGCATCACTGGCAACACTGGCCGAAGAGCTCGCCATCAGCACCAACGCCGTTGAGCTGGACGACACCGCGGTTGCCGACGACCACCTGCGGCTGATCTTTACCTGCTGCCACCCGGCCCTGTCACCCAACGCGCGGATGGCTCTGACGCTGAGAGAGGTGTGAGGCCTGACCACAGAAGAGATCGCGCACGCATTCCTGGTGCAACCATCGACCGTGGCGCAGCGGATCGTGCGTGCCAAGGCCAAGATCCGCGACGCGCGCATCCCCTATCGGGTGCCGCCCTCGACAGAGCTGCCCGACAGGCTCGACAGCGTGCTGCACGTCGTCTACCTGCTCTTCAACGAGGGCTACTTGGCCTCGTCGGGCGCACACCTGATGCGGTCCGACCTGTCGGGCGAGGCGATCCGGCTCGGCCGGAGCCTGGTCGACTTGATGCCCGAGCCGGAAGTGATGGGCCTGCTGGCGCTGATGCTGCTGCACGAGTCGCGCCGCGCGGCACGCACGACACCGGACGGTGAGATGGTCCTGCTCGACGAGCAGGACCGCACACTCTGGAACCGGGATCAGATCGCCGAGGGCTCCGCGCTGGTGGACAGAGCCCTCGTGTCGCAACGATTTGGCACCTACACGCTCCAGGCAGCGATCTCGGCGGTGCACGCCAACGCGCCCACCGCTGCCGACACCGACTGGGAGGAAATCGTCGGATTGTACGACGTGCTGCTGAGGATGGAACCATCACCCGTGGTCGAGCTCAACCGCGCGGTGGCGGTGGCGATGCGCGACGGGCCAGCGGCGGGCCTTGAGCTGGTCGAGGCCATCCTGGCGCGGGGTGACCTGGAGGATTACCACCTGGCACACGCCGTGCGCGCGGACCTGTACAGGCGACTGGGCAGGCGCGACGAGGCCAGGACGTCTTATGCCCACGCGCTCGCGCTGACGCAGCAAGCGCAGGAACGGCATTTTTTTGATAGACGGCTGAGCGAGCTGTCGTAACCGGCACGATGCGCCGCGGCCAACCCAACCCCGTCCCCGACGTTAACGCAATTTTAATGACAAGCATTGTCGATTTTTGCCATCCCCACACGACTAATTCGTGAACAAGGCAATCGAGAGAGTGGGAGGTGAGCATGAAATACCTGTGCCTGATCTACTATGACGAACAGAAGCTGGGCAATCTGCCAGAGGCAGAGAGGGACGCCCTGTACGCCGAGGCATATGCGTATTATGACGAGTTAGTGCGGAGCGGCTACGGCCTGGCGGGAGACCCGCTCAGGTCGGTCAATACGGCGACGACCGTGCGGCCGCAGGGCGGGAAGGTGTCGATCACCGACGGGCCGTACGTCGAGACGAAGGAGCAGTTGGGCGGATATATCCTGCTCGAGGCACACGACCTTGACGAGGCGATCCGGTTGGCAGCGCGCATCCCGCCGGCCAGGCTGGGGGGTGTCGAGGTGCGGCCGATCAGGGACATGCGTCCCACACCAACCCGGCATGGAAGCGGGAATGGAAGACTCGTACCGGCGTCTCGACAACCCGCTGGACAGGATCCGGGCCAGGCGGTGAGCAAACAGCCTACCGGCAGGCGCTTGAGTGGAGATGAGTAATGTGGCCGGCAATAATTGAGATAGAGGAGGACGAACGTGCAAAAGATAACACCATATCTGTGGTTCGACAACCAAGCGGAAGAGGCGGCCGAGTTCTACACCTCGATTTTCGACGATTCGAGAATCCTGGAAGTAGCACGCTACGGCCCGGCAGGGCCGGGGCCCGAAGGCACGGCCATGAACGTCGTGTTCGAGCTGGAAGGGCAAAAGTTTATCGCCCTGAACGGCGGTCCATACTTCAAGTTCAACGAAGCCATCTCGTTCTACGTGGAGTGCGAGACACAGGAAGAAGTGGACGAGCTGTGGAACAGGCTCACGGCGGACGGCGGCGAGGAGTCGATGTGCGGCTGGCTGAAGGATCGCTACGGGCTGTCGTGGCAGATCATCCCGAAAGCGCTGCCCGAGCTGTTGGGCGACCCGGACCCTGAAAAGGCAGGGCGGGTGATGCAGGCGATGCTCCAGATGCGCAAGATCGACGTCAACGACCTGAGGCACGCCTACGCGGGGCGCTCGCAGATCGGCGCGGAAAGGACCTGACCATGACGAACAACACACCGGCGAGCGTGGAGGAGTATATGGCAGCCCTCTCCGACAGGGATCGGAGCGCG
>JAFGIA010000016.1 GCA_016929795.1 Anaerolineae bacterium
GCACCGCCCGTGAACGTCGGCGCGTCGTTCACCGCCGTAACCGTGATCACCACCGTCCCCGTGTCCGTCAGCGCGCCGTCCGAGACGACGTAGGTGAAGGTGTCGGTGCCGTTCCAGTTGGCAGCCGGCGTGTAGGTGAAGGCGCCAGTCGACAGGAGCGTGACACTGCCGTGCGCTGGCTGCGTGTAGGTGGTGACGCTCAATGCGTCGAACTCCACGTCGATGTCGTTGCTCAACACGCCGGTGGCAGTGGGGACGGTCAGATCCTCGTCCTCGTCGGTGGTGTAGCTGTCGTCCACCGCGACCGGCGCGTCGTTCACCGGGATGACCGTGATGCTCACCGTCGCCGTCGCGCACTCGGACGGCGTCCCGTCGTCGCACACCTCGTAGACAAAGCTGTCCGCCGTCGTCTCGCTGCCGTCGTGCGTGTAGCTGAAGGTGCCGCTCGCGTCGAGCGTCACCGAGCCATGCGTCGGCGCGACCGCTGGCGTGGTGCTCAGCGCCAGGGTATCGCCCTCCACGTCGCTGTCGTTGTAGAGCAGGCTCGTCTGCCCCGAATCGAGCACGGTCTCCGTGTCGCCCTCGTCCACCGTCGCCGCGTCGTCCACCGCCGTCGGCGCGTCGTTCACCGCCATGACCGTGATCACCACCGTCGCGCTGTCGCTCAGGGTGCCGTCCGAGGCGCGGTAGGTAAAACTGTCGGTGCCGCTCCATTCGGCATCGGGCGTGTAGGTCAAGCCGCCGTTGAGGGCCAGCGCCAGCGTGCCGTGCGCCGGCCGCCAGTAGGCCGCGACGAACCGCGTCTCGCCATCCGGATCGGTGTCGTTGGCCAGCACCCCGGCGGCGGCGACGGTCAACGGCGTGTCCTCGTCGGTGGGGTAGGCGTCGTCGTTCGCCACCGGCGGCCCATTTGCCGGGCCGACCACGATCGTCACCGTCGCCGTATCAGTCTGGCGGCCGTCAGAGATGCGGTAGGTGAAAGAATCGCTCCCGGTCCAGCCCGTGTTCGGCGTGTAGAGGAAGCTGCCGTCGGCAGCCCACGTCAGCGTGCCGTGGTCCACATCATTCGTGACGGCGCTGACGTACGGGGTGTCGCCCTCCGCATCCGTGTCGTTGGCCAGCACGCCGGGGGCGGCCACGCTCCGCGGCGTGTTCGTGGCGGTGCGGTAGGTGTCGTTGACCGCGCTCGGCGCCGTGTTCGTCCCGCCGACCCTGATCCTGATCGTCGCCGTGGCCGTCAAGGCGCCGTCCGAGACGGCGTAGCGGAAGGTGTCCACGCCATTCCAGGTGCCAGACTGGTACGTGAAACTGCCATTGCCCGCCAGGGTCACGCTGTTCAGCGCGTGCGCGGGCTGCGTGTTGCTGATGACGGTCAGCGGGTCGCCGTCCGGATCCATGTCGTTCCCCAAGACCGCCCAGGCGGGAATGTTTCGCGTCGTGTTGTTGGTAATGCTGTACTGGTTGTCGCGCGCCACCGGCCGGCCGTTCACCGTGATCGTCACCGTCGCCGTGTCGGTCAGCACGCCGTCCGAGGCGACGTAGGTGAAGGTATCGAGCCCGCTCCAGCGGGCGGTGGGCGTGTAGGTAAAGGCGCCGTCCGGCCAGAGATCGAGGCTGCCGTGCGCCGGCTGCGTGTAGCTGTCCACGGTCAGGTCGCTCAGCTCCACGTCCACGTCGTTGCTCAACACGCCCGTGGCCGAGACGACGGTCAGCACCTCCCCCTCGTCCGTAAAGTAGAGGTCGTTCGTCGCCGTGGGCGGGTCGTTGACGGCCGTGACCGTGATCGTCACCGCCCCCGTGTCGGTCAGCACGCCGTCCGAGACGACGTAGAGGAAGGTGTCGGTGCCGTTCCAGTTGGCCTCGGGCGTGTAGGTAAAGGCGCCGGTCGCCAGGAGCACCACGCTGCCGTGCGCCGGCGAGGTGTTGGAGGCGACGCTCAACGGGTCGTCCTCCGGGTCATTGTCGTTGAACAACACGCCCGGCGCTTCCTCGATGCACGGCCAATCCTCTTCGGTCGTATAGTCGTCGTCGACCGCCACCGGCGGCCCGGTCACCGTGATCGCCACCATCGCCGTATCGGTCAACACGCCATCCGAGACGACATAGAGAAAGGTGTCGGTGCCGCTCCAGCCGGCGCCAGGCGTATAGGTAAAGGCACCAGTCGACAGGAGCACCACGGTGCCGGTCGTGGGCTGCGTGTAGGTGGTCACGGTCAGCACGTCGAGATCCACGTCCACGTCGTTGTCCAGCACGCCGGGGGCGACGATGCGCAGTGGGGTGTCCGTCATGGTGCCATAGTCGTCGTCGACCGCCACCGGCGGATCATTCACCGGGTTGACCGTGATGCTCACCATCCCCGTGTCGGTCAGCGCGCCGTCCGAGACGACGTAGGTGAAGGTAACGATGCCATTCCAGTCGGCTGCGGGCGTGTAGGTAAAGGCCCCCGTGGCCAGGAGGGTCACGGTGCCGCTGGCCGGCTGCGTGTGGGTGATCACGGTCAGGTCGTCGCCGTCCACGTCACTGTCGTTGGCCAGCACGCCGGTGGCAGAGATCACGAGCAGCGGCGTATCCTCGTCTGTGGCGTAGCCATCGTTGACTGCCACCGGCGCGTCATTCACCGCGTTGACCGTGATCGTGACTGTCCCCGTGTCCGTCCCTCCGTTGCCATCCGAGACGACGTAGAAAAAGATGTCGCTGCCGTTATAGTTATGAGTGGGCGTGTAGGTAAACGCGCCGGTCGGCAGGAGCGTGACACTGCCCTGGGCAGGCTGCGTGTAGGTAGTCACGGTCAGCGTGTCGAGCTCCACGTCCAGGTCATTGCTCAACACGCCGGTGTCAGCCAACACGAGCAGCGCCGTGTCTTCGTCCGTGGCATACGCGTCGTCGACCGCCACCGGTGGGTCGTTCACCGGGGAGACCACCAGGGTAAAGGTGACGGCAGTTTGCAACGAGCCGTCGCTCACGGTCACGGCGATCCCGGCTGTGCCGAACTGATCATTGTTGAGGGTGATGGTGAGGACGCCGGTGGGTTCGGGACTGGCGTAATGCCAATCAAGGTCGATCAGGCCAGGTGGGCCACTGGTGAGTGCCACGGTCACGGTCAGCGTCTGCGACTCGCCGGGGCCGGCCGTGATGCCGGCGAGCCCCACCACCTGCTCTGCCTGATCTTCGTCCATGTACACGTCTGGAATCGGGTCGATGGTGGGCGGGTCGTTGACGTCGTCGACGGTCACGGTGAAGGAACGCACTGTCTCTGACAGGCCATCGCTGACGTTCACGGCGATCGTTGCCGTGCCGGTCATGTCCTTCGTCGGCGAGAAGAAGAGGGTGCCGGTGAGATCGGGGTTGGTATAGTCCACGACCAGGTGGGCGGTGGGGATCAGGCCCGTGTTGGTCGACGTGGCGGTCACGGTCACCGGCTCCGACTCGCCGGGGCCGGCCGTGATGTTGGCCAGGGTCACCTCCTGCCAGGCGCCTGGATCCTCGTCGATCGACTGGTCATCGATCGCGTCAAGGGTGGGCGGGTCGTTGACGTTAAGGACGGTGATGATAAAGGTCTGCGTGTACGTGTCCTGGCCGCCGTTGGCAGTGCCGCCATCGTCTGTGACGATCACAGCGATCGTCGCCGTGCCGGTCATGTCCTTCGTCGGCGAGAAGAAGAGGGTGCCGGTGGGGTTGGGGCTGGTGTACACCACGGTGGGATGGGGGATCAGGCCCGGGCTGCTCGAAGCGGCAGTCACCTCCAGGTTCTGCACCTCGCCGCCGGGGCCGGCGGTAATGCCGCTCAGCTCCACCTCCTGCTGCGGCGCCTCCTCAAGGATCTCCCTGGCCGCGATCGGGTCGAGGGTCGGCGCGTCGTTGACCGAGTTGATCGTGATGGTAAATGTGTAGGGGTCAGACGTGTCATCCCCGCCGTTGGCCGTGCCGCCACTATCGTGCAGCGTGACGGTGACAAGGGCTGTGCCAAAGGCGTCGGCCGCCGACGAGTAGGTGAGCGTGCCGGTCACGCTCACCGCTGGCTGGACGGCGAACAGAGAGGCGTTGCTGGGCGTGAGCACAAAGGTCAGCGCCTGGCCTCCCTCGTAGGGCGCACCGACCGAGATGGCCGTCGCCCACCCGATCTCCGTCTGCAGCCCGGCGTCCTCGTTCACTTCAGGGTCGAATCCCCCCGTGAAGGTGGGCGGGTCGTTCACCGCCTCGACCGTGGCCGACACCGTGGCCGTGCTGCACGCGTCGTCGTCGTCACAGATCGCGTACTCAAAGAGATCCACACCATGCCAGTCGCCATCTGGCAGGTAGACGATCGTCGGCGTCACCGGCACCCAATTCACCCACACATCGCCATGCGCCGGCCCGGTGCCGGTGATCTGCAGCGTCGACGTGACCAGGGAGCCGTCCAGGTCGGTGTCGTTGGCCAGGACGTCGATCTCCAGAGCCTCATCCTCCAGCAAGGTCACAGGATCGTCATCCGCCCGCGGCCTCTGGTTCACCATGATCGGCGCGCCGGCGCTGTTGTCGCTCAGGTCGGGGTCGGCGGCCAGGGACTGCAGGTCGTGCGCCGTATTGGTGATCGCGCCGGCGGCGCCCACGTCCACGTCCGCAAAAATTCGCAGCGTGTAGCTGGCCCCCACCGCCACCCGGCCGATCGTCCACACCCCGGTGACAGGGTCGTACGTTGTCGTGCCGGGATCGTCGTGGCCAGTATAGGTGATGCCGGGGGGCAGCGCGTCGGTCAGCGTTGTGCCGCGGGCATCGCTCGGGCCTCTGTTGCCCACCACCACCGTGTAGACGATCGGCTCGCCCTCGTTCGGCGTCTCGTCGTCCACCATTTTGGTCACCCACAGGTCCGCCTCTGGCGAAGCCGAGTTGGTGTCGGTAACGCGGTTGTTGCCCGGGTCGAAATCGATCAGGCCTTCAGGGGCGGTGACCACGACGGTGTTCACCACTTCGTCGAGGAAATCGGGGTCCACCCACCCGGTGATGGTGTAGAGGATCGTGGCGCCCTTCCAGATATCGATCGTATCGCTGATCAGGTATCCGCTGCCACCGGCGCCGCACGTCGAAGGCTCGAGGGCGACACAGCTCCACACCGGGTCGTTCACCTCCTCCGGAATCCGATCCACCACTGTGGCGGTGAACACACTGCTCGGCCCATAGTTGTGCACCTCGACCGTGTAGATCAACCCGGCGCCCGGCACCAGCGGGTAGGGCTCGCTGATCTTGGTCACGCCCAGGTCGGCGCGCGGCGAGGTGGTGAGAAAGAGCGCGCGGTTCGACACATAGGCCATCACCGTCCCGTCGCCGCTCAGCGAGGGATGCCGGGCGTTCACCACGCCATTGATCGGCGACAGCCGTTTCCGCCCCTTGTCGAAAAAGTACACCTGGCCATCCGCCACAAAGGCCACGCGGTTGCCGTCGGCGCTGATCTCTGGCTCGTCGAGCAGGGCCTCGGGCGAGGCGGTGATCTGGGTCGGCGTCACGGCCCCGCCGGCTCCCAGCTCGACCAGCCACACGTCGCCGTCCGAGATAAAGGCGATGCTGCGCCCATCGGCGCTGATCGCCGGCTGGCGCTTGCTGCCGCTCGGGCTGTCCACCGGGCGCACGGTGCCGGCGGCCACGTCGAACACCCTCAACGCTCCATCCGAGATGAAGGCAATGTGCTCGCCGTCGGCGCTGATGACCGGGTCGCTGTTCAGGACTCCGCCCGTCGTGCGGCTCACCTGGACAAAGCCTGCCGCGGCGTCGTAATAAAAGATCTCCTGGTTGCCGTCGACGTTGCCGGGCTTGACCAGGTCGCGGTCCGAGGCAAACGCGATCCGCGTCCCATCGTCATTGATCGACGGCAGGACGTTGGCGCCCACGCTCGTTTCGGTGAGCTGCACCGGCGTCCACTCTGGTTCCGCCGCGAGCAAGATCTCGAAATTCGCGTCGCGGTTGTCGACCCCGCCACCATTCCCGCCCACCAGGTTGCAGTCGGAGAAAAAGGCGACGCGCGTCCCGTCATCGCTCAGCGCCGGCGACAGGTTAAACCCACCCAGGATATTGCCCGTCGATTCTGTCACCTGGGTCAGCGTATAGATCTGGTCCCCGGCGGCGTCCAGGCCAATGTCGGCCACAAAGATCTCGATGTTGCCGTCGGCATTGTTTCGGGTCGGAGTAGGCGCCAGGTCGTCCGTCGACCAGAAGGCGACGCGCATACCGTCGTCGCTCAGCGACGGGTTGCTGTTGACCCCCCTCGTCCCCTCGGTAAGCGGTAGCTGCCCCACATCCAGCCCCATCGCCAACGAGATCCCCGGCCCGGGCGTAATCACTGCCGTCGCGGCCATTCTGGCCACGCCGGTGCCGGCCCATGAGGCCGAGACAGGCACTGCCGCCGGGCTATCGGGCCAGGCTGGCACTGCCGCCGGGCTATCGGGCCAGGCTGGCCCCTCCCCCTGCGACCCGCCCTCTGGCGGCCTGCCCACCGGCGGCCCGCTCTCTGGCGGCCCGTCCCTTCTCTCTTCCTGAAGGGAAAAAGGCGCGGCAACTGGCACGACAGACAGGCTGACCGGCAGGGTAGTGGTCAGCATGGGCGTCCATCCTTTCGAGATGAACGGCAAAAAGATGTCCGGCACCCCGGTGCCCACCGGCAGCTTGAGCGTGGCGTACACCTCCTTGGCGATCGGGCACGGTTCTGAGCGGACGGTCAACTTGACCGTGGCATAGTTGTTGGTGTCATAGGTGTGGTACACCACCTGGCCCTGGTCGCTGCTCCCGTCGCCAAAGTCCCACGTGTAGGTCAGCACGCCGCTGCCCTCGGCCACCATCCCCTGGAAACGAACCGCTTCCCCCGGGTCGGGGTGGAGATCGCTTACCAGGATCGCCGCGCCTCGCGGCCAGACACAGGTGGTGCCGCGCACGCGAAAGGGCGGGCTGACGGCGCAGATCAGGCCATGCTGCGGGTTCCGTCCCACGTCGATCTGGTTCTGCTGCACGGCGCACACCCGGAAGCGGGCGTTGTCGCTGATGGCCTCGTCGGCCACGGCATCCCAGTCAAAGGTAGCCGCCCGCCCCAGGCGCAGCGTGGTCGTCGGCACCGTCCCACTCCCCATCCGTGTGGCGGCCTGCCAGGTGGCCCCCCCATTCAGCGAATAGTCGTAGAAGGTCGCCAGCACCAGGTCGCCCGGCTCGTTGCTCGCCGTGCCGTCGATGCGCGTGCCGTCGGGGTCGAACAGCTCATAAGAGACCGTCACCGTCGGGTGCTTGGGCCCCGACAGGAGCTCGGCCGACGAGTAGCCAAACGCGGCATCGGTGCTGCCCGGGCGCTCGATCGACAGGTAGGAAGGGTTGTTGGGCAGGGGCATCGTCGGGGCAAAATCCCTCGTCAAGTGCGACGGGCGCACATAGCTGTTGATATATACTCCACTCTGCCCATTGGCGCGCCCGCTGACCGCCAGGTCCAGGTCGCCGTCGCCGTCCACGTCGCCCCACGCCACGCCGCCGGTCTGGTTCGATTCCGACGAGGCCCACAGCAGGTAGAGCCGCGGCGCCGCGCCCGGCTTGCTATTCAGGTTCTCGTACACCTGGTCCGGCTCGCCATCGTTGCCCACCGCCAGGTCGAGGTCGCCGTCGTTATCCCAGTCACCCCACGCCAGGCTCCTCGTGTTCGACCTGGGCGAGCGCCACACTTCCGCCTGGCCAAAGCGGCCCCCTACGTTGGCATAGATCAGGTTCGGCTGGCCATAGTTGCCCACGGCCAGGTCCAGGTCGCCGTCGCCATCCACGTCGCCCCACGCCACGCTGCGCGTGCTCGAAACGTAGGTCGACGCCCACACGCGGTAGAAGGTGCCATCGTGGTTGTTACGATACACTTCGGTCGGCCCGCCGTTGTTGCCAACGGCGAAATCGAGGTAGCGGTCATTGTTGAAATCACCCCAGGCCACACTGCGCGTATCGTAATCGCTTGCTGGCACCCAGCCGGGCTTGGTGTCAAGCTGCGTGCCGCGGTTGAAATAGATCGCGTTCGGGCCGTTCCGCCCGACGAGGAGATCCAGGTCGCCGTCGTCGTCCGCATCCCCCCAGGCGACGCTATAGCTCGCGTAATGGGGAGCGGCCGAGGTCCAGTCCGGCGTGTCGGTGTTGCCCGCCAGGTAGAGCTGGACCCCGGTTTCGAGGCCCACGCCGAGTGCGATGTCCAGGTTCCCATCGCCGTTCACGTCGCCAAAGGCGACAGCGTGCGGGCCAAAGCCGCTCGCCAGCAGCGTGGTCATGTTCGCCTCGGGGAAGCGGCCCAGGACATTCAGGTAGCGCTTGGCCCCCACCGCCGTCTGGCTCGCGCCCAAGAGCAGGTCCAGGTCCTCGTCCCCGTCGACGTCGGCCCAGGCCACGCTCGCCGCCGCCGTCGAGCCGCTGGCTACGATCGGCGACAGGGTGGGCGCAAGCAGCGGCGCAAAGTTGGAAAAGAGCATGCTCGACCCGTCGCGGTTGGTGAGTGCCAGGTCGACGTCGCCCTCATTGTCCACGTCGGCCAGGCCCAGGCCCCACATCTGGCCGCTGGCGCCCTCCGCGCGCAGGGCCGGGATCTCGACGAACTTGCCATTCTTGTACTCGTACACGCGGGGCGGCGCATCGGCCACCGCCAGGTCGAGCGTGCCGTCGCCATTCATGTCCCCCCAGGCAACGGCCAGTGGCGTGCGGAACATGGTTGTCGGAACCACCGGGCCGGGTCTCAGTACCCCGTCAGTCGTATTGCGATAGATCCGCACCCGCCTGTCGAGGGGAAAGGCGGCCGCCAGGTCGAGCAGCCCATCCCCGTCATAGTCGCCCCAGCTAAAATCGTAGGGCAGGAAGGGTGCCTGCTTGTCGATCACGATCATGGCCGCGTTGGTGAGTGGGCTCGTGTACCCCACGGACCTCGTCGGTTCGCTCAGCACCCGGCCCGAAGGCGAGTACCCTCGCCCCGAGTACCCTCGCCCCCCCTCGGGCGTGGTCGTGATCAGTTGGTTGATCAGCAGGTGGGTCTCGTTGGGAAACATGCCCACGACCAGGTCCAGGTCGCCGTCGCTGTCATAGTCCATCGGGCCCAGGGCGGCCGTCGCCTCGGTGTTGACACACACCGGTGCGCTGGCAAAGGGCGCGGTCGGATTGCCGCCATTCCAATAGAGCTTGACGGGGCAGGGGGCGTTGATCGAGTTGGTGCTGACCACCAGGTCGAGCAGCCCATCCCGGTTATAGTCGCCCGGCGCCAGGCGCACCAACTGCTCATTCGAGACGAACTCGTACTCCTCCACCGTCTCGCCGCTCAGGTCATAGAGGTAGTTCGTGCCCGACGTCACCGCGGTGCCGTCCGCGCTCTCCCCCACCGCCGCCAGGTCCAGCCAGCCATCCCCGTCGAAATCGCCCCAGGCGACGCCGTAGGTCAGGCGGTTGTTGCTCCAGAAGGGCACCAGCCGCCCCTCTTGGTTGCGGTAGACGCTGGTGCCGATGGTCGAGCCCAACGCCAGGTCCAGCCAGCCATCCCCGTCATAGTCCCCCCAGTCGAGGCTCAGGGTGCCGCCCAGGTCCTCCGATAGCCAGTTCGGTGTGTCCGACAGGCTGGCCTGGCCCTTCTCGTCGATGCGCACGCGGACCGTGGTGTGGGTGTCGTTGCTCACCGCCGATCTCACCACGCCGTCCTGCACATAGTTCACGTAGGCACGGTTGAGCAGCTCGGTGCCGTCAGTCCGGCCGATGACCTTGCCCCAGAACTGCCGGATCTGCACCTCGCCCGGGACCATCGAATTGAGAATCCAGCTCACCTGGCGCGTGACGCTGACGACGATCGTGTTGCCAAAGGGATCGGGGATCTCCTGGCTGTCGAACACCCACGTGCAGTTGTCGGAGCAGCCGACGTCGCTCAGGCTCCCCTCGGGCAGCACGTCGAGGATCAACACGTCGGTGACCTCGAGGGAAGAGGAGTTGGTAAACGTGAGAGTGTAGGTGATCGTTTCACCATTGATGACAATGTCCGGATCTGCCTCGGCGCTGTCCGCCGACTTGGTGATGATCAGGCCGTTTTGCGTGGCGGACCCCGGTACCCCCGGCCCGTCGAGCAACCCCGAGTACCCCTCGGGCAATGACTGTACCCAAACAGGCAGCGTCGACGTGCTGGCCAACCCCGCCACCGCCGGGTAGGGGCGGGGTCCCCCCACCCCATCCGGCGCGGACGGGCTGCCGGCCTGGCTGGGCCTCGTCGCCAGCAGCATAAGGGCCAGCGTCGCGATCAATAGCGCGCAGGCGAACGCGCAGGCGAACGCGCCGGCGCAAAACAGCCGATTGGTGACCGATCGACCCACGATGCGCCTCATCTCCGATACCCTCCAGCCTCTTTCACAGGCCTACGGCCCCGAAGGCGAGTACCCTCGCCCCGAGTACCCTCGCCCCGAGTACCCTCGCCCCCCCCTAGGGCGGGCACGAGTCGCTGTACCAGCTCGTCAGGCTCGCGGCCGTTTCTAGCTGCGCCCCGGTCACAGGATCGGTATAGACTGCCACGACATAGTAACCCAGGCCACAGGTAGGCGTGATCTCGTCGACATAGTCCCTATCCTCACGGGGGAGAAGCGACGAGATCGCCACAAAGGTGGTGCCGGGCGGCACTTTCGCCCGGTAGATGCGAAAGCCGTCGATCCGGTCCTGGTATTCGGCCGAGTACCCCCAGATCAGGGTATTCTGCCCACCTGCTGCATCCTCGACGCCGGTGATGTAGGGCGGTGGCGGCGGCGCCGGCGGTGCGGTAATCTGGAATTGCAAGAAGGCAAACACCTGGTTGTTGCCCTCATTGTTCTCAGCCGTGAGCATGATGCTCGTGGGCGCGACGATCATGTCGGGCAGATCCAGCTCGCCCTCGGGGGGCTGCGGCCCGAGGTTTTCGATAATCACCACGTCCGCATTCTTGACGCCCCACGTGACCTTGACGTGCGACCGGGCCTGCACCTCGTACACGTACACCGGGCCGTCGCCGGTGTTAAAGCTCTCTTTGAATACCACGCGGTCTTGGGTCGGGTCGACAGCCTCTGCTGTAAAGTAGGAAATGATCGGGGGCGGGAACGGCGTCGGCGTCGGCTCGGGCGTCGGCGGTGGCTCGGGCGTCGGCGTCGGCTCGGGCGTCGGTGTCGGCTCGAGCGCCTTGATCTCGATCGCCTTGCTCGTCTTGAGATCGCCGTTGGATGCCGTCAGCACGAACAGCGTCGTCTCATTCACCGTGACTGTCACCAGGTCCTGCGCGGCGAGCCCCGTGATCGACAGCTCCGAAGTCGTGATCTCGATGCCCGTCGTCTCCCCCAGCACCGACCACGTCAGCTCCACCTCCTCCGCCTTGCCGGCAATCACCTCCTTGGGGATCGCCTCAAAGAGATCAATCACGGGTGCCTCGGGCTCGGGGGTGGGTGGGGGCGGCGTATTGACAATGACCTCCCAGCTCGCGCGGCTCTCTGCCAGCTTGCCGTCGTCGCCCATCTTGGACGCGACCAACTGGTAAGTGGTGCGGCTCTTGGGCTCGTCGCCGCGCTCTCCCTGGGGCGGCACGTCGCCCAGTGGCTCGATGGCGATGGTGTCGGCGCCGGTCACCTCCCAGGCGAGCTGCACGGCCTCGCCCTGCGTGATCTCGAGTGGGGCCACGTCGAAACGGACAATGACGGGCGTGGGGGCGGGCTGAGGATTGCCCCGGACAGACAGGGATTGGTCGTCGGAGCCGGAGCCGGAGTTATTGGCGGCAACCAACGTGAAGGTGGTATTGCCATTGATGACAAAAGTCCGCCGGCCCGACTTGAGGTCGGCGCCGGCGAGCTCCTCCTCAGAGATCAGCGTGTCGCCCTCCCAGTAGCTGAGGGCCAGGCTGTCCGCGTTCCTGACGTCCCAGGAGACCTGCACCGACTCACCGATATAGACGGTGTCGCGGTCGACGCGGAAACTTGCGATGCGGGCATTGACCGGGCTGACGTCGACCGAAACCAGGCGTGACTTCCCGAGAAGCCCGGGGAACAGAGATGAGAGCCAGTTTTCGGCGAGGAGGCGATACTCACCATCCTCCACGGGGGCCTGTACCACCCTCCCTTTCGGTGTCTGCAGCTCTGACCCATTCAGTGGCACCCACTCCGCGCCGCCTGTTGGCTTGAACTCGAGCGTCAGGCGTAGAAATAGCTCGTTCTGCCGGTTGAGCAGGTTGAACTCGCCGAGTGTAGGGAAGCGGAGCGCCTTGTAATCTAGCGTGACATCCTGGCCGTGCTCGAGCTCGACGTGATCAGTCAGTTTCACTTCAGTCACGGCAGCTTCCGCCGCGCCAGAATCCCCCCCGGCGTAGGCGAGCCCGCCTGTGTCGACGAATGATAGTCCTGGCAACCTGGGTGGCTGTCCGAGGTAGTAGATGAGCAACGCCAGGCTGGCGAGGATCAACAGCATCAGCGGGGGGCCGATCAGGGGCTTGGCGCTCAGGCGGGCCATGATCGAGCGCGGCATCACGCCGGCCAGTGTCCCTTCCAGCATGGCGGTGGTGACCGTGAAAGAGTAGGAGCGCTTGCGCAGCCCGATCAGCCGGCGGCGGTGCGGTGTGATGCCGATCGGCAGCACCACCTCCTGCTCGGGCTCCAGCCGCACCTCTGCCTGCCGCGCAAAGGTCACACTCTCACCGGGCACCTGGAACTCGAAGCGGCACCCACGCTCCTCGTCTTCGCCGTCCACCCGGAAGGGCGTCTTGCTGTTGCCTTCGTTCTTGATCGGCAGCGTCACCTGTCCCGTCGGCTTGCGCCACGACACGGTCTGCTGCTTGGGCGATATCTCGCCAACGCTGAAGGCATAGTAAGGCTCGATGACCAACGTCGCTCCGATGCGGCTCATGTGATCGGGATAGTTCGGCGACGACACGGCGATCACCACCGGGTGGACGCCGGCGCGGCTCGACGGCGCGCGCGGCGGCGTGATGCTGATCGATACCGTCGCCCGCGCCCCTTCGTTGAGGTTCACCCTGGGCGGCGAGAGGGTCACCCAGTCGTCCGGCACCCCCTCGACATCAACCGAGAAGGTCGCCACGATGCTGCCGCCATTGACGATGGTGAGCTGGCACGCAGCCGTTTGCTCCACGTTCACTGTCCACTCGCGCGCCGAGATCTCGGTCACAATCAGCTCGTCGCGCTGGTCGCGGGGCAGCGCCACGGGGCCCGCTGCCCTCCGCGGCGTCTCGGGTATCGGCGCGGCGGGCGGCGTGGCGGGCGGCGCCACCGCCGGCACCGGCGGCGGCGGTGCCACGACAGGGGGGCGTGCGACTTGGGGTGTGCTCGGCACGCCCGCGCCCTGAAAGAGGACAATCGAATGGCCGTCGATCTCGATCGTGTCCCAGTCGTGCACTTCCTGGAAGGTGTTCGCCGCCAGGGGCTGGCCACGCAGCCGCGTGTTCCCCTGCTCGCTCAGCAGCATAATCTGGTAGGGGCGCTGGCGGTGGTCGAGCACGGCGTGAAACGTCGCCACGCCCGGGGCATCGACGACCAGGTCGTTGTTCGGATCGCTCCCGATATTGGTGATCCCCTTCCCCGGGTCGAGATCGTAGAAGCTGATCTGGCCGTCGGGACCAATGAGTTCCAACTGGTCGCGACCAGCCTGGTCACGATCGGCCTGGTTGTAACCAGCCTGATCGCGATCCCCTTGATCCTGTCCTGCCATCTTGTTCCTCCTGACGTCAGGCGAGCACGCCGGCGGCCACCAGCAGATAGCCCAACACCACCAGGGCGACCATCAACACGGTGGTGATCGTCCCAACCAGCACATAGGGCAGGAACCGTCGCGCCCAAAAGCCGCCCCGGACCAGCACGCTCCCTTCGGCGCTCACAGGGCGTGCCTGCTGGGGGCCGCTCGGGTCCACCTCTGCATCCGCCGCGCGCGAGATCACCTGGAAAGTGTACCCCTGTCCCCCAGGGGCGAACCCCTGGCTGCCAGCCGGCTGAACCGCGCGGACAAGCAGATCGACGACCAGCGAGGCGCCCGGCTCGACGTAGGGCGTCTGTGCCCAGGAGAATCCGTCGCCCGTCGGTCCCTCTGAGGGTGAGGCCCCTTGCGCCTGGCCCTCCTCGGGGTGGATCACCCGGCCTGGCCGCCCACCGCCTGACTTGCCGGTTACCGTGTGCGCCACCGACGAAGCCTGAAACGCAATCCTCTCCGGTGTTTGCTGTGCATACGACGCTTTCGCCTGCACGTGGCGGATCTGGCTCGCCTTCTCTTGCAGTGGCCCGCCAATCGAGCGCGGCAACAGCGAGCCCACCATGCTCAACACGCCTGCCACCGCCGCACCCACCTGGAGCACCCTGCCCGCCTTGTCCATTGCCCCCTTGGCCGCGCCCACCGAGGGCGCTTTGCGCCCCGCCGACTCCCCGTGGCGCGACGGCTCTCTGGCGCGCGACGGAGATGGCGCTCTGTACACCGGCAGGCTATCCCCCTTCAGCGTGAACTGAAACCGGAGGGCATCCTCAGGGCCTTCGGCACGCAGGTTGTAGCGGCTCCTCACATTGCCCGCGTTCATGAGTTCGAGCCGCACCTTCTTCTGGAGGCGCACCGTCCGCATCCTGCCGACGATGGCCATCGTTACGGCTGCGGCCAAGATTACGGTGATACCCAACACCCATTCCATGGCCCCCCCTGGCTGTGCTCTCTGCACAGGGCTCTCTTTCTCATCCCTTGTTCAGTCCACCACCGTCAGCGTCAGCGTATGGTGATAGTAGGGCACAATCTCGATCTCGTGTGTCACACACACCTCTTCGCCCGGGTAAGCGTCGGGTGCCGAGGCGCGAATCTGGATCTGGTGCTGCCCGGCGGCGACCCCCGGCCCGCATGGATGCTGCAGGCGCAGGTACACCCCCTTCTCCACGTTCGGAAAGAGGATCGGCCCCGGCCCCACCTGGTAGAGATCTGGATGCAGCCCCTTCACTTCCACCCTGAACTGCACCCCCTGCTCTTCCCCCAGGTTGCGCAACAGGATCGCCCCTTCCAAGGGGAACTCGGGCTCGACTCTGGCCCGGGGCAGCGACAACCTCAGGCCCATGTGGGCCGAGTGTTTCTCCACGCTGACCAAGCCGCCCTCGGCCGCCATCGGAGCAACCGAGGCGGCTGACCTGTCACGGGTCGCCATCTGGACCATTGGTACCGGCACCGGTTCTCGCCTCTCCCTGGCAGCCTGCTCCCCGGCCGGTGCTGCCAACCGGGTGGGCACCCGGGCGCTACCCGGCTCTGACGCCCCCGCATAAAAGACCAGGGCAAAGTCACCCACGCGCATCATGTCCCCGTCGACAATTTCGATGGCAGCCCGCGGCGGCAGGGTCCGCCCGCCGGCCTCCCCGATGAAAACGTCCCGATCGCTCAGGTTGATGGCCCGGTAGCCACCCCAAGGGCTACCCAACCCCGCTCCCTCCCTGCTGCCGCCCGGCGCGGCGGGCAGAGCGATGAGCTGCAAGTGTCGTGGCGCCACGCCGCCGCCATGCTGCGCGTCCAGCACGACGTCGCTCATGGGGTCGCTGCCGATATAGAGCAGCGGCCTCTCCAGCGGAAACTCTTTGCGCCAGCCTTCCCTGTCGGTGACCTCTACCCGGACCCGCGCGTCCGTCCGGTGGAAGCCGGTACCTCCGGTGCGGACCCCGGTATCCCCGGGGCGGACCCCGGTACCCCCGGGGCGGACCCCGGTACCCCCGGGGCGGACCCCGGTACCCCCGGGGCGGTTCCCCATCGCGCTATCGCCCGCCGCCATGCCCCTTCCCTCCCCTTTTGCGCATCTCGATCCCGGCTAGCCCACCAACAGCGCCGCACACGCCAGCCAGTCGAGTTTCCGCTCCAATTCTGCGGCCAGCATACCCCGGATCTCGGCGTCGCTCAAGCTGCCCTCCGCCGAGTACCCTCGGCCCTCCGCCTCATCCTGACGCTGCACAGTCAGCACCCCCTGCGCCACCGGCCCGGCCATCAGCAGATCGAGCAGTCCGGCGCGGTCGCGGCTGCCATCCAGGTGATACAGCACAAACCCGTCGAGGTTGTCGAGCGTCACCCGCTCGTGGCGCAGATTGGTGACCAGGTTCCCCCGCTGAATCTGGTACCGGGCCACCGCGCTGGCCACAGGCCGCTCGCTCACCTCCGGCACGTAGGCCGGCCGATAAGAATGAAAATCCACCAAGCTGTTGCTGTAGCTATAGGCTGTGAGCAAATTCGCCGTCAGCGCCTCGGCATCGACCGCCTCGTCCCCGCCAGCGGCCGCCGCCCGAGAGATACTTGCTGCGGAGCAGCCGGCTGCTTGCCAGCGCGCACGCGCCACCCGCAGCAGATCGTCACAGCGCACGGGCGCCGGCCACTGCTCGGCAAGCGTGTATAGAGCCATCTTGCTGACCGGGTGGTCGGTCGTGATCGCCGGCCCGTCGCCCGACTGGAACCTGACAGGCGAAACGGAGAGCAGGTCCGGGTCCGGCCCTGCCGGCCTGGCCCGTGACGTCGCATACAGCTCGCTCACAACATCAGTTACAACCCGCTCCGGGAGCACGACGTGCCCGTGGCACAGCAAGCTGCGGCGGAACATCCGATTATGCAAAAAGTCGACCGCCTGCTCCAGCTCCACCAGGTCCCCGGCAAGCTGTTGCAACCCCTCTGTGACCTGCGGCGGCACGTCGCCGCCCGTGTGCATCCTGCCGCGCATGCCCGAGAAATCCGCCTCGCCCAGGTATTGCAGCCCGTGCCGTGCCACCTGCTCCGCAAACTGGTAAAAGTAGAATGGCTCGTTGATGTCGGCCATCTCGTCGTGCAGCACCAGCGTGGCATGACGGCTCGACGTGCCGTCGAGCTTGTCGCCGACGACGCCGGCGTACATGCTCAAAAAGCTGCTGTAGGCGTCCGCTTCGTCCCCCACTGTCTTGCCGGCGGCAGCGCCCTGCGCGAAAAAGCCGAGCACTGCCCGTGCCTGATCGGCCCGCTCCATCGGATCGGCAGTGTGCCGCGTGTGGTACAGCAGCATATCGCGCACGATGCGCACCATGTGCCAACCGGGATAGGTATTGTAGCTGATATAGGCCACGCCGTCGGGCGCCAGGTTCTCGCGGCAGATCTCGAGGATCTTGTACCGCACCGCATCGGGCACCCACGAATAGACGCCGTGGGCGATGATATAGTCAAACTCGCCCAGCTTGGCCGTGACATCCATGATATCCAGATGCTGAAAGGCCACGTTCTCCAGGCCCAGCGCAGCCGCCGCCTCCTGTGCCTCGGCCACCTGCCGTGCCGAGTTGTCGATGCCCAGGAACAGGCTGCCCGGCAGCCCGTAGGCCATCGGGATGAGATTGCCGCCCACGGCGCACCCCAGCTCCAGCACCCGGCACTGCCCCACCGGTGCCGGCCGCATGCCCATCAGCCGCGCCATGATCGCCAGCCGGTCCGGATGCGTCGGCGTATACGACAGCGCGGGATAGGGCACCCGGTCATACACATACTCGCTCATTTGCGCCGCCCGAGTGCATAGGCAAGAATGTTCTCCCCCCACTCCATCGCCGTGCGGATCTCTTCGCGCGTGGCAGGCCGGCCCCGGCGCTCGCCCTGCCACAGGCAGCCATAGTCATTCTGGCTCAGGATGATCCCATCGCCCACCAATACCCTGGGCGCGCCCTCCGTCTCAAAGCCGGGCGGCGGTGCGGCAAAGAGATGCGGCTCAACCAGCAGCGCGTGCCCCGCTGGCACCTCCTTGAGCTCCATGCCCATCGAGGCCAGCAAGTCCAAGAAACTGTCATCAGCCGGCGCGTCGCCCCCGCGCACCTGGCGCCGGCAGCTTTCGATCAGCAGCGTGCCGCCGCCATGCACATAGGTGTACAGGGCATTCATCTCGTCCCGGCTCAACTGGAACGCACCGTGGCCCACCAGGTACACCAGGGTGTACGCCTCCAGGCCGGGCGCGGGCAACACAAAATCATCCACGCACACCCGCCACCCCGCGCGACGCAGCGCCTGCGCCACATAGTCCATGCCCCGGCTGTGTCTCTCGTCTGTCGACTTGCCCGTGTAGCTCAGCGCCACACTGATCGTCTCCTGGCCCGGCTTGTTCGCTTCCGGGCGGAACCGGAGGTCGATCTCGTTCGGCCCTGGATGCGCCGCCTTCCGGGCATTCAACAGCGGGCTTTGCCGGCTCTGCCGCCTCACCCGCGCCAGCTCCACGCACGGCGTGCCGTCCAGCGCCGGCACCGCCTGGATGCCAAACCGGCCATAGATGTAGAGCGGGCCGTCCTCCTCTTCTCCCCCCGCTGTCGGAGGGCTCTCTTCGTACGTCAGCAGGAGATAGAGCTGCCCGTGTGCCTCCCCGATGTCATAAACCACCGGCTCGGGGACGACGATCGTCTGCCCCAGGGGATCGAGAGCAAGGCCAGGCAGGATATACACCGACGGATCGACAGGATCGCTTGCGATCACCTCCAGCCCGGTCACAATCCGCGGACCATGTGCGTACAGATCGTGCGACCGCTGCCACTGGCGATGATATTCGTGCGCTTCCTCCCATACCTGGGCCGTCACCGCCATGCCGTCCGCCGGCTTGATACGCTTGATCGGAAACTCGTGCAGCAGATCTTTCATAATCCCTAATCTCCTGATTCTTTCACCGTCTCGATCTTTAGCTGATAGCCTGTATGGGCCGGCTTTTCAGCTTCGATGATCGCCTCGATCCGCCGCCGGCGGACCTCAGCCTCGCCCGGACCGCTGTCCGCGTCGTCCGCCGTCGACCCCTCAGGCAGGCACAGGATCACGGTAAATGTGTGCGGCTCGTTGCCCCGACCCAGGGCGACCCCCGGCCCCAGCCGTGCCCCCTGTCCCAGGCGAAAGTTATGCGCCCTATGCTCAATGATGCGCGGCCTGGCCCCGGTATAGATCTCCAGGTATTCCTCCAACCCCTGGCGCGTGCCCCGCTTCCTGTAGAGCGCCGCTGCCGCCGCGAGCAGCCGCCGCCGCTTGTCGATCGGCCAGCGCTCGTCCAACACCAGGTCGATCCACGATGCCAGCCACGGCAGAAACTCGGGCGGCGTCATGCGTGGGTCAAAGTAGTTGGGCATGCTCTCGATCTGCCGGCTCACCGGCGCCCAAAAGCTCTCAAAGAGCATCAGAAAGCGGCCCATCAGATCGTCGTCGCGGTAGATGGCTGGCAGGTAGTCGAGATAGCGCCCCCGGGGCGACACGATCACGCTCACCGTCTCGACCGCCCGCAGGGACGCCTCTCCCTCTTCCCCCGCCGTCGCCACGGCGCGGCTCTCCAGCACAGTCTCCTCCTGCACACGCGCCACCGTGGCCGTCACCCAAAATTCGTAGCTGATCGCCCCTCCTGCCGCAGCGCGTCGGGTAGCGCGCCGGTCGACGTGCCAGATCAAGTTGTTCGCCCCTTCGTGGAGTGTAATGCGCGGCAGCATTCGCGAGCCGGGGCCCTGATAGTCGGCCAGGGTCATCCCTGCTGGCAGGGCAACAAGCAGGGTAAAGCCCGGCAGCGACGGCTCGATGTCGACCCGCGTGCTAAACTTGACCGTTTCCCCCGGGTATCTGCGGTAGATGTCGGCGATGTGCGACACTGCAAGCCGCACCGTCGAGGGCTCTGGTCCCTGCGCACCACGCTGCCCTAGCCCGGTCATAGCTCCACCACCTGCACCTCGTGATCGAGTGAGCAGAGGAGTGTGTCGGGTGGCACGCGCAACATGCGCTGTGTCACCTGGGTCAGCGGGGCCCTGGATGTCTCTGCCTCCTCGCCCTCACTTTGTGCGCCGCCGCCCATGGAGGCCCGCTCGCGGCTCGGGATCACCGGGCGGTAGCTCAGGCGCACGTCGAGCACGTGCTTTACGCCCGGCACCTGTTGAATCAGCGAATAGATCTCGGACACGTACAGGTCGCGCCCAAAAGGCCAGCCGCGCCAATCGGCCCCCAGCGCCTCCGGGAGATCCTCTTCCCGCCGGTCGCTGTTGTCGGGCGCAAGCGGGCAGATCATCTGCCGCAAGCTCTCCTCAACCCTGCTTCTGACGACCTCTGGCGGCGTGTACTGCCCCGCCACCACCTGTACCGCCACCCGGACGCCCAGGTAGTCGGGCTCGCGCACGCGCAGGGTCGTGGTCAATAGGCGATGTTGATCCAGGTGAGCGAGGATGCGCTCCTGGAGTGGCAGATCGAGCGTCAGCGCCGACAGATCGCCGGCCTGTAGCGCATCAAAAGCGCTCGGCACCACCAGCAGCTCGACCATGCCTGGTGGCAGGGCGCCGCCATCCCTGCCCGGCGCCTGGCATTTCACACGTGCCACTTCGCGCCCGGTGCCCAGCGCCAGGCTCTCAAAGTCCTCCGCCGTCACTGCGCGCTGCTGGGCGCGCAGCTCGCGCGCGGCGCGCATCTTGGCCTCCTCCAGGTTTTCCTGGTCGCGTCCCCCCTCCGCCCGCTTCAGGTTGATCACGCGGTCCACGTATGGCACCGCCGACTTGAGCATCTGGATCTTGCCCGCCGGCACGTTGCCCGCCACCCCGCCGCCGTGCCGGTATTGGCTGAACCGGATCTTGCGCCCCGCCTCGGGCACCCGTCCATACTGGCGCACCGTCCCATCGGGCTGCCGGATCGCCGGGCCGAAGCAGATCTCACCCGTCGCCTCGTCCAGCGTAAAGTGCCGGTCGTGTGGCTTCGATTGGGCGAAATCGGGCACTGCCTGCCACGGGACGAACACGGTCTCGCCCTCTCGCTTCTCCTCCACCTCTACGGTCTCGCCGGGCCGTAGAGCGAGCACCGGCGCATGGCGCAGCCGCAGCACCAGCCCTGGCTCCCCGCTGCCATACCCCATCTCTTCCCCGCGCACCACCACGGCGTGCGTTGCCCGCGTGGTGCCGCCGATCACATAGGCGGTGATGCTCTTGATGCGCGGCGGCTCGGTGTACATGCCCTGCTCTTCGCGGCGCTGCTCCAGGCGGCAGCGCAGCCAGTAGGCAGTGCGCCCATGGACCTGATCGGTGTTGATGTTCAGGGGGAGGTAGAGGGTCAGCGCGCCGCGCGGATTATTGAGGCCGCCCGTCGTATCCTTCTCTCCACGCCGCGTGCTCAACAGCACCTCTTCCCAGCGCCCGTCACCCATCGAGCACTCCCACATCAGCGGCGGATCTTCGCGCCGCACGCCCACAGCCTGGGTCTCCTCACACTCGAACGCCAGGCGCAGAATGTGGCCTGAGATCGACTGCTCCGGGTCAAAGCCCAGGTAGAAGGTATCCCCTTCTCGGGGAGTAGGACGGCTGAAAGGATAAAAGATCTCGACGCCGAACCGCGACAAATAGTTCTTGTGAACATCCCCGGGGCCTTCGACGCCACCCCGCACCAGATCGCGGCGCACCTGCACCAGCTTGGGCGGCATCAGCACCAGGCGCTCGTCGAGCGTATACGTGACCTCGCCTTCCTCCTCTGTCGGCCGCGTCGCCACCTCCAGCCCCTGCGGGACGATGACCACCGTCTCATCCTCGGGCGTGATCGGAAACGGCACCGACAGGTAAAAGGTCACCTCGGCCCGGGCACTGCTGGCCGGCTGCAGGCAGGTGCCGATCATCTCCAGGAACTTGATATAATTCTTTTCCGGCACGCGGTTCAGCCGGTAGATCATCATCTCGGTCATCCACGCAAACAGCTCGATGAGCGTGATGCCCGGATCGCTCAGGTTATAGTCGGTCCACTCGGGACAGTAGCGGATGATCCGCCGCCGCGCCTCGTCGACCAGGTCGTGCTGAAACCTCAAATCATCCAAATTGGGCGAGGGCAGGGACATACTCTTGTCTCCTATTCTTCTTCGCCTTCCAGGAAGAAGGGATAGACGATGCTCCGCTCGTTATGCGTCGCCAACACCCGATAGTCGATCTCGACCAGAAAGGCAGCGTCACGGCTCGGATCGTCCAATACTCGTACCTCCTGTACTTCGATGCGTGGTTCCCAACGCGCCAGCGCCTGCTCTACATAGTGAACCAGCAGCGCACGCGTCGCCGCGTTTCGCGGTGCAAACACGAGCTCCCAGGCACGACAGCCGAAATCGGGGCGCATCACCCGCTCGCCGGGCGCCGTTTCGAGGATGATGCGTATGGACTGTACGATGTCGTGTTCACCACTCGCAATCGCGATCCCGCCGCGCGGATCGATCTGGAGCGGAAACGCCAGCCCCTGGCCCAGAAATTCTCGGTTCCGTAAGCGAAACGCGTCGTCGTCGTTCACACAGCCCCCTTCACACGGCGCATCATGCAATCAACACTGTCGGCGCCCCGGGCGGCCCAACCGCCGTCGTCAACGGGATGCCCGTGATCGCGTGCGCGCCCGCCACCGTGCTCGTCAGCCGCGCCGCCGGGCGACCGCCAATCAGCACCGTCGGGCTGCCCACCGTGATCGCGCCGATCACCGTCGCCCCCGACACCAGGTCGCCCACAACGGCAGCGGGCAGGCCGCCGATCAACACCGTGGCAACCCCCGGCCCCGTAATCGGATCCCCTGTCACCGTCAAATCGCCCACACGGGCGGCCGGAAATGGCATCCTTGTCCCTCCCCCACGATCAGTTGATCTTGACCAGTGAGCCCTGGATCTGCAGGATCCCGGAGCTCTTGACGGCAGTCTGCCCTGAGCCGTTGATGTCAACCATCGGCGCTTTCAGCTCACCCTTCGACACACCTTCCATGGCGAGCTGCGCTCCCTTGAGCTTGGCGTTGCCTGTCGCTTCCAGCGTCATCGCCGCGCTGCTCTTGATCGTCATTGCCGCTGTGCTGTTGATCTCCACCTTGCCCTTGGCCGTGACCTTGAAATCGCCGTTCACGGCGATGGTCATGCTGTTCGATGCGGAATCGATGATCATCGAATTGTTGCCCGTCTTGTCCTTGATCGTGATCTTTTCGCTGCCGCTCTTGTCGTCGAGGATCACCGTATGGCCGCTCTTTGACGTCACCGATACCTGCTCCTCGCCCTGTTTGTCGTCCAGCACGATCAGGTGGCCGGCGCGCGTTTTCATCACCCGCTGGTTCACCTTGCCATCGGCGATCGCCTCGCTCTTGGGCTTTGGTGGCTTGTCTGTCGAGCTCCAGAGTGCGCCGACGATGTACGGGCGGTGAACATCGCCCTGCTCGAATGCGACCAGCACTTCGTCGTTCACCTCGGGCAGGCACATGAACCCTCGCTGTGGCCCGGCCATCGGTGCGGCCAGGCGCACCCAATGGCTCTCGATCAAAGGGTCGCTGCCCAACCAGGCGTACTTGACCTTGACACGGCCCAGGTCGTCGGGATCGTCGATGTTGGTCACCTGGCCCGATACCACGCCCATCCCCAGGCCCGGGCCCACGCCATGCCCATTGCCTGCGTCGAGCAGGTGGTGTAGCGTGTTGGGTTGGCGGCCGCTGATCTCGAACCGGGTCTGGTAACTCCCTTTGCCCGAGAAATTGATGACGTGGGTTGCCACGGTGACAAAATAGGTGCCGCCAAAGCGCGAACCAACGCCCGCCACCGTCAACGTCTTGCCAGCCTTGATGTCGGGGTGTCCGAAGCAAAGCCCCTCGGCCTGGATAAACTCGCGGCTCACGTCGTGCGACAGGCCGGTGGCCAAGGCACTTGCCTCGTCCACCGTCGCCACGGGGTGGTCGACCACGATCTCTTCGGCAGCCTGGAAGGCGCTCTCCGCCTTGGCCCCCCCCGTCTCTGACACCCCGGCAGCAGTCAAGCTCTGTGTGGCCGAACTCTCGAGCGTCGCTTTGGCCTTTGCATCCCAGCCACGCACCTTGACCGTCTTGGCCTGGTGCGACGTGGTTAACCGCGGCTGGAAGGTGCGCAGGTTGGCCCCCCATTTCAGCTCGGGACCCGCCCCCTGGTTCGAGTCCCCCTTCTTGAAATAGAGGTTGCCATCGCTGACCGTCACCTGGTACCCGTTGCGCTGAGCGCGGTCTAGCAAGAACTCCATATTCGTCTGGTTGTTCTGCAACACCCAGTCATAAGTCACCGTGGTCGCGTCGACCTGGGGTGATAGTCCTGCTTCTCCGGCAATCGTGCTCGCCAGGTCGCTGTCTTTGGTGCTCAGGAATGTGCGCGTTTTGCGTCCCATGTGCAGCCTGTGCGACTTGTCATAGCCCCGCAGCAGCAGCATGGCGACCCCTTTATCGGCAAAATTCGGCTCCAGCGCCGTGATCTCGCCTTTCATCAACGACGTGGTGTCGATCAGGATCTCGACCTCTTTGCCCACGTCGAGGCTGGTATCGTCGATCCATTGGGTCGTGTCGTCGCCATACACGCGGGCATGGAGCAGGATCGTGACCATGGTCGGCATGTGCAGGGTGGTATCGACAATGATCTCGAGCAGGTCGTCCGCCATGTCAGCCGAGATCTCTGCCCCACCGATCTTGACCTTTACCTGGTCCAGCGTAAAAGACTCGGTCATATTCCTACTTTCTCCAGACTAGCCCCTCATCTATCCTTGCCAGCGCAACACGGCACCTGTCATTGCGAGCGCAGCAAAGCAATCCCCACTACGGCAGGGGCACGAGCTTCAAGATCTGCCCCGCCCGCAGGGCGCCAGGATCGGCCAGGTTGTTCGTCTCGGCAATGTGCCGCCAGTGGGCTGCGCTGCCATACTCCTGATACGCGATCCAGTCGAGCCTCTCCCCTTCGTGCACGATCCTGGTTTTGCGCGCCTGGGTGCGCGTGGTCGGGTTTTGCGCCTGTTGCTGATTTTCGTCGACCTTTTGCTTGAACGTCACCGTGGCATTGGCGCGCACCGGCGTGCCGTCGCTCAAAAAGAAGGTGAACGTCAGATCGACCTCTTCCACGACGCACGGGATGGAGAGCAGAGAACCCCACGACAGGCGGCAGTTCGGCGGCTCGTGTGTCGGCTTGCCGTTCGCATCCTTCTTGGTCGTGTCGATCTGGAGCAGCTTGAGCAAAAAGTTGGTATACTTGGTGCGCACGTCGGTGCCCGTATCTGTCGTATCAAAGAGCAGATTGAGGGTGTAGGTCTGTGGCTTGCCGCCCCCAAAGTTCATCTTGGACACGTCCTCATTCTGGGTATCAACCGGCGTCCATTGCACGCGTTTGCCCAGCTTGAATTCTTTGGGATTGAACTGGCACTCGATCGACGTATTGGTTGTCTCGTTTGTAATCTTTAGTTTGGCTGGTGGATCCGCCATCTATTGGCTCCTTCTCTCACAATTTCTTACCGAAAGCGCGGCACACGCTCGCGCTCGACGGCGAGCAAGCGCTTGATATACGGATAGACCTCGCGCGCGAGCTCGTCGAGATCAAGCGGCGATCTCTCCTCCTCACCCTCCGGCCCCGCCCCTGGCATCACCGTGTCTTCCACCACCCGCTGCACCGCGTAGGCGCCTGGCCCCGGCGAGATCAGGCCCGCCACCCCCTCTGTCCCCTGCTGCCGGGCACGTTCGGGCTCGGCAGGGAGGCTGGCGAGCGGCAGTCTATCCTTCTTTTCCGGCGCGGTCCAGGCCTGCTCCTCGCCAGGCGAGGTTGCTCTCTGGACCACCGCCTCGCGGAGAGGCAAGGTGCCAGGCAAAGGCAAGGAAGCCCTGGCAGGCGCCGGCTTTTCCACACTTCCGCCGGTGTCGATCAAGGGCAGGCGTTTCCTCGCCTCGGCGCGCGCCACGATCCTGGCACTGAGCCTGGCTCGCCTTTGCACGATCGCCGCCGGTTCCTGTGCAGTGCGCTCTTCCTCGGGCCAGGCCGCGTGCAGCGAATCCGAATCCGAATACCCAGGCCGAGGGGTACCCGGCACGCCCCCCTCGGGCGCCGCCGCTTCGACCCTCGGCCCCGGCCGCGCCCCTTCCGGCGGCTGGGCTGGCTCTTTGACCGCACGCTGCACCGGCGGCGCCGCCGGGCGCAGGGGCAGCTCGGGCGGCGCGGCTTCAGCCCTCGGCACAGGCTGCTCCCCTTCCGGCGGCGGGGCTGGCTCTTCAGCCGCCCGCTGCAC
>JAFGIA010000107.1 GCA_016929795.1 Anaerolineae bacterium
GGCGCTCACAGCCGAGGCTGTGGCGCGGCTCGATCCGGTAGCCGCCGCCGCCGGGCTGGTGGTCAGCCCCATCAAGGCGGACGGGATCGAAGCCGCGGCGAGTGGTGCGGAATTTATCACCACCTTGTTCATTACCTTTGGCACCTTTTCGATCCTGGCCGGCGTGCTGCTCATCTTTCTCATCTTTACCGTGCTTGCTGCCGAGCGGCGCTCGGAGTTGGGCATGGGCCGCGCCGTGGGGCAGCAGCGCGCCGACCTGGTGCGCATGTTCGTGACCGAGGGGCTGGCCTACAACCTGATCGCGGCCGCCATCGGCGCCGCGCTGGGCGTGGGCGCAGCTCTCTTGCTCGCCGGCACCCTCCTTGAGCTGCTGGTGGGCAGTGGCACGCTTGATATTACGCCGCGCATCACGCTCCGCTCGGTGGCCATTGGCTACACCCTCGGCCTGGTGATCACATTCGTGACCGTCGGCCTGTCGGCGGTGCGCATCAGCAAGGTGAACATCATCGCCGCCATTCGCGACCTCGACCTGCCGACCCTGCCGCGCCCGTCGCAATGGACGCTCTTTCTCCACCCGTTCCGCGTCTACCGCGAGACGCTGCGCGCCGTGGGTGGGCGGCGTTATGGCCAGGCGACGCGCCTCTTCCTGCTCGGCGCGCCGCGGGCGATCTGGAATTTCTGGATGGGGCTGCTGGCGCGTGGCCCGGTCCTTCTTGTCCTTGGCTATCTCATGGCCTGGGTGGGCGTGAACCTGGCCGAGCAGGCCGGTGTCTATGGCCTGGGCGTCGCCCTCTTTTTCGTCGGCCTGGGGCAGCTCGCCGTCTGGCTGGGCGTCTCGCAGCGGCTGGCCTACTCGCTCACCGGCCTGGCCCTCGTGCTCTACTGGATCCTGCCTACGCGCGAGGTGGGCGCGCTGGCCGAGCTGGGCAGCAACCCCGGTGACTTTTTCATCGGCGGCCTCTTTATGGTCGGCGGCGCCATCATGCTCTTCCTCTACAACGCCGACGAGCTGTTGTCGCTCTTTGCCGGCCTGCTCAGTCGCTTGGGGCGCCTGCTGCCCGTCGCCCGCGTCGCCATCGCCTACCCCGTGTCGGCGCGCGGGCGGACGGCGACGACGCTGGCCATGTTCAGCCTGGTCGTCTTTACCCTTGTCGGCACGGCGACTATCTCGAACACCTTTAGCAACTTTCTCGACGTCGAGAGCGGCAGTGGCGGCTATGACGTGCTGGTACAGGCCAACCCCTTCAATCCCGTGTCGGAAGAGGCGCTGAGGGCCGAGATCGAGGCGCGCGTCGCCGCCGGCGAGATGGCCGCGCCTGAAGCGGTGGTGCCGGTGGTGTTTGCCCCCGTCGAGGGCCTGGCGCCCGGTATGGCACGCGCTGCGGGCTATGCCATCAATGGCGTCGGCGCGGCCTTTTTCGACACACAGCGGCTGGATCTGACCACCTGGGCTGCCGGTTATGGCAGCGCCGAAGAGGTTTGGGCTGCGCTCGAGGCCGACCCGACGCTGGCCGTGATCGACAACTTTTCGATCGACCGCTCGGGCGATCCCACCTTCCAGGCCGACGGCAGCGCGTTCTTTGTGCGCGACATCAGCGCCAGCGCGGATAACTTTGCGCCGGTGAGGATTCAACTGACGGGGCGCGATGGCGCGGAGCAAGAGTTTACCGTCATCGGCGTGCTCGGCAGCGCGCCCACCTTCTACGGCGCCACGGTGAACGCCCAAGCGGCTGCAGCCCTCGGCTACGAGGGGGCGAGCCGCACTTTCCTGCGGCTGCCGGAGGGTGCCGACGCCCGCGCCGCGGCGAACGCTGTCGAAGGCGCCTTCAGCCGCAGCGGCCTGCAAGCCAGCCTGCCGAAAGAGGATCTGGCCCAGAGCCGCACCTCGCTCTTGAGTGTGTTCTACTTGCTGCAGGGCTTTATGGGCCTTGGCTTGCTGGTGGGCGTCGCCGCCCTGGGTGTGATCACCATCCGTGCCGTCGTCGAGCGCCGGCAGCAGATCGGCGTTCTGCGTGCCATCGGCTTTCATCGCGACATGGTGCAGGCCGTGTTCCTGGTCGAGAACCTGTTCGTGTCGGGCCTGGGCACTTTCATCGGCTATGCCCTGGCGCTCGGGTTTGCCTACAACCTCTACCTGCAGGTTGCTGCCGACCAGGGGCTGCCTTTCCTGCCCCCGTGGCTGCTCCTGATCGGAATCGGCGCCGCACTGCTGGCCGCCACCCTCTTCACAGCGTGGCTGCACGCACGCCAGGCATCGCGCGTGGTGATTGCCGAGGCACTGCGCTATAAAGGATAGGCAGATCCGTCATTGCAAGTTCATCCATGGCGCCGGCGCCACTCAGCACCGAAAGAACTGTCATTGCGAGCAAAGCAAAGCAATCCCCACCTGCTCCAAGGTGGGGATTGCTTCGCCCGTGCCTCGCGGCGTGCTCGCTACCTCGAAAACTGTCATTGCGAGGGGCGCCCGCGCTGTGGGGCAACTCGCAGCAGCACTTTGCGAGTCGTACGCCGTACGGCCTTGGCTGCAGCCTGTTGCACTGTGCACCATTGGGTGGTATAATGATCCAGCAGGGTGAGTTTTGTTGCTGCTCGCGCCAGACCAAAGTCTGGCGCCCTGTCAAGGCATGCACCGACAGAAGGAGGCCGCCATGAAGCAGCGCGTCGCGTCCGCCGTCGCCAGCATCGTACTTTTGATCGTTGTCACTCTTTTGATCCCCGGGCCCCTGGCCGGCCAGGGGCCCCCGACCCTTCCCGCCGGTGGTGAGCCCTTCCCGCCGGTGGTGCCAGCGCCTGTGGGCGTGGAGGCGGGCATCGACGCACCAACCTACCCCGGCTGCGGGGGCGTATTTGCGCCGGTGGTGAACGCGCAGTATGAGCAGGAGGTGGTCGACCTGGTCAACAGCATCCGGGCCTCGAACAGCCTGCCGCCGCTCAAGCGCGTCGACCTTCTCGATGAGGCCGCCCGTTACCACGCCACCGACATGGGCGAGGAGAACTATTTCGAACACGATTCCCAAGACCGCAGCGGGGGCAGCCTGGTGTTGGCCTGCTCGTGGTCGGCGCGCATTACCACCTATTACCCGGGCTGGTCGTCACTTGCCGAGAACATTGCCGTGGGCTCTGACACACCCACAGAAGTCATGAATAGCTGGATGGACAGCAGCGGCCACCGGGCCAACATCCTCAGCGCGGGCAACTGGGAGATCGGCGTCGGCTACTATGCCGGCAGCGGGGACCATTATTCCTACTGGGTGCAGGACTTTGGCAAGCGGTGGGACATCTACCCCCTGATCATCGACGCCGACGCGGCGGCGACCAGCTCGCACTACGTAACCCTCTACATCTATGGCGATTGGCAGGAGATGCGCCTGCGCAACGACGACGGCGACTGGACCGGGTGGCTGCCGTTCCAATCCACCTCAAGCTGGACCCTGCCTGTCGTGGGTGGCGACCACACGGTGTGGGCCGAGCTGCGCGACGGCGGGCTGACGGCGACGAGCAGCGACACGATCCACCTCGATGCGGCCAGCCCGGCCCTGGGCGGCCTGCCCACCAGCCTCGCCTTTTCCTACAACGTGCCGACCGGCGCCCTGGAACCGGCTGCCTACGATCTGACTCCCCAGAACGTCGGCAGCGGCCAGGCCCTCACCTGGCAGCTCTCGCAGGTGGGCGACTGGTTCGTCGCGACGCCGGCCACCGGCACCACGCCCGATTCATTTCGAATCGAGCCGACCACCTTTGACCCTTCCACACCGGGCACCTACACCGGCCGCGTGACCGTCACCGTCGTCGACCCGCCGGGCACCGCAGGCTCGCCGCATACGATCGAGCTCTTGCTGGAGGTAGTCGACGTGCCGGCCTACTATATCTTTGTGCCCATCGTGGTGCGCTAGCCGCCCCCGGTGAGAGGCTGGGGGAACAGCCGGCGCGCTCTAAATGGCCACCCTCAATCCCCGGGATGGGGTGTCCTCGTCGGCTGCGGCCCCCACAAGCCTCGCCCCGCCGCGCGTGCCTCGCGCTGCATCTCCAGGTAGAGCTCCACGTACTTGACGTCGGGCAGGTAGGTGCTTACCTGCGCGTAGCCCAGCCGCACCAGCTCGGCGTTCACAAACGTCCCATCGGCCAGGAACACGTACCGCAGCAGTCGGTCGTACTGGTCCACCTCCGAGACATCCTTCTCCAGGTAGACTGTCTTGCCCGCCACCATCTGCGCGTTCGCCGCGCTCGCCTCCGGCCCCATCCACTCCACAGGCAGGTCGGGGTGCACCGTCTCGGGGGTGTCGACGCCAATGTAGCGCACCCGGTAGTCGCGGCCCTCGATCCGGACGACGATGGTATCGCCGTCGACGACGCGCACCACGCGGGCGGGGGTGCGCTCGGGGGTAGGGGTGGGGGGCGGGAATGGCGTCCAGGTCGGCGGGACCGGGGTGGTGGGCGGCGGCACCTTGGTCGCCGGCACCGTGCAGGCGCTGAGTGTTACCACGGCAATGACCAGCAGCAGGAAGAGGATGTGTCTTTTCAATTCTATGGATCCTATCTGCCTATAGCCTCAATGATGCACTCTATTGATGCTACATTCTACTATGCAACCCCCACGCGTGCAACTCGCTACCGGCTCTTGAATCCCGGGCACTGCCGGGTTCCGGGTTTTTATGAGCGTTAGCGACTTTTACGGGATTGCCTTTCATGGTATAATCGGGGCACAAGGCTGGAACGCCCATCGACGATGAGCCTTCCGCCCTGGCACCCACCGAGGAGAAGATGCCTTGAAAAGAGCAGTCCGATTCCTGGTTGTCGTGGTCGTCATCCTGGCTGTGGTCGCCTGTCTCGTCCCGTTCCTGATCCCCATCCCGGCGCTCGACACCGTCCCGCCCGCCAGGCTGGCGTATGAGGAGAGTCGCTTTGTCGAGGTAGATGGGATCGAGGTGCACTACACGGCCGCCGGCGAGGGGCAGCCCGTCTTTATCCTGCTCCACGGGTTCCTGGCAAGCACCTTCTCCTGGCGTGAGGTGGTCGACCCGCTCGCCGGGGATGGCACCGTGGTGGCCTACGACCGGCCGGGGTTTGGACTGACAGAGCGACCGCTGCCAGGCGAGTGGCAGGGGGACAATCCCTACGCCACCGCCTCACAGCCGGAGCTCTTGGTTGGCCTGATGGACGAGCTGGGCATCGAGCGCGCGATCCTTGTGGGCAACTCGGCCGGCGGCACGGTGGCAGCGCTTACGGCGCTCGAGTATCCGGAACGGGTGGAGGCGCTGGTGCTGGTGGACCCGGCAATCTATACCGGCGGGGGGCGTTTCCCGCGCTGGCTGGTGCCGCTGCTGCGCATGCCCCAGGCGCGCCGCGTGGGGCCGCTCCTGGTCCGCTCTGTGCAAGAGTGGGGGTTGGAGTTTGGCAAGTCGGCGTGGCACGATCCGTCCCGGCTGACAACCGAGGTGTGGGCGGGCTATACGCGCCCGCTGCAGGCACTGCACTGGGATCGAGCGCTGTGGGAGATCGTGATTGCAGGCGGCTCGCTGCACCTCGACGAGCGTCTGGAAGCACTACGCCTGCCCGTGCTGGTAGTGACGGGCGACGACGACAGGATCGTGCCGACGGCCGACAGCGTGCGCCTGGCGGGCGAGCTGCCCCAGGCCGAGCTGGCAGTCATCCCGGCGTGTGGCCACGTGCCGCATGAGGAGTGTCCGGCACCCTTTCTGGAGGCGGTGGCGGGGTTCCTGTCGACACTGGATCGGGCGCCCTGACCACGGCGCGCGGCAGCGTGAACCAGAAGGTGCTGCCCTCCCCTGGGTGGCTGTCGACGCCCACCTCGCCCCCCAGCTTGTGAATAATGCGCTGCACAATCGACAGGCCGAGGCCATAGCCGCTGATGGTGCGCTCGTTCGCCGGCAGGCGCGAGAACTCGACAAAGAGCCTCTCCTGTTCCTGTGGCGAGAGGCCCGGGCCCTTGTCGCGCACCCAGAAGCGGATGAAGGCCGTGCTGGGGTCGGCGTCAAAGCCGATCTCTACCTGGGGAGGCAGGTCGAGGTCGGGCCGGCCGCCATATTTCAGGGCATTGCTTAAATAGTTCGTCCATACTTCCGTCACCCACGGTGCATGGCCCACGGCTGCGGGCCAGCCGGCGGCGATGGTGAGCTGGGCCCTGGCACGGCGAATCAATTCCTCCAGGCGGCCCACCGATTGCTCGACGATCTCCTCCATGTCGAGGCTGCTCAGCGGCACGTCGCTCGTCTGCCGTACGCGAGCCAACAACAGCAACTCGTCCACAATGTGTGCCATCCACTTGGTGCTGTCCGAGATTGACCTCAGGAATGTCTGCACGTCATGCTCTGACATCTCGGCCAGGTCTTCGGCCAGCACTTCCGCATACGCCTGGATGACGGCCAGGGGGTTCTTGAGATCGTGGGCAACCGTGCTGGCAAACGCATTCAGCTCCTGGTTTTGTGCCTCGAGTGCCTCGGCATAGTGGCGCAGCGTGCCCTCGGCCAGGATGTGCGCGGTCACGTCGTGCAAGACCACTACCTCGCCGGCGGGGCGGCCGCGTGGATCGGCCAGTGGCAGCGTGCGGCAATCGTAGTGGCGGCAGCTACCCTCGACCTCAAGCGTGAGAGGAATATGCTGCTCACACCGGGCCGGCAGCACGCGTCGTAGAGCGGGCCACGCTGCGAGCGCGTCCTCGACCTGGCAGCCGATCAGGCGCTGTGCAACCTGATCGCTGGCGTGCGGGGCGATCAGCGCCACGGCGGCGCGGTTCAGATCGACGATGCGCCCGCCTGTGTCGAGTGCCAGCACAGGAGCGTGCAGGGTGTCGATGACCAGGTTGCGGGCAATCGGTTTCACCTCGAACAGGCGGTAGCGGGCCATGGCGACGACAAAAACGATGCTTGCCAGCGCAAAGCTGGCCGGCGTATAGTCCTTCTGCAAGCCGGGGATCAGATGAAAGACGTAGACCAGGTTCAAGACCACGGGCATCAGGGACCCGACGACCATCAGGCGCGACTGGCGGCGGTAGAGGCGGAACGCGGTAAAGGAGTGGCGTATGATCAGCAGGGAGCCGGCAGCCACAAGCAGGTAGCCATAGGCGGCACACACCCAGAAGGCGGGGCCGTAGGTGAGGATACGCAGGGAGAGAAACCCGGCCGCAGGCACGAACTCGTACTCGCGCCAGAGGAGCCCATGCGAGCCGTTGGTCAGCGCCAGGATGATGATGGCTGCCGGCACAATACCCAGGCTGGCGAGCCGGGCCGGTGTGAGCCAGCCCTGGCGGCCGGTGTGGTGCAACGCAAAGGCCAACCATGCCACGGGCGAGGTGGCGATGAACAGGTAGCTGGTGCGCGCCCAGAAAAGGGTGCCTGCTTCCGTCGGGGCGACGAGCTCGAAAGTGTTGAGTGTTACCCAACCAATCACGCAGGCGATGAGCCATTGGAGGGCGACCGTAGCGCGTGGAGATGTGTGGCGATAGCGGCGGGCAAAAAAGAGTGCGCCCAGCGCCATGGCCACTGTGAGTGGTGCGAGTATTACGTATAGGGTATATTGCCACTCCACTTTTGCTGCTCCCGTCGTCTGTGCCCCTCGTCGGCTCGAGGCGTGGCCTATGCAATGGTGGATCGATGCCTGCAAGTGGGAGATATGGTTGGTGGGCCCACATGGCCTTCGCCGGACATTGTACCATCGATGGCCGCATGGCACAAGTTGATGCAGTGGCGGGACACTTGTCGCAGCCGGCCGGCACGCCTCTACCGCTACCGCGACGACGCCGTTGCAGAAGTAAAGGCCCACCGCTTGTTTCCATAACTTGCCCCCCGGTGCCCTGGTCTGCCCGATTGTGCCAGGCCCCAATCGTGTTGACATCTCTGGCTCCGTGTGGTATCCTCAGCACATCGAATCGCTAGAAAGGTCATCCCATGGATGTCACCCATTTCCATCGCTGGCTGACGCGCCGCCAGTTTGTCAGGCTCGCCGCGGCCGCCGGGTTGGGCGCGGCCCTCGCCGGCTGTGGTGAGCAGGATCCCATCGTCGCCGGGGGGACACCTTCCTCCCTGCCACCGACGCACCGGCCAACCGATGCGCCCACCGCATCTGCTACCCGAGTTGCCCAGGCGAGCCCCACCGCCCTCCCACCCACGCCGGCACGTACCACCGGTCCGATGGACCCTGCTTCTGCACCCGGCGCCACCGCGCTGCCGCCCATCCAGGCGCCGGTTCCCACCCCCACGCCTCCAGGCGCCGCCTACCTGGCTGTTGGTCGTGGCCCTGACCCCCGCGCGGTCACCAGCGCCGCCGTCGCCGCCGTCGGCGGCATCGAGCGCTTTGTCAGGAACGGCGACGAGGTCATCGTCAAGCCCAACATCTGCGTCGACTATCGCACCTACGAGTATGCGGCGACGACCAATCCCGACGTCGTCGCTGCCCTGGTCGAGCTATGCCTTGGCGCCGGCGCGCGCCGCGTGCGTGTCATGGACAGCCCTTTTGGCGGCGGGCCGGAAAGTGCCTATGCCCGCAGTGGCATTGCCGCCGCCGTCGCCGCCGCGGGGGGCGAGATGGAAGTGATGAACCGCAACAAGTTCGTCGAGACGTCGATCCCCGACGGACGTGACATCAAAAAGTGGCATATCTACCGCGACCTGCTCGAAGCCGATGTCGTGATCAATGTCCCCATCGCCAAGCACCACAGCCTGGCGCGCCTCACCCTTGGGGGCAAGAACCTGCTCGGCGTGGTGACGGAGCGAGGCATGCTCCACGCGAACCTGGGACAGCGCATCGCCGACCTGCTGAGCGTGGTACGACCGACACTTACCGTGGTCGACGCGGTGCGCATTTTGATGGACCACGGCCCCACGGGCGGCAACCTCGACGAAGTACGCCTGGCGCAGACCGTGATCGCCAGCCACGACCCCGTCGCCGCCGACGCCTACGCGGCGACCCTCTTTGACCTGACAGGGGCCGACATCGCCTACGTGGCGGCGGCGGCGCAGATGGGCCTGGGCACACTTGACCTGGGCAGCCTGCGCATCGAAGAGGTTGCCGTTGGCTAGGCGCGTGCCCGGCGACCACACCAGACGGCGCGCGCGATCGGGCGGGCAGGCCGGCGCGCGCCGCTGGCGGTGCCTGCGCCAGGGCGTGCAGCTTGCCTCACTGCTTGCCTTTACCTCTATCCTGATCTATGCCAACGCGCAGCGCCCCGCGCGCTTTTGGCCTGATGTGTTGGTGCGCCTTGACCCGCTCCTCGTCGCCGGCGCAAGCCTGGCGGGCAGGGCGCTGGTCGGTGGCGCGCTCCTCGCCAGTGCCATCCTGCTATTGACGCTGCTCTTTGGCCGCGCCTGGTGCGGCTGGCTCTGCCCGCTCGGGACGCTGCTTGAGTGGCTCGGTCCGCGCCGCCACCGGCCGGGGCGACGCGCACCGGCGGAGGGCTGGCGCGCCGCCAAGGTCCTGCTCCTGGCGGCCGTCGCCGTGCTGGCGCTGTTCGGCAGCCAGGTGCTCACCTGGCTCGATCCGATCACGATCTTTACCCGCACCTTCACCCTCGCTGCCTGGCCCGCGGCGCGCCATGCCGCCGCGCAGGCCGAGGCGTTCCTCTATCGTTTTCCTGTGCTGTGGGCGCCGCTGGACGCCGTGCATGGCGCTGTGGTGCAGCCGCTCTTTCAGGATGTGCAGCCTGTCTTTGCCCTCGGCCTGCTGGCTGCCCTCTTTTTCGCTGGCCTGGTGGCGCTCAACTGGATCGCCCCCCGCTTTTGGTGCCGGGCCCTCTGCCCACTGGGTGGACTGCTGGGGCTCGTGTCGCGCTGGGCCCTGGTGCGCCGCGAGGTGCGCGACGACTGTGCCGCCTGCATGCGCTGCGCCTGCGCCTGCCCCACTGGCACGATCGACCCTGAGCGAGGCTACCGCAGCGACCCCGCCGAGTGCATCGTCTGCCTCGACTGCCTGGTGGCGTGCACCCGCGATGCCCAGTCGTTCCGCCTGCAGGTACCCGGCTGGCGGCCGGCGCCGCGGCAGGCATATGACCCGTCGCGCCGCGCGCTGCTCGCCGCTGGTAGCATGGCCCTCGCCGGCGCCGCGCTGGCTGGCGTCGAGCCGGTGACGAAACGCAGCCATCCCCACCTGCTGCGCCCGCCCGGTGCCGACCTGGTCGATTTCAACGCGCTGTGCGTGCGCTGTGGCGCGTGCGTGCGCGTGTGCCCCACCCAGGGCTTGCAGCCGAGCCTGTTCGAGGCCGGGGTGCAGGGATTCCTGACCCCGCGGCTGGTGCCCAGGCTCGGCGCGTGCAGCTTTTCGTGCACTGCGTGCGGCCAGGTATGTCCCACGGGCGCTGTGCCACGGCTTGCACTCGAGGACAAGCAAGCCACGCCCATTGGCCTGGCACGCATCGACCGCGACCGGTGCCTGCCCTGGGCCTATGACACGCCGTGCATTGTGTGCGAGGAAGCGTGTCCCATTGCTGACAAGGCCATCGTCCTCGATGAGGTGGAGGTGGTGGGCCCCCAGGGCTGGCCTGTGCTGCTGCAGCGCCCGCGCGTCGTAAAGGAGCGGTGCATCGGCTGCGGCATCTGTGAGAACAAGTGCCCGTTGGGCGGCGAGGCGGCGGTGCGCGTCTGTGCACTGTCCGACCCATTGGGGTGAGTGCTGTGTCTGCTGGCGCACCACGGGGCCTGGTGTTCATCTACGGCCCGCTGCATCGTATTTATTTCCCACTTGTATCCAAGAGCCTGTCTGAGGAGTAGCCCTTTACCTGGAGGTCAAGATGGCAGCGTTTCGACAGAGATTCCTGGCACAGATGCTCGGGCTGTCGGCGCCCGAGTGCGATGTGGTGGTAGAGCGGGCGATCCCGGTCGCCGCACGGGACGGTGTGGCGCTGCTAACCGACCACTATGCGCCGCGGGCGGATGGCGACTTTCCGACGATCCTGATCCGCACGCCGTATGGGCGGGGGCGCGAGGTGGCATTGCTGGGAGGCTATGCGCTGGCCGAGCTCCCCGGCCAGCGCATAGCAGAGCGCGGCTACCACGTGGTGGTGCAGGGCGCGCGTGGCTGTTTCGACTCTGGCGGCGAGTTCATCCCGCACGTGAACGAGGCGGCGGATGGGCAGGCGGCGGTGGTGTGGATCGCACGCCAGCCGTGGTTCAACGGTGTGCTCGGGACATGGGGGCCGAGCTATCTCGGCTACATGCAGTGGGCAGCGGCCGATGCCGAGGTGGCGCCGCAGGCGATGCTGTTGATGATCACCAGTGCGGAGAACTATGGTGTCACCCACCCTGACGGCGCGTTTGGGCTCGAAACGCGGCTGCGCTGGTGCCAGGGCCAGTATGTGCAGAAGCGGATGCACGGCAGGCACCTGCTCGTGCACCTGTGGCATCGCCTGTTAGGGGGCGATGAACGCCGGCTGCAGGCAGCCTTCGACCACCTGCCTTTGTGTGAGGCCGACGTGGTGGCTGCCGGCGCGCCGATTCCATTCTACCGCGAGATGCTGGCCCACGCGGACCCAGGCGATGAGTACTGGACGGCGCGCGATCACCGGCAGGCTGTGGCACGTGTCGGGGCGGCGGTTCACCTCATGGGTGGGTGGTACGACTACTACCTGCGCGGCCTGCTGCGCGATTACCAGGTGTTGTGCAGCGCTGGGCGGCAGCCCTACCTGACGATCGGGCCATGGTGGCATGCCAACGGCGACGCGATGCTGACAGGGCTGCGGGCAGGTATCGACTGGTTCGATGCCCACCTGAAGGGCAAGCCTGTGGTGCGTGACAACCCGGTGCGTATCTATGTGATGGGCGCCGACGAGTGGCGCGATTACGACACCTTTCCCCCGCCGGCACGCGAGGTGCGCTACTACCTGCGCCAAGAGGGCCGGTTGGACGTGGCGCCGCCAGGCGCCGGCGAGCGGCCTGACCACTACCGCTACGATCCGGCGGATCCTACGCCGGCAGTGGGAGGAGCGCTGCTGGCGATGCGCGGCGCGGGGCCCGTCGACAACCAGGCGCTGGAGGCGCGCGACGACGTGCTATGCTACACCACGCCGCCGCTGGCGGAAGACCTCGAGATCATCGGCCCGGTGCGCCTCGATCTGCACGCGGTGTCAAGCCTTACACCCGCCGATTTTTTCGGCCGCCTGTGCGACGTGGCGCCAGGCGGACGGTCAACGAATGTATGCGATGGGTTGGTGCGTGTGGCACTTGAAGGTGGAGAGGCTGGGTGGGGCGACGGCCGGCGCATCGAGGTGGACCTGTGGTGGACGGCGCATCGCTTTCGCGCCGGGCACAGGGTGCGGCTGCAAGTGTCGAGCGGCGCGCACCCGCGCTGGAGCCGCAACCCGGGTACCGGCGCGCCGCTGGGTGAGGCGGTCGAGATGCGCGCGGCCAACCAGGTCGTCTTTCACGACGTGGCACGGCCATCCGCCGTCGTGCTGCCTGTGGTGAGCACTACCCTTTCGGCTTTTTGCTGATCTCCCACACGCACGCTGGCTCGCCCATGGCACGGCACTTGATTTCCTGCACCTCGACTTCCTTGCCCGTCAGCCAGTGCAGGCTCTCCTGGAGGACGCCGGTGAAGGCGACGCAGATCGGCCTGTCGGCCTCTTTGCCGGCGCAGCTCGTGCACGTCTCGGCCACATAGAGGATAGAGTTGGGCCGCTCGACGACCCACAAGCGCATCTCCTCGCCATGGTCGGCCCAGATCTTGCGAAAGCCGCCCTGCATATTCTCCAGGCCCCGTTTGACTTGTGCCGGAAAGGGCAGGAGGCGGATGGCCATTGTCGCCGCCAGGTTGAACACGGCGCCCTGCTGCTCGATGGCGTGCTGAGCCGAGAGCCGGCCGACGCGGAGCAGCATGCTCTTGCTGGCCCGACCGAAAAAGTTGGTGAGCGCCGCAAAGAGGTTGGCGTAAGCGCCGGTCTTGAGGCCGGCGGTGACCGTCAGATCGTTGGGTGGATAGTTTTCGACCAGTTGCTCGAGCCCGGCGTCGCGCAGGGCGACCTTGAGCCCCTGCTTGCCCGTGACCTCCTCGGCGGCCAGGAGCGCCCAGCGCATGTAGGCGTCGGGCATGACCAGGTCTACCACCGGATCGTGTACTGCTTTGTCACTGATGTTGTCCATCGCCGTCCTCCTTCTACTGCTTATGACGAGGTATGACCGGCCGGACAGGTGCCGGCGAGCGCGCAGGCGTGCTGCGACGAAGGTCGAGGTTGGTGCCAGGATCGCGCCAGTAAGGTGAGTATATCACAGATGCTGACTGGGGGCAACTAGGTGGGGATGGCTCCACCGTCACCCATCCGCTGTGCCGGACAGAAATCGGCGCAGCTCCTCCGCGGCCGCTGCCGGCGTCTCCTGGCAGATGTACATCCCCAGGTGCTCCAGTCCACCAACTTCCTGGGTGTAGGGCAGAAACTCGAAATAGAGGCCGGCGCCCGGGCCGTTGTTGGCCAGGACGTTGTAGGCCACCTCGCGATCCAGGCCGCGCAGCACGTGGTGCATGGCCCGCGTGGCATCGTGCCAGCCATGCGCCACGGCGGCAATCTCGTCGTCATCCAGCTCGCATAGATGCGCCTTGCGCTTATCTTTGACGACCAGCACGGTGTCGTAGGGGCGGCGCATGAAATAGGGGACGGCCAGCAAGGCCGGCCCATAGTCGACGACGGTCAGCTCGCGCGGGTTTTCGCGCAGCAGGTGTGCAGCCAGGGGCTCGCCCTGCTCGCGCTCAAAGCGGGCGTTGCCCGCCAGGCGGCGGGGCAGCAGATTGCTCCACAGGATCTGCTGGTGCCCGTGGGCCAGTGAGGCGCCCACCGGGTGCCCGTAATTCTTGATGATCAGCACCCAGCCGGCGTCGTCGGGCGCGCCTGACAGGAGCGCGCTTTCCAGCGCGGCCAGGCGCGCCATCACAACTGCACAGTCGGCGACAGGCAGGTTGTGCCAGTCGCGGTCGTGGAGCGTCGACGTCCACTGCACAAAGTGCATGCCACGTGCCGGTTGCTCGTCGCCGGGCCAGGGGTAAAGCACGGGGAAGAGGTTCTCGTTGATGAAGGTCTGGCTCTCTGAGACGGGCAGGGGGGCGACGTCGACGATGCCCGTGGTTTCTCCCCGGCAGATGGGGCAGGGGCGCGGCGAGGCAGTCGGCATCTCGGGTGAATCGGGGCGGTTGTCGTGCGGGCGCCTGCTGCGAGCCGATGTATGGACGATCACGTCGCCAGTGCGCGGGTCGACGGCGCAGGTGCCGTCGGGCAAGGCCGTGGTCGAGGCCAGTTCCTGGCGGACGAGGTGGGCCAGTGCACCGTGGTCAAGCTTGCCTACCCGGTGTGCACGCACCAGGCGATCAAGGATATCGAGGGGCAAGTGAGGATGGCTCATTCGTCTCACGAGCGCTGTGCTAGCCATCCGTCCAGCTTCTGGCGGGCGATCCGATAGCCGGCGCCGATCTTGCGCGCCTTGATCTGGCCCGACTCGATCAGGGCGAGCACCTCAGCTTCGGGCATGTGCAGGTAGGCAGCGGCCTCGGGCAGGGTCATGATTTCAGCCGGCGTGGTGGGGACGCCGGGCTGCCCGGCCCTGTCCTGCATCGCCGCCCTCATCGCCTGGGAAAGCGAGAACCCTTCGCTGAGCGGCGCAGGGGGTTGTGTACCTCCAAATGTGAGAAACCCCCAGCCCGGCGCCGGGTGGCCTGGATCGATGGGGCTTGGGCGTTCGAGGGCGAGGATGGTCAAGGATCTGCATACAACCCCCATGGCAGCCAGGGGCGCGTCCAGCGTGGGCTGCA
>JAFGIA010000108.1 GCA_016929795.1 Anaerolineae bacterium
GATGACGATGATGTTGCAGACCAGGCCAGGGCGGAGGAGTGGTTGGCCGGGTGGCTGGGGATAGAGAATACGGGGAACTTGGGCGAGTTGAGCCTCGGTCTTGCCGCTGACCCCCGCCTGCAACGGGGCCTGGAGCTATGGCGGCTGGGGCGATTCGAGGAAGGCAAAGGGGAGCTGGAAACGGTCCGCAACGCGACCCGCCCGGATGCGCTGGCGCAATACCAACTGGCGCTCTTGTTCCGCGATATTGGCCTTTACCGCTCCTCTATCCTCTGCGCCGTCAGGGCCATCTCCCTTTCACCGACGGTCGGTTTTCTCGATGCGCCGCCCTTCGTCGCCCGCCTGGCCTATCCCACTTATTACGAGGGCCTGGCGTTGGAGAATGCTCGCCTGAGCGGTCTCGACCCGCTCTTGGTTTTCGCCCTCATCCGGCAGGAGAGTCTGTTCGAGAGCCTGGCCGCGTCCTCGGCCAGTGCGCGAGGGTTGATGCAGGTGATCCCTCCTACTGGCGAAGAGATCCACGCCGAGCTGGGTTGGCCGCCGGGCTACGAGACCGCCGACCTGTACCGCCCCTACGTCAGCCTGCGCTTTGGCGCCTATTACTTGTCGAAGCAGCGCGACCGTTTCGACGGCCGCATTGACGTGGCATTAGCGGCCTACAACGGCGGTCCCTTCCGCGCCGTCAACTGGCTGGAGGCCGCCGGCGACGACGCCGACCTGTTCCTCGAGCTGATCACCTTGAGCGAGCCGCGCATCTACATCCAGCGTATCAAGGAGCATCTATCCATTTATCAGGCGTTGTACGGCGGTTGAGAATCCGGCGTGACACTTGTGTGTCTGGTCACCATGCGGCGGCGTAAAAGGCGATGTATTCGACCATATTGGCTTCCCACAACCCATTCGCGTGCCGGCCGGGATGCGCGACGAATTCGTGGGCGATGCCCTGCGCCTCTAGCGCTTCGTGCAGCGCCTGCGTGCCCTCCTGCGCCCAATCCGCGTCGCCGGCGTCCAGATAGATGCGCAACATGTCCACGCTGGGGCCTGTCAGCAGGTAGAACGGATCGTAGGGCGGCGGGGCCAGATTGACAGAGAGAGCCGGGCTGTGCGCGCCCACGGCGGCAAAGAGGCCGGGGTGAAGGAAGCCGATCTCCAACGCCCAGACCCCCCCCCGTGATATGCCGCCGATAGCTCGCCCTTCCCGTTCGACCTGGGTGCGGTAGACCGCGTCTATGTGGGGGATCAGGTCGTTGACGATTAACCCCTCGAAAGAATGGTCGCCGCCGCTGCTTCCGATGTAGGGCGTCTCGGTTCCCTTGGGCATCACGATGATGAAAGGGGACAATGTATGAGCCTGGATGCCGACATCGGCGGCTTCGTCGGCTCCCAGACTGTCCCAATGAGCGTCGTCGTAGGGCCAGCCGTGGAGCAGGTAGAGCACCGGATAGCGCTGGTCGGATTGGCCGGCGCCGATCTGGTCGGCATAATCATAACAGGGGGGCAAGTAGATGCGGTAGGTTTCCTCACTCCCGGTTGTTTGGCTGGGGTAGGTGTGTTGCTCGACCCGACCTGTGGTGTCGGTGCAGGCCGGCGTGGGGGTGGGGGTAATGGTCGGCGTGGGCGTCGGCGTGGGTGTGGGAGTGGACGTTGGAGTGGGCGTTGGCGTGTTCGTCGGCGTGGGAGTAGGCGTGAGGGTGGGGGGAGGTGTTTCCGGCAAGGGGCGCGCCAGCACCCATAACCCGCCGACTGCTGTCAGGCCGACCACGATCAATCCATACAGCAGCCAGCCCCCCAGACCTCTACGCACCGATAGCTCCTTATCCCTCGATGCCCAATCGTTTGCGGGTGTAGGGGATCAGTCCGCCGGCTTCAAAGATCCCCATCACCCCCTCCGGCAGCGGCGGGAAAGAGTAGGTACCCTTGGCGCTGCGGATTTCCCCCGCCTGCAAGTCAACCTCGATTTCGTCGCCGCTTTCCAGGGCGTCAACGGCCTCCGGGCAGGTGATGGCCGGGAGCGCGTTGTTGATGCAGTTGCGGTAGTAGATGCGGGCGAAGGACCGCGCGACGATGGCCCCCACTTTTTTCGTCGCCAGACAGGTCACCGCCTGCTCGCGGGAGCTGCCGCAGCCAAAGTTCTTGCCCGCCACGATCACGTCACCCGGCTGTACTTTGAAACGGAATTCGGGGTCCAGATCCTCCAATGCGTGTTCTCCCATCTCGACGGGATCGCTCACCGTGTAGGTATACTTGCCGGGGAAAATCACGTCCGTATTGACGTCGTCGCCATACTTCCAGACTTTACCTTTGATAGCCATAGTTGAACTCCCCTCGTTACAGATCGCTCGGATGGATGATCTCGCCCGCTACCGCGCTCGCTGCGACGACCAGTGGACTTGCCAGGTAAACCTCGCTTTCCTTGGTGCCCATCCGGCCGCGAAAATTGCGGTTGGCGGCGCTGATCGTGACCTCGCCCTCGGCGGGGACGCCCATGTGGTTGCCCATGCACGGGCCGCAGCCGGGGCTTTCGATGACGGCGCCGGCCTCGACGAACGTGCGCAGGTAGCCCGCGTCGAGCGCCGCCAGGTAGACCTCGGACGAGGCCGGGATGACGATCAGCCGCACACCCGGCGCGATCTTGCGCCCTTCCAGCACCCGCGCCGCCATCGCCAGGTCGGAGAGCCGGCCGTTGGTGCAGCTACCCAGGAAGGCCTGATCGATGCGCGTCCCGGCTACTTTTCGCACCGGCGCGACGTTGTCCACCGCGTGCGGCCTGGCGACCACCGGCTCGATGGCGCTGGCGTCGTACTCCAGCACACGCTCGTACATGGCATCGGGATCGGGATAGATCGGTTCGTAAGGGCGGCGCGCCCGCCCCTTCAGCCAGGCGAATGTGACGTCGTCAGGGGGAATGTAGGCGTTCTTGGCGCCCATTTCGGCCATCAGGTTGGGGATGGTCATGCGGGCCTCCATGTCGAGCGCCTCCACGCCCTCCCCGTGCCACTCGACCGATTTGTAGTCGCCGCCATCGGCGCCCAGATCTCCGATGATGTGCAGCGCCAGGTCCTTCGAGGTGACCCCGTCGTTCAGCCGTCCGTGGACGACGATCTTGAGGCTTTGCGGCGCCATCAGCCAGATCAGGCCTGTGGCCATGATCGCCGCCATCTCGCTGCGTCCGATGCCGGCGGCCAAGGCTCCGAAGGCCCCGGCGGTGGGGGTGTGCGAGTCGGAGCCGACGATCAGGGTTCCCGGCAGTGCGAACCCCTCCTCGGGCAAGACCTGGTGACAGACGCCGCGCCCGACATCGAAAAAGTGTTCGATGCCCTGCTCCGCCACGAACTCGCGGATCTCTTTGTGGTTCTGAGCATGTTTGGTCGTTGGAGGGGGACAGGCGTGGTCGAGTATCACCACGTGGATGTCGGGCCGCGCCAGGCACGTCACTCCGATCTGGCGAAAGATCCCCGCGATGGGAGAGGTGTTGTCGTGGCTCAGGGCGATGTCGGGGGCGACCTCGACGATCTGACCGGGCGTGACCTCGACCAATCCGGCTTTGTGCGCCAGTATTTTCTCGGCAAACGTGTGACCCATAGCAGCCTCCTTCTTATGATGTGCTTATAGCGGGGCGTATTTTACTCCAATGGCCTCAGGCTGGCAAGCGGCGGGTGGCACGGGGAGCGACGATTGATCGTCGGAAAAAGTTGAACTGTCTTATAAACGGTGCTGACAGATCCAAAAATCACCGCTTTTGCAACA
>JAFGIA010000109.1 GCA_016929795.1 Anaerolineae bacterium
ACTACCTCTTCCCTGTGCTGCAATACATCGACGGCGAGGCCACGACCGTCTACCCACCCCAATGGGCCCAGCAACCACTCCAGGTCAAACCATAGGGGCGCGGTCTCCGCGCCCTGCCCTGGCAACCTCGCACCCTGGGACAGGTTGCACCTGTCCCAGGCTCTTTTTCAACCCCGAACCACCACCAGGTTGCCCGACTCGTAGCGGCGTTGGCCCCACTGGAACACGAGGCGCGCGGCGACCGCCAGTCCGCTGGCGGCGAGGACCAACACGCCCAGGCGCACCCCATCGAAATCACTCAACAGCGCGGCCGGCATCGAGCCGATGAACGCCGCCGGGATGAGCGTGTAGAACAGCCACTGGATCGCGCCGGGAAAGATCTCGATCGGATAGATGCCGAACGTGATCAGCGCATTGACCGCCTGCCCTGCCAGGTTGTCGGCATTGCCCACCCAGAAGGCCAGCGAGCCCACCAGCACGGCAAAGGCCACAATCACCACCGCCACGATCACGCCCAGCAGCAAAAAGAGGGGCAGGTGGCGCCAGGGCGCCGGGTCGGCCACAAAAAAGACGGCCAGCCCAAAGACGGCGTCGCCCCACGCCGGCAGCGACATGCGCGAGACCAGCAGGTGCACCAGCGGGTCGGCCGGCAGCGCCAGGTAATAGTCGAGCTCGCCGCGCACAATCGTGCGCGCCACGAAAAAAGCATTGCCACACACCACGTGGGCCAGGCCAAAGCCAAAGGCCACCATGGCGTACAGCATCATCACCTGGCTCAGATTCCAGCCGCGCAGCGACGGCAGCCGCTGGAAGAGCACCCACCAGAAAAAAAGCAGCGTGATGTCATTCAGGATCATGCCCGCCACCTGCAGGAAAAACGCCCCGCGGTAGGCCATGGCCGACATCAGGTTGTGTCGCAAGTACCCGGCCACCAGGTGCAGCGTTTTCACATCAGCCTCCGTGCACCACCAGGCGCCGCGTGGCGCGCCGCCAGACGAGCGCGACCAGGGCCGTGAACAGCACCAGGTAGGCCAGCTGGCCCGCCAGCGATTGGGCCACCAGGGTGGGATCGAACTTCACCAGCGTGCGGGCGGGGGCATAAGTGATGAATTGGAAGGGCAGCCAGCCCACAGCCTCGCGCAGCCCTTCCGGAAAAAACTCGAGCGGCAGAAACATCCCCCCCACCGTGAAAAGCAGCTTCTGGTAGATCCAAAAGATAGGCGTCACCTCTTCGATCCAGAACGCCGCCAGGCCAATCAGCACCCCGATCAGCGCGTCGAGCACCAGCGCCACTGCCGCCAGCAGCAGAAACCCGGCCAGGCCCTGCACACTGCCCACCACCTCCCGCGTGCCGGCGGCCACGACCGCCGCCGCGACGACCAGGTTCAGCCCAAAGCGCGGCGCCGAGTTGCCGAGCGAATTAGCCACCTGGAAAAAAGGATAGCTCGTCGGCCGGGCGAGCGTATAGGCCAGGTCGCCGGCGCGCACCGCCTCGGCGATCTCGAGAAAAACGCGCGACGTCGACAGCACCATCGTCTCCGTCATGGCAAAATACCAGAGCATCTCGGCCCGGCTGAACCCCGCCAGCCGCTCCTGCCCGCTGACCGCGTACGCCGTCGACCACAGCGCCATGAACACGCCCACAAAGAGCGCGATCTGTACCGCGCGCGCCACCATCTCGCTCCGGTACACCCACTGCTGCCGTGCCGACGTCCTCAAAATAGACCAGTACCGCGTCATCCCACCCCTTTTACCCAATATCCAATACCCAATACCCACTCTACCCCCGCTAAGGCTCAAGCCCCCGTCCCCGGGGGCGGCCCGAATCGCGCCTTGGAGCCTAATACCCAATACCCACTCTACCCCCGCTCATAGATCCGCGCAATAATCTCTTCCATCGGCGGGTTGTCGACATTGATATCGGCGATAGAATAGTGGGCCAGGAGGCGCGAGATGACCTCCTCGATCGGCACCCTTGCCGTATCCACCTGCAGCTTCACCCCATACCCCTTCTGCTTGAGCACCTCGACGCCGGGGAACCCCGCTACCCCCGGCGCGGCGTCGAGCCCCTGCCACGGCTCCGCCAGCTTGAGCGAGATCGTCTTGGTGCGCACAAAATCGCGCTTCAGCGTCGACACCCTGTCATCAAAAATCACCTCGCCATGGTTGATCACCATCGCCCGCTTGCACAGCACCTCCACGTCACCCGCGTCGTGCGACGTGAGAAACACCGTCACCTCCTCCTCCTGGTTCAGCGCCAGGATCAGATCGCGGATCCGCTGCTTGACCACCACGTCGAGGCCGATCGTCGGCTCGTCGAGAAAGAGGATCTGTGGCCGGTGGAGCAGCGACGCCGCAATCTCGCACCGCATCCTCTCGCCCAGCGACAGCTTCCGCACCGGCGCCTCCAGGTAATCGCCGATCTCGAACAGCTCCACCAGGTAAGCCAGCCGTTGCCGGTAGCTGGCCGCGTCGACCTCGTAGATGCGCGCCAGCAGGTCGAACGAGTCGTGCGGCGGCAGGTGATACCAGAGCTGCGACTTTTGGCCAAACACAGCCCCAATGTCATACGCCAGCCGCTGCCGCTCGCGCCACGGCACCTTGCCCAACACCTGCGCGTCGCCAGACGTGGGGTAGAGAATGCCGACCAGCATCTTGATCGTCGTCGACTTGCCAGCGCCGTTCGGCCCGATAAACGCGACGCGCTCGCCCGGTTCAACCGAAAAGCAGATCCCCTTCACCGCCTCCGTCTCGCGGTACGTGGGGCGGACGAGCCCGCGCAGGCTGCCGCGCAAGCCCGGCTCCTTTTCGCGCGCCGAGAACGTTTTCTTCAGGCCGTTGACTTCAATGACAGCCATTTTTCATCCCTCGTGGCGCCCGGCAGGGCATGGCATCTCTTGCGCCATAACCGGTGGCCGCCCTCACGGGTGCACCCCCGGCGCCGGCCAACCTCGCGCCAGCCCGGCGGCAATGCGCACCGTCTCCAGGTGGATCGCCACCGTACTTTCAATGCGCCGGCCATAGCCGCCCGCCAGCAGCACAGCCACCGGCAGCCGCTCGGCGCGGCAGCGCTCGAGCACCATCCTGTCCCGGGCGGCCAGGCCCGCGTAGGTCAGCGCCAGGTGGCCCAGGCTATCCTCCTCGTGCGGGTCGGCCCCGGCCAGGTAGAGCGCCAGGTCGGCCCCGGCCCGCTCCAGCGCGATATCGAGGCCCAGCCCCAGGGCCGACAAATAGTCCTCGTCGCCCGTGCCGTCCGCCAGCCCCATGTCGAGGTTGCTCGGCATTTTAAACAGCGGAAAATTGCTCTCACTGTGGATCGAAAAAGTAAAGATCGTCCCATCATCCCGCGTCAGGGCCGCCGTGCCGTTGCCCTGGTGCACGTCGCAGTCGATCACCACCGCGCGGCCCAGGCGCCCCTCCGCCTGCATCGCGCGCACCCCCACCACCATGTCATTAAACAGGCAAAAACCTTGGCCCCGGTCGTACTGGGCGTGGTGCGTGCCGCCGGCCAGGTTGACCGCGATCCCCTCCGCCAGGGCGTCGCGGCAGGCCGCGATCGTGCCGCCCGTCGTGTGGCGGGCGCGCCTCACCAGCGCCGCCGACCAGGGCAGCCCGATCCGCCGCATCTCCAGCGGCGTCAGCGCGCCCGCTGCCAGGCGCCGCACATACTCCGCGTCGTGGGCACGCCAGAGCTGCTCCTCCGTGGCCGGCTCCGGAATGCGCATCTCCACCGGCGGCACCAGCCCCGCCGCTTCGATCTCCTCGCGCAGCGCGCCATACTTGGCCAGCGGAAAGCGGTGCTTCCTGTCCAGTGGAAAAGTGAACGTGTCCGACCGGTAGACCTTCATCCCGCCGCCACAAAGAGCCCCACCGCCACCAGTGCCGGCGTCAGAATATCGATCAGCACATTCCGCGCCAGGTAGGGCACCAGCTTGTCGATCTCGTCGGCGTGCCGGTAGGCGCCGCGGGCAGTGACCCCCGCCAGCGGCAGCGTCAGCAGCCCCAGCAGCGCCGCCGCCGGCAGCGCCCCCACCGCCCAGCCGGCCACGATCGACCCGTAGGCGCCCAGCAAAAACGCGCCATAGATCAGGCTGCTCCGCCGCCGCCCGATCGCGATCGGGTAGTGGCACCGGCCCACGCCCTGGTCCGCCTCCACGTCCGGGAACTGGTTGATCAGCAGCAGGTCACTGACCAGAAAAAAGGGCACCAGCGAGGCGAAAAAAGCTGGCCACGAATAGTGGCCAGTCAGCACGAAATCCGTGCCCATCACCATAAACGTGCCAAACCCCAGGCCGGGCGCCAGCAGGCACAGCAAAGGCCAGCGAGTAAGAGTCGGCGTATAGATCGCAATCACCAGCAGGCCCAACAGCCCGACGGGCAGCAGGCCCGGGCCCCACACCGCGACAAAATAGACGCCCACCGCCGCCGCGATCACCATCGACACCACCCCCGTCGTCAGCGCCACACTCGCCGCCGCCGGCCTTGCCGCCAGCGTGCCGCTCCCCCCGCTGAACGGCGTCGGCGTCGTATGCAGGTCCAGGCCGCTCCGGAAATCACAATACTCATTCAGAGCATTCACACTGACGTGCGCCGCCATCGCCCCCACGAACGCCAGCGTCACATAGAACCAATCAAGAGCGCCCGCCGTCCACGCCGCCGTCCCGGCGCCCAACGCCACACACACCGGCGGCAGCACCAGAAATGGCAGGCGCATCGGTCCAAAAAGATCACCTGGCTCCCTCACCTTTCCCCCCCTCTCCATCGACAGTCTCCCCACCCCTGCGGGCCGCACCTATTATAACGTAACCGCGATATCCAGTCAATGCGCCCGCCGCGCTCGCCCCTTGCCATTTTTCCGAGCGGTCCTCATCCCCCGGCGTAACCGTTCAGGTGAGGTTATGATTGGACACGGATTGCACGGATTTACACGGATTCACGGTGATGAGGCCGGCTGGCATTCCGCCTCAAGCATCTAAAATCC
>JAFGIA010000110.1 GCA_016929795.1 Anaerolineae bacterium
GGATTCCGCTGCATTCGCTGCTCAGTTTGCACGAGGTGAGCTAGGCGATGATGCAAATTGGTTCGAGTGGGAGTTCAACCTTGATGCTTATCAGGAAACTCAGGAGCAGCTCCGACTCCTGGACCAGATCGAACTATGAATGTTTGGGACTATCTTGCCGAGATCGACAACAGGTTGCATTCGCCAGCTCCGCTTCTGGTGAGCACTTTGATCCACCGCGATGTTGACGCCAATCTGGCCATCGGGTTCATTGAAGGTAGACTTGACTTTCTTGATGGCTCGGTGCTCGAATTCTCCGAGCAGCTACCGTCGCAACGTCAGAAGTTCCGCTTCCACTACATGAACCAACAGAACCAGTTGATCACGCGCTGGGACTCGGCACCTCACCATCACGGTCTGAGAACCTACCCTTTTCATCGACACACCGTGCACGGGTAGAAGAACATCCAGCGATCACGTTGTTGGAAGTGCTGGATGAGATTGAGTCACTGCTTAACGTGTGACGTGGTTAGGCACGTCACACGAGGATGGAGGATGTAGATGACCGATAAACGAATTCGTGTACTGGTAGCCAAGCCCGGCCTAGACGGCCACGACCGCGGCGCCAAGGTGATCGCCCGCGCGCTGCGCGACGCGGGCATGGAAGTGGTGTACACTGGCATCCGCCAGACACCGGAGATGATCGCCGAAGCGGCGCTGCAAGAGGACGTGGACGTGATCGGCATGTCGATCCTGTCGGGCGCGCACATGGCCCTCTTTCCGAAGGTGATGGAGCTGCTGCGCGCGAGCGGCATGGACGACGTGCTCGTCGTCGCCGGCGGCATCATCCCCGATGAGGATGTGCCGGCGCTGCGCGACCTGGGCATCACCGGCATCTTTGGCCCCGGCACCTCTACCGACACGATCGTCGACTTTATCCGCCAGAACGTCGCAGCCTGAGCATGCCCCGTGACGATTGAATCGACAGAGCTGCTCGAAGGGGTGCTGGCGGGGCGGCGGCGGGCCGTGGCGCGCGCGCTGAGCCTCGTCGAAGACCGGAACGCCGGAGCGCACGAGCTGCTCGCCGCGCTCCACCCCCACACCGGCCGCGCCCACATCGTCGGCGTCACCGGGCCACCGGGCAGCGGCAAAAGCACGCTGGTCAACGCCCTGGCGCTCCATCTACGCCAGGGCACGGGCGACACAGAGCCACCGGCAGTGGCGATCATTGCCGTCGACCCCACCAGCCCCTTTTCCGGTGGGGCCATCCTGGGCGACCGGATCCGGATGCGTGACCTGGCGGGGGATAGTGGCATTTTCATCCGTAGCATGGCCAGTCGCGGCAACCTGGGCGGCCTGGCCTGGGCCACCGCCGACGCGGTAAAAGTGCTCGACGCCGCAGGGTACGACGTGGTCATCGTCGAGACCGTCGGCGCCGGGCAGGCAGAGGTGGACATAGCCCGCACGGCGCACACCACCATTGTGGTCGAGGTACCCGGCCTGGGCGACGACGTGCAGGCCATCAAGGCCGGCATCCTGGAGATTGCCGACGTGTTCGCCGTGAACAAGGCCGACCAGGAAGGCGCCGACCACGCGGTGATGGCCCTGCGCATGATGCTCGACCTTGATATGCGCGGCAACCACACCGTGATGCACCACGGGCAGTTGATGCAGGTGTCGGGATCGGGGAGCAGGGAATCGGGCAATCAGGGCGTCGGACAATCAGGGGCGGTGTGGCGACCGCCGATCGTCAAGACGGTAGCCACCCGGCGCGAAGGCATCAGGGAGCTGGCGGAGGCGATCCTGGCGCACCGCGCCTACCTGGAAGAGAGTGGGCGGCTGGCCTGGCGCCAGCGGGCGCGCGCCGCCGCCGAGATCGAGACAATTGTCCAGCAAGAGTCACTGCGCCGCGTGCTGGCGCGGACGCACCCGGACGCACTGCGCGGCCTGGTCGACCGCGTCGCCCGTCGCGAGATCGACCCCTACACAGCCGGGCGGCGGTTGCTCGGCCAGGAAGAATCGAGGGAATGACCATGCCTACACCCAAAATCCTCAGAGGTATCGAGCGGTCTCGTGGCTACTACGAGCAGAACCGCGCCCTCTTTGACCGGTTGGTAGCCGAGGGCCAGGCCCCCCAGGTGCTCTGGATCGGCTGCTCCGACTCGCGTATCGTGCCCGAGCTGATCACGGGCGCCGAGCCGGGGGATCTCTTTGTCGTGCGCAACGTCGCCAACGTCGTCCCGCCCTATGGCACAGGGGAGACGAGCGCCGGCGCCGCCATCGAGTATGCGATCCGACATCTGCACGTGCCACACGCCGTCATTTGCGGCCACACCGACTGCGGCGGCATCAAGGCGCTCGGTGCTCCCCTCGACCTCGGCCACGAGCCGCACATCGTGCGCTGGGTCGAGCACGCGCGGCCAGCGGCAACCAAGGTGGAGGCAGCCGGCTGGCCCGAAGAAGCGCGGCACCTGGCCATCGTCCGCGAGAATGTGCTCCTGCAGATGGATCACCTGCGCTCATACGACCCGGTGCGTGCCGCCGGGCGCGCCGGCAGGCTCACCCTCCACGGCTGGGTCTATCACCTCGAAAGCGGCGAGATCGAGCGCTACGACACAGGCACGAGCCGTTGGGTACCACTCCACCCCATCACTTGACCATCCGACCAGAGCCCAAAATCGTAAACCTAGAATCGCCTCAGTCGTCTCCCGGCCAGGAGCATGCCGGCGGTCAGGCTGGCGGCGGCAAAGGCTGCCAGGATGAGCACTGCCGACGTCCAATCCGCCGGCCATTCGCCAAAGAGCACCAGGTCGCGCATCGGGTCGACGGCATAGATGTTGGGAAAAAGCCAGGAAAACCAGGGCACGCTCGCCCGGTTGTAGCGCGCCGAGGCCAGGCCGCCGGCGACGAAAAAGGTGGTCAGCCCGGTGAGGATGGTGGCGATCGCTCCGGCAAAGTACTCGGAGCGAAAGCCAAAGAGGAGCGTGGGCGGCACCCAGAAGAGAATGACCAGCCCGGCCAGAATCCACACCGCCGGCAAAAAATTGCCCGGCCAGGCGCCGACCCACAGATAGACCACGCCCAGCATGATCGTCCCGGTCGCCAGCCCCATGACCAGCGCCAGCAACGTCTTGGGCACCAGCACCCAGGCCAGCGCGCGCGGCGCCAGCCCGAACTCGACCGTGACGCCGGCGACCTGCTCCTTGCGCGTCAGCACAAAGACGTTCATCATGCCGCCCAGCATAAAGCTCAAGAGCGCCACCCCCACGGCGATCACGGGGAACCACTCCACCATCTCGTCGCGGGGATAGGTCTCGGCCAGTGCCACCGGCGGGGTGGGGAACCCCGCCTTTTCGTAAAAGCGCCACAGAATCTCGGCCGCATAGATGCGGTGATTCTTGGCCCGGTCGTCGTTATAGTTGCTGAAATGCATCTCGATCGTGGGCCGGCCGCCATCCGCCACCCGCTCCGAAAAGCCAGCCGGCACAATCCACACGCCGTCGATGCGATGGGCATACAGCTCGTCGAGGGCCGCAGCCTTGGGCAGGTCCACGACGTCGTAATAAGGCGTGCCAAAGGGTGACAGCACCTCGTCCAGCGTCTCGCGCAGCATGGCTCCATAGGGCCCGGCGTCATGGCTCACCACGGCCAGCTTGAAGGTCAGCCGCCCGCCGAAGAGGGAAGAGAACGCCATCAGGATAAAGAGCGTCGGGATGAACCCACCCAGGGCCGTGATCGGGTCGTGGCGCCACGCCTTCAGCTCGGTACTCAGCAGAATCCAGAAGCGTTTGATCTCCATCTCAGGCCTGCCTCAAGATGCGGGAATGATAAACGATGGCGGTGAGCGTGATCATCGCCACACTGATTAGCAACAAAAAGAGGATCGACACTGCCGGACGGCCGATCGCCGCACCATAGTAATGCGGGAAGAGCAGCTCGACGGCGTGCGTAAAGGGCGTCAGGCGGCTCAAGCGCTCGTACCAACCGCTGAACCCGGCGGCGAGGCCAAAGGCGCTGCCCATCAGCCAGCCCACAAACGAAGCGATCAGCGCCACGAGAAAGGCCGGGATCGTGCGCCGCAGCAGCAGGCCGGCAAGCGTGCCCAGTGCACCGGCGATCACCGCCACCGGCAGCAGGATGAGGAGCACACCGCCGGGGCTCGAGGGCCAGACACCGGTGACGAGGGCGATGGCCACGAGCAGGATGACCGCCCCGATCAGGGCCAACAGCACCAGGCGCACCAGCCGCGCGGCCAGCACCCAGCCCGGCGCGAGCGGCGCCAGCCGGTACTCGACCACAGTGCCCAGCTCGAACTCTTGCGCGGCCAGGATGGCCCCCAGCATCGAGCCGGCGACAAACACCGCCATCGGCAGCACGGCCATGCCAAAGTAGACGCTGTAGGGCACATCGCGCGGCAGCCACGGGTGTTGCTCTACCACCACGGCCCGGGGACCCAGCTCCTCCTCCCACAGCAGCAGCGCCGCGGCGGTGAGGCGGTTGCGATAGTTCTTGACCAGGTTGCTGTCCACCAGGCCAAAGTGCTGCACGGCAGAGGGCACCCCGCCCCGCTCCTCGACGGCGACCACCTGGCGCGAGATCTCCCTGCCCGGCTCGTCGACCAGGACCGGCTGGATGTAGGGCAGCCCGATGGGCGAGCCGACGCGCTCCATGGCAGCCACCAGCGCCTCGCCCGCCGCCGACGAGGGCCGCTCGACCCGCATCTCGAAAGTCGGGTGGACCAGGATCGTCGACATCAGCACGTAGAGGAGCGTCGGCTGCAACAGCGCGACGGCGTGGATGGGGACCGAAGTGCGAAAGAGCTTGAGCTCGTTGTGCAGCAGCAGGCGGAAGCAAAGAATCTGAGCGCTCATCGCCCCTACTCCCTCAGCCCACGGCCCGTGTGGTGGAGAAAGACGTCGTCGAGGGTGGGGCGCGCGATACGCACCGATTCCAGGCGGTGGCCCGACGCGGCGCGGGCGAACAGCTCCCCCGCGATCGACTCTGCATCCGACACCTCCAGGCGCAGCCCGCCCCCCTCCAGCCTCGTGACCGCCTGCACTCCCAGCCCCGCGAAAAGCGCGGCCGGGTCGGCGATGTCGGGCGTGGTGCGCACCGTCACAATGTCGCGTCCCAGCGCGGCCTTCAGTGCGTCGGGCGTGTCGAGTGCGATCGCTTGCCCATGGTCAATGATCACCAGCCGGTCGCACAACGCCTCGGCCTCGGCCATGTCGTTGGTCGACACCACGAACGTCTTGCCCTCGGCCTGCCGGGCGCGGATGTGATCCCACAGCACGTGACGCGCTTGGACGTCGACGCCGAGCGTCGGCTCGTCGAACAGGATGATCGGTGGATCGTGGAGCAGAGCCCGGGCGAGCGCCAGGCGGCGCTTCATGCCGCCCGAAAAGGTCTTGACCGGGTCACGGCGGCGATCCCACAGGTCCATCAAGTGCAGCAGCGCCTCGATCCGCCCTTTGACGACAGACAGGTCCGGGCAATAGAGCGCGGCGTGGTGCCACAGGTTATCGACCGCATTCAGGTCGAGATAGACGTTCGTCTCCTGCGGCACGTAGCCGATGGTGCGCCGCACCTGGCGCGCTTCGCGCGCCGGGTCAAAGCCGAGGACATGCACGTCACCGCTGTCGCGGCGCAGCAGTCCCGTGATCAGGTGGATCGTCGTCGTCTTGCCCGCGCCATTCGGCCCCAGCAGGCCGAAAATCTCGCCCGGCCGCACCTCGAAAGAGAGGTTATCAACCGCGAGAATGCTCTCCCCTCGCCGGCTGCGGAAACGGCGAGTGGCCGATTGCACCCGAATCGTGGCGTCTATCATGCAGACCTCCTGCTGGAAGGCTGGTAGATTGGTAGACTCTTGCTGGGGCCGGTCTCCAGCCGAGCCATCTGCATTCTTTATCTTCATCCGGCCGCGATCCCTTTCACAAACAAAGAGACAAATTCCCTCACCAACTCGTCGATAGACAACGGCGGCTCCATTTCTTCGTCCATGAGCCAAGAACCAAAGCTGTAGGCAAAGAACATGCCCCAGAAGGCCTGGGCGGCGGCTTCCACATGCAGTGGGCGCACCTTGCCTGGCGCCTGCTGACCGCGCAAATAGTCGGCGAGCACCTGCCGCAGCCGGCGTGGGTTCTGCGCCAGCACCTGGCGCACCTCCTCAAAGTGCTCCGCCTCGCACAGCATCATCCGCATCGACTCCCTGCGCTCCAGCAGCAGGTGGAGAACCAAACTACCCATAGCCGTCAGGTCGTTCTCCAGGTCGCCAGTCAGTGCCAGGCCGAGCGAGGCACTCAGCCCCGGCGCGGCGTACGCATCGACCACTGCTGCAAACAGGTTCGCCTTGCTGCCAAAGTGGCGAAAAAGGGTGACCTCGTTGACACCAGCGGCCTCGGCAAGCGCGCGTGTAGTGGCACGGGCATAGCCTTTTTCGGCAAAGATGCGCGCGGCCGCTTCCAGCAAACGGTCGCGGGTCTCGTCTGCGCCTGCCTGCTCACGCTGTTGGCCTGTGGCTCGATCCATCCGGCACCTCTCTATCTATGCAAGTAAGTACTTGCTTTATTATATCACAAGATCAGTGGGGTGTCAAGGGGGGAAAACTATCAAGAGGTCGCTGTCCCGGTGATAGCATGGGCGCGCGCAGCGCTCAGGCTGGCCGGTATGCGCTGAGCTTATTCAGACTCTGCTCCCCGTTTGCTCCGATCGCAACCAGGCAGGACAAAGTAAAACACACTTCCTTCACCAGGCACGCCCCTGCTCTCGAGGCCGACCTCGCCCCCAAGCTTGGCGATGATGCGCCGCACAACCGACAATCCGAGTCCGTGTCCCTTCGCCCGGACCTGGCTCAGCCGGGTGAAGGGTGTGAAAAGAACCGCTTGATCTTCTAGGGCAATCCCCGGACCGTTATCCCGCACCCAGAAGCGCACGTTTGCTTCTTGCACAGTGGCGCCGAGCTCTATACGTGGCGGGCGGCCACCATATTTGATCGCGTTACTCAAATAGTTCACCCACACTTCCTCGATCCAGGGACCATAGCCCATGGCCCGCGGCCAATCGACGGGGCAGGCGATCTCGGCCTGCTCTTGTTCGATCACGTGCGCCAAGCGTGATTTGGCTGACACTACGAGTGTGCCCATGTCGAGCGGCTCCGTCCGCACGTCGATCTTGCGTACTTCTGAGAGAAGGAGCAGCTCGTCGAGAATGTTGTGCATGCGCCATCCGGTGCGCGAGATGAGGAGGAGGTAATGCTCAATTTCAGCCTTGCTCATGAGCGCATAGTCTTCTTGAATAACATCGGCCAAGCCCGTGATCAGGACGAGAGGATCCCTCAGGTCATGGGCGACTGTGTGGGCAAAGGCATCAAGCTCCTGGTTGCGTGCCTCCAGATCCCGGGCGTGCTCGTCCAGCTTGCGCTCCGCCCTGCGGCGCTCGGTCACGTCGACAAAGGCCGACAGCACGGCTGGCTGACCACTCCACGATATCGTTGTCACCATCTGATGCAAGGTGATAATCGAGCCGTCCCGGCGCACGGCGTCGGCCTCGTACTGATCAGGCGCCGATTCTCCCCGAGTGCGTGCGGCGTGATAACCGAGCAGGCGCTCTCGATCGTAGGGTGCAATTAACGGGATGACCGAGTCCAGCGTTAGGACTTGGGCGACCGAATCAAAGCCAAAGATACGGGCATAGGCCGGGTTGGCAAAGAGAGGCATGGTGTTGCGATGCACCAGGATCCCTTCCACCGAGCCTTCCACGACGGCGCGGAATCGCTCTTGACTCTCGCGCAGCGATTCTTGCAAACGCTTGCGCTCGACGATCTTGCCCAAGCGCGACGCAATCGCTTCGAGCAGAGCCCGCTCACCATGCAGAAAAGGGCCTTCATTCCTCTCCGGCCTCTTTTCAAGATAGTACACTTGCACACACCCCAGCCGCTCGCCGTTCACGACAAAGTCGCACACTTGACTCCAACACGTTTCGCGAAAACCTGCCGTCGTGAATTCGTGCTCGTCAAGGAGGATGCGTGCCGCCGCGATCTCGGGATATTGCCAACCGGAAGGGATCAGCTCCGCGATGCTTTGCAGAATCTCGTCCAGGGGGATATCCTGTCTGTCAACCACAGCACCGATGCGATACAGGCAATTCAGCTCTTTGACTCGTTCACGGAGCTCGTCCTGCGTCTGCTTGGTCTGCACCATGGCTTGCACGCGCAGCAGCAACTCTCGATCCGAAAGGGGGCGGATGATGGTTTCGTCGGCACCGACATCGAATGCGCTTGCCGGTTCTCCGGCCGCCGAACCGTCCGATAGCAGGGCCACCACGCAGTCCTGAAGCCCTGACTCCGTCTTGATCCTCTTGCAGAGCACGGTGCCATCCCCGTCGGGGAGGGCGGCGTTGAGCATGATCAGGGCCGGGTGGTTCTTTCTGGCCTGACGGAAGGCATCAAGGGCTGTAGCCGCCTCCAATACCTCGTAACCGGCCGCCTGCAGCGGTCGTACAACAGCATGGAGTGAATGAGGATCTCCATCCACCACGAGAACTCGGACAGCGTGCTTCATTCCCACCTCTTTGGTCGACTCTTTCCCTTGACGATCTGCTACTCGTGGCTCTTCACCAACACGCTCCACGTCCCGCGCTGCACGATCTGATCGTCCTGGTTCAGGATCTCTACCTTGAACGTCACCAGCCCGCCACCCAGCCGGCGCATCGGGCGCGTCTCGTCAACCGTGGCCCGAACGCGGATCGTGTCACCAAAGTAGATCGGCAGGCTGAACTTCCACGAGCCGATCTCTCGAAAGGCGAGGACCGTCTCTTCCATGAACCCCAGGCGCACGGCGAGGCCCGAGGCGATGGACAACCCCAACAACCCGTGCGCCACGCGCTGGCCAAACGGGTGGCCCGCGGCGTACACGGCGTCGGTGTGGATCGTATTCCAATCACCGCTCAGGGCAGCAAACGCCACCACGTCCGCCTCGGTGACGGTGCGCCC
>JAFGIA010000111.1 GCA_016929795.1 Anaerolineae bacterium
CGCTCGATGCGAGGGATTGTCACCATTTTGTTCGCTCCTCATGTCCGATTATAGCAGGAAATGTGCCGGTAGACAAGGCACAGGGTGACTTGACTTTTTCTCTGCCTGGAAGCATAATAATTGCGTGAGGAGGCTGGGCGATTCGCACCATGTTTTCCTCTTTGTCCTTTCGCTGATGGTGCGGCTCGCCATCGACATGATCGTCTACTTTTGTAGACGTTACTGGATCTAGCCACCGGCGCGAGCCGGCGCGCGCAAAGGCGAGGTATGAATATGAAACTGGAATTCCTGGGGGCGGTACGCACAGTCACCGGCTCGATGCACGTACTGATGGTGGGCGAGGGCTCGAGCGCACGCCGCATCCTGCTCGACTGTGGCCTGTATCAGGGGAAGCGGCAGGAGAGTTTCGAACGAAACCGCAATCTGCCCTTTGATGTGACAGGCATCGATGCCATGATATTGTCGCATGCCCACATCGATCACTCGGGCAACGTGCCCACGCTGGTCAAGCGTGGCTTCAGGGGCAATATCTACTCCACCCCGGCAACTCGTGACCTATGCGCCGCCATGCTCCGCGACTCGGCGCATATTCAGGAGGAAGACATCCAATACGTGAATAAAAAGCGGGCCAAGCAAGGGCAACCACCCGTCGAGCCGCTCTACACGATGGCTGATGCCACCCACAGCCTCCGTAGTTTCGTGACGGTGGGCTATGGCCGGTCGCTGCCCGTGGTGCCCGGCGTGACGGTCACCTTTTACGATGCCGGCCATATCCTTGGGTCGGCGCTCGTGGTGCTCGACGTCGAGGAGAATGGCCGCCGGAAGCGTCTCCTCTTTACCGGTGACCTGGGCCGGCCCGGCCTGCCGATCCTGCGCGACCCGGAGGTCGTGGCGGACGTCGACTATCTGATCATCGAGAGCACGTATGGTGACCGCCTGCACGACCCGGTGGAGACGGCCGACAGAGCGCTGCGTGACGTGGTACTCGACACCTACCGGCGCGGCGGCAAGGTGATCGTGCCTGCCTTTGCCGTCGGTCGTACCCAGGAGCTGGTCTATGCGCTGCACCAGCTCGTCGAGGCCAGGAAAATTCCCGAGCTGCCGATCTATGTTGACAGCCCACTCGCCGTGAACATTACCGAGGTGTTCCGTCTCCACCCCGAATGCTACGACGAGGAGACGAACGCGTTCATAGCCAGTGGCAACGGCCGCGACCCCTTTGGCTTTTACCGCCTGACCTATGTGCGTGCCGTAGAGGCGTCGAAAGAACTGAACTTTTTGCGCCAGCCGGCGATCATCATCAGCGCGTCGGGCATGGCCGAGGCGGGACGCATTTTGCACCACCTCAAGAACAATGTCGAGGATGAAGCGAACACCGTGCTGATCGTGGGCTGGCAGGCGCCATACACGCTCGGCCGGCGCCTCGTCGAGCGCCAGCCGGTCATCAAGATCTTTGGCGAAGAGTACAAGCTGCGCGCGCGCGTCGAGACAATCAACGGCTTTAGCGCCCACGCCGACCGCAATGAGCTGCTGAGCTACGTCCGCGCCCTGGGGCCGGAGCGGCTCCAGGCCACGTTTGTAGTGCACGGCGAAGAGCCCGCCAGCCTGTCGCTGGCTGATGGCATGCACGGCATCGGCGTCACAAAGGTGGTGGTCCCGACCGTAGGCCAGGTAGTCGACCTCACAGCCCCATGATCGCCCGGGCGATGGAAAAATAGATAAATAACCCTGTCGCGTCGACCAGTGTGCTCATCACCGGGCCAGAGACCACAGTGGGGTCGATGCGCAGGCGCACGGCGATGAGTGGCAGCAGCGCGCCAATGCCCGTGGCCCATAGCACAATGGCCACGATCGCCGCGGCCACCGTCGTCGCCAGGCTTGGGTCCGGCTCCCAGGTGATCGCCCTGCCATAGGCAACGGCGGCCATGCCGAATCCCAACGCCAATCCCACCAGAATCTCGTGTGCCCATACCCGCAGCGCATCGCGCGGTGCCACCTCGCCCATGGCCAGAGCGCGAATGATGGTGGCCGTCGTCTGCGAGCCGGCATTGCCCCCGGTGCCGATCAGCAAGGGGATAAAGATCGCCAACGAGACGACGGCCTGCATCTCGTCTTCAAAGAGGCGCATCACCGAGCCGGTGAGCGTGGCCGTCAGAAAGAGGAGGAGCAGCCAGCCAATGCGCTTGCGCGCTACCGTCAGCACCCCGGTGTCGAGGTAAGGACGATCCAGGGGTTGCGCACCGGCCAGGCGCTGGATGTCTTCCGTCGCTTCGTCCTCCAGCACGTCCAGCACGTCGTCGATGGTCACGATGCCCAGGAGCTTGCCCGACGCATCGACGACAGGTAAGGCGAGCAGGTCGTAGCGCGACATAATCCTGGCAGCTTCCTCCTGGTCCACACCCGCCTGGACCGAGATTACTTCCGTGTCCATGATCTCAGAGAGGCGCGTGGTGGGATCGGCGACAATGATCTGGCGCAGGCTCACCACACCGCGCAGGTGCTCATTCCTGTCGATCACGAACAAATAGTAGGCTGTCTCGTCCTCTGGCTGCCAGGCGCGGATTGCCTGGATCGCATCGCCGGCTGTCATGCGCATGCGCAGTGCCAGGAACTCGGACGTCATCAGGCCACCGGCGCTGTCGTCCGGGTGCATGAGCAGGGGGCGCACCTCTTCCGGCTCTTCCAGCCCTTCCAGCACAATGCGCGCCTGTTCCGGATCGAGATCGCCCAGGAGGTCGGCCGCCTCGTCGGGCTCCATCTCGTCGACAATGCGGATCACGTCGTCCGTCGACAGGCTGGCGACGAGGTCGGCGACCTGCCCGTCATCCAACTTTTCGAGGATGTCGGCCGAGTCGCCCGGGTGCAGCTCGGGCAGCAGCGCGCGCTGCATCTCGTCCTGCAGTTCGGCAAACACGTCGGCCTGGTCTGGCGGGCGCAGGGCGGCAAGAATGGCCGCCGCAGCGGGCAGATCGTCCCCCTCAAGCGCCCCACGGAGTTGGGCGAGCACCGTCTCCAACTGATATTGCTGCATAATACACCTCCCGTGCAATAAAGGGCGCTCTACAGGAGAAGCGTCGCGATCCCAAGGAAAAAGAGAAAGCCAAGGGTATCGGTGATGGCCGTGACAAAGGCAGCCGAAGCCACGGCAGGATCGACCTTGAGTGCCTTCAGGCCCAGGGGGACGAGCACGCCAGATAGGGCTGCCATAACAAAGTTGAGGACCATAGCCAACGCCACGGCGACCGAGATAACCCACTCCCCTTTCCAGGCATAGATGGCCGCCCCCGTGCCGAGGCCAATGGCCGTGCCGTTGATCAGGGCGGCGCCTACCTCCTTGCCGACGATGCGCGGAGCAGCATGCGAGTCCACCTCTCCGAGAGCCAAACCGCGCACGAGGATCGTCGTCGTCTGGCTGCCGGCGTTGCCGCCCTCGCCAGAGACGAGTGGCAGAAAGGTCGCCAGGGCCACCATGCCGGCGATGATCTGGTCAAAGGCATCGACGACGGTGATGGCCACAAAAAGGGTGAGCATGTTGATCGCCAGCCAGGGCAACCGCTTGAGCACGGCCAGGCGGACGGGGCTGAACACGCGCTCCTCGCCACTGATGCCCACCAGGCGATACATGTCTTCGGTGGCCTCGTTCTCGGCAACCTCGATCAAATCGTCGGCCGTGATCACACCCACCAGGCGGTTCTCATCGTCGACCACGGGCAGGGCCAGGAACCCATAGCGCGACAGGATGCGTGCACAATCCTCCTGATCAGTGTGCACCGAGACCGAGATGGCGTTTGGATCCATCATCGCTTCCACTGTCGTCTCGGGTGCTGCCACCACCAGGTTGCGCAGGCTCACCACGCCCAATAGCTCGCCCTGCTCGTCGGTGACAAAGAGATAGTAGGCACTGTCGGCGTCAGGCTCCACGCGGCGCAGCTCTTCCAGGGCGCGTACTGCCCGCCACCTGCGGCGCAGGGTGACAATCGCCGGGGTCATCAGGCCACCGGCCGTGTCGTCGGGATATTGGAGCAAGGGCAGAACCTCGCCCGATTCTTCCATCACCCGCAGCGCATCGGCTGCACGCTCGGGTGACAGATCTCCCAGCACGTCCGCTGCCTCGTCCACTTCCATCTCGTCGAGAATGCCCGCCAGATCGATCAAGGGCAGGATCTCGGCCAGGGCCGCTGCCTCCCTGTCCTCCATCTCTTCCAGGACATCGGCAGAATCGGCAGGATCGAGCTGGGCGAGCAAGGTGAGCTGATCCTCGCCGCTCAACCCTTCGACCAAATCTGCCTGATCGGCGGGCAGCAGGGCTTGGATCGCGGCGACGGCACCATCCAGATCGCCGCGCTCCAGAGACGCGCGCAACGTCGCCAGGACATCGTCCAGGACAAACTCATCCATGGAACACCTCCAGGTGACTCCCCGGAGGCGATTGGTGTGGGAGACGGATCTGCCTTCCGGGGGTCAGTCTATTCGGTTGGCAGAGATGCGACGGGACCCGAGTCCCCTACTACTTGAGGGAGGCCCGTCTTCTGGTTCGATCTCCATCATCCTTCAGGTACTTTGTCTGTAGCGTGCTTTCAGGCCGCACGCCCACCTCCAGATCCGCAAACCGGACCCATACCATACATTATACTTTCTGGGCCAGGTGGTGTCAAGTTGGAGTGGGGGGCGCGGAGTGGGGTGTGACATAGTGCCTGGCGACAGCCCGCAGGTGGCGGAAGACAACTTGCCGACGCGGACAAAGCGTGGTATACTTTAGCCGCTTTTACGTCAACACTTCTCGTCATGCTGCGCCTGGAAAAAAGGCGGCATATGTGGTATAATTGGGTAGATGGGCCATGGTGAACACAGAGCTGGAAGCACGGGAGCAACTTGTCGAGCGGTTGGTGGAACAGGTCCGGCGCCGGAAGCTGACGTTGCCGGCCCTCATGCTGCTTGACCTTGCCCAGCCGTTCGCCTTTCTTGCCGGCCAGGGCCTGTTGCTGTGCCAGCCACTGCTCGGCTACCTCGTCGATGCACCGCGTGTTGAGGCGTATGCGGATCTGTTGACGGATCGTGCCAGCGTGCAGCGGCTGCTGGCTCGTCTTGAAGATGAAGCCAGTGTCGAGAACAAGGGCGGCGTGGAGGGAGAGTGATGGGACAACAACTCCTCGGTTTGGTCATCCTGTTGATATCTTTGCCCCTGTTGTTCTATCTGACTGCGAGGGTACGAGCCGGCCGGCTCGTCGAGTTGCGGACCCTGCCAGGGGTGGAAGAGCTGCCGGGATCGGTGGGGCGATCGGCCGAGACGGGGCAGCCCTTGCACATGTCTGTAGGGGTCGGCGGGGTTGGCAGCGCCTTGACCGCGCAAACGTGGGCGGGCCTGACGCTGCTATCGGAATTGGCCGACGAGGCGGCTGCGTGCGACACCCCTCTGATCGTCACCGTTGCGGATGCGACGACCCTGCCCATTGCACAAAACATCCTGCGTCGTGCGTACCAGCGCAATGGCAATCCTGAGGGCTATGATCCGACCGATGTTCGGTTCGTCGCGCCGGTGCCGCTGGCATACGCCGCCGGGGTCGCAACCTTGCTCGACCAGGAACGTTTGAGCGCCAATGTCATGGTTGGCTCATTCGGACTGGAGTACGTGCTCATCGGAGAGACAGGGGCGGACCAGCGGCTGCGCCAGATCGTCGGCGCAGCCGAGCCTGAGGTGCTGCCCTTCGTTCAAGCCACGGCCGATCAAGCAATGATTGGCGAAGAGATGTTTGCTGCTGGTGCCTATACGACGAGGCTGCCTGCGCAGGTCGCGAGCCTGTTGGCGGAGGATGTCTTTCGCTGGCTCGTAGTTGGCGGCATTCTCGTTGCTGCCCTGTTCAAGATCCTGGTTTCATAGCGAGGAGCTGCCATGGGCTCGTTGAGATCGACACTTCCGACTGCTGTTGCCATCGCCGTGGGGCTGTTTGTGCTCCTGGCCCTGTTTGCGCCCTATCCCATTTTTCAGGACATCGGTACCTACTTTGTCGACACTGCCGTCATCATTGCTGCCTTTGCCCTGTTCCTGGGCGTTCTCAACGTGTTGCGCGTGCATGCACGCCAGATCCGCACCGGTCCGTCACGCCTTTACAGCTTTATTCTCCTCATTGCCATGCTCGTCGTCTTGCTCTTTGGGCTGCCGCCGCTGCCCGATGCACCTTCGGGGCCCAACCAGGGGACAGTGGCGTGGCTGTTTGAGAACGTCCAGGTGCCGGTCCAGGCTTCACTGTCGGCGATCCTGGTCTTTTTCGTCGTCCGCGCTGCCTTCCGTCTGGTGTCGAGGCGGAGCCTGGAATCGTTGGTGATGCTCGTCGTAATGCTGCTCGTGTTGGTGGGCCAGGCAGCGCTCGGCCTGCTGCCCTTGCTGACCGACGTTCGCGATTGGATTCTCGACGTACCTGCCATGGCCGGCGTCCGCGGCATTCTCCTCGGCGTCGCGCTAGGTGCTCTCCTGACTGGCGTGCGTCTCCTGTTCGGCGTCGAGCGTCCATACGGAGATTGAAGCACGTGCTTCGTGGGGTGGTGATGACATGATCTATTGCCCGAAATGCGGAACTGCAAACCGGGATGGAAGCCGATTTTGCAACGAGTGCGGACAGCGACTGGGTGCGCACACGCGGGTGAGGTGTCCGCAGTGCGGGGCGTTTAACTCGATCAAAAATGTCTTTTGTGACGCTTGTGGTGGTCGGTTGCTGCCTGCTCATGGTGAAGCCGCGGCGAGCGACACGGCAGTGCAGATCAAGGGACTGTCTCTGCCTACGAAGGGGCCTGTTTCGGGTGGCGCCGAGGACCCTGTTCACGATACGCCTGATGAAGATCAGGATGTGCCGGGCTGGCTTCGTGAGCTGGGATCGAGCCGGTCTTTGCAGGGCACTGTCGAGTCGGTAGCAGGGGAAGGGGACGAGATCCCCGACTGGTTGAAGGACCTGCGCGAATCCCTACCTGACGATCAGGAGGTGGATCTTGTGAGCGATATGCCGGCGGAGGAGGTGCCCGATTGGTTGGCAGGGATGCGCTCAGGGGCTGCCGGGGAGCCGGAAGAGGAAGAAGCCGTGCCTGCCGGCGATGAGGAAGAGGCTGGCCTGCCCGACTGGCTGGCAGGGATGCGCGCCGGAGCCGCCGGGGAGCCGGAAGAGGAAGAAGCCGTGCCTGCCGGCGATGAGGAAGAGGCTGGCCTGCCCGATTGGCTGGCAGGGATGCGCGCCGGAGCCGCCGGGGAGCCGGAAGAGGAAGAAGCCGTGCCTGCCGGCGATGAGGAAGAAGCTGGCCTGCCCGACTGGCTGGCCGAGCTGCGTGGCCCGGCAGGGGGCGGAGA
>JAFGIA010000112.1 GCA_016929795.1 Anaerolineae bacterium
AGCGCAACCCTGAGCTGGCGGTTTTCGCGCAGCCGGAGCCACGCCAGTCTGCCAGTTGACGTCCCCACCGGCCTTGCAGCCGGCCCGACAAAAGTGTCGGATCCCCTCGTCCCCACCCACCTGCCAGAGAGAATCCCGAGATACTGCTGTGCTAGACTCTGACTGGGTGCAAAGTCGTTTTACCTGGGAAACGGTGCCCTCACACTCTATGCGAGGGATGTGATGCGCAAGCAATAGCGTCGGCATCTTTGGTGACCGGATGAGAGCTGTGAGGTGCGACGCACTCGGATGCGTCGCACCTGTAGGAGATAAGCAAGGGATTCGCAGGGCCAGACCGGCCTGAGGCACACGGGAGACTTGGCTATGCTGCTGCATACAGACACAGCACACCGCGACTCGTTTGTGATCCGCATTTGGCATGAACCGGGACGCCCTGGCTGGAGGGGCTGGGTCCAGCATGCGGCCGGTGGCGAATCAGCCACTTTCGAGAACTGGCAGGAGCTGCTGGCCTTCTTCGCGCGCTGGGTCCAAGTCGTCGACGAGCCGGCGCAGATCGGGTTGAGATAACAGGCGGGCAGATGCAGGAGGTAGATGTGCAGACGAGCAGAAACTGTGCGTTGAACGTGATTCTTATGGTCGCGCTCCTGGCGTCGTTGGGCGGCTTGAGCTCGTGCTCAGCGACGCCGGAGCAGGGGACAGCGGTCGCGGAGGTGCACTCCCGCGCCTGGATCGACTTTCCCCGCAACGGCGCCAACATCCCCGCGGGTGCCTCGGTCACTGTCGTCTCCCATGCCTACGCGGCGGATGGTGTGACTGAGGTACTGCTCTCGGTGAACGGCGTAGCCTACCGCCGCGATCCGGCGGCGGCCACAGGCGAGGAGCTCGTCGAGGTGCGCCAGGAATGGCTCGCGCAGGTGCCGGGCCTGACCACCCTGGAGGTGCGCGCCTACGACGCTGCGGGTAGGGTCAGCGGCGCCGACGCGATCATCGTACGGGTGATGGGCGATACCCAGGCGACCACAGAAGCGCCGAGCCTCGAGCCGACGCCAACGTCGACCTGGACTCCCATACCCTCACCTGCCGCCACGGCCACAATAGCCACGCCCATTGAAACGCCGACCCCCAGTCCGACACAGACGCCCACCAAGGCACCTACACGGACGCGGACACCTACACCCATACCCACACCCATACCCACACCCACACGCACACCCTTCCCGCCGGTCGAAGTGTCGTTCCGTGCCGACCAAGCGTCGATCACGGCCGGGACGTGCACGACCTTGCGCTGGGATGTAGAGTACGCCACCGCCGTGTACCTGGACGGCGAGGGGGTGGTCGGTCATGGCACCCGCCAGGTCTGCCCGGCCAGCACTACTACCTACGTTCTGCGCGTCGAGGCGCCCGGCGGGGACGTCACCAGAAGCGTGACCATCACCGTCATCGCGCCGGTCGATACCACTCCGCCCCCAGTGCCCCAGCCGTACGTGCCGGCTAACGGCCTGGTGATCGGCTGCGTCAGCAAGCAGACGCTGGCCTGGCTCCCGGTCACCGACCCCAGTGGCGTAACCTATGGCCTCCGACTGGAAAGGCAGATTACGGCCACTCAGTGGGACTTGGTGCGCGAGTGGGACGCGCTGGTCGAAAAGCAGGTCGAGGCCCAGGTGCAGTGCGGCGTCTACTACCGCTGGCGTGTGCGTGCCCGGGATGGCGCGGGCAACGTCAGCGCCTGGTCCGAGTGGTTCGCCTTTTCCATCAGCATGGGGTGAGGGTCTATGATGAAAAAATCGCAAACTAGAGCGGTCCTTTTGGTGGCTCTTGGGCTGAGCCTGTTCTGCCTGCTGGCAGTGGTCATCGTCATCGGCTACGTCTATCTGCAAGGGCAGTCAACGCGGGAGCAGCCGGCCGTGGCGCAGGCGTTGCCCTACGTGCTGTTCACTTCGCCGCAGACCGGCGACGAGGTGGTGCTAGGCGAGGTGGTCTCGGTTCACGCCGTCGCCCGCGGCAGTGCCCGCATCGCCCGCGTCGAGCTGTGGATCGACGGCCAGTTGCGTGCAACGCAGGATAGCACGCTACCCGAAGGCAGTTCTCCGTTCCCTCTGGTGCACTTCTGGCAGCCGCGCACGCCCGGTCCGCACAGGCTGATCGCCAGAGCCTTTGACGTCGACGGCGCGCAGGCCCAGGCCGTTGTGGATGTGGTAGCCACCGGCGGCGATGACCGGGACGGCGATGGCGTAGCAGGCGAATTGGATGCCTGCCCCGACGAACCCGGTATGCCTTCGGCCGCAGGCTGTCCCGATCGGGACGGCGACGGCGTGGGCGATAGCAGCGACGCGTGCCCTGACGTGCCGGGCGTGGGCGCTGATGGTTGTCCGGCGCCCGGTACCGGCGATCGCGATGGCGACGGGATTCCTGATGCTGAGGACGCCTGCCCCGACGAGCCGGGCGTGCCTATCGACGGATGCCCGTTGATCGGCGACCGGGACGGCGACGGTGTGTCCGACGATAGGGATGCCTGCCCCGACGTTCCCGGTTCGCCGGAAACCGCCGGCTGTCCCGACCGGGACGGGGATGGCGTGCCCGACGGCGAGGATGCCTGCCCTGACCAGGCGGGACCGCTTGCGGACGGCTGCCCCGCCCCGTCTGAAGGGGACCGCGACGGCGATGGTTTTCCCGACGGCGAGGACAGGTGCCCTGACGAGCCGGGCGTGTCCGAGGCGTGGGGCTGCCCCGACCGCGACCGCGACGGTGTGCCCGACAGCGAGGACGAATGTCCTGACGAACCCGGCCTGCCTGAGAACCGCGGCTGCCCGGTGGATGACGGCGCCGGCGCTGCAGGCGCCGTGGACACCGATGGCGACGGCATCCCCGATCCCGAGGACGCCTGCCCCGACGCACCGGGCCTGCCAGAGAACCTCGGCTGCCCCGAAGGCACGGCCGACAGGGATGGCGATGGCGTTCCGGATGCCGTCGATCTGTGCCCCGATGAGCCCGGGCGACCCGAGGATGGCGGCTGCCCGCCGCCCACCGAGGAGGAGACCACTGGCCCCGTCTTTGGCGACATTGAGGGGCAAGATGACAGGGTGCTCGTCAAGTTCCAGGCGCTGAGTTTCCACGTGGGCCATGACTATGACGGCGTCTATTGCTACCCCAGGCTGGGAATAGAGCCTGTGGAGCGTTACAGCTTCGAGCCGTCAGGCGGGCAGCAGTGGGACATTGCCACCCCGCTCGGCAGCCGGCGGCTGCTGACGGACCCCGACCGCCCGATCGGTGTGCAAGTGGAATGCGGCGGCGATGTCGTCTTCACGGGCACCGGCAGCGATCCCCTGTCGGGCTTCGGTTGGGGCGTCTATTGGGGCCTGGGCGAGATCGACGCGAGCCATCCGCCGTCTGACTGGGACGGTCACGTAATCACGGCGCGTTCCGGCGGCGGAGAGGATGGCCGCTGGTTCGAGGTCCAATACCGCCTCTGCGCCGGGTCGTGCGATGAGACGGCTTTCCCACCGCCGAGGCTGCACTTTATGACCAGCGGCGGCAGGCGCCTGTTGAGCTGGGGGTGGGATGGGGAAGTGGCCCTCTTGGCAGGATACAGCGTCTATGCCAACGGTAACCGCCTGGTACGCATGGCCAGCACGCGCAGCCTGGGCATGATGGATATCGAGGACTATGCGCCACTGTGTGGCGGCCGACTCGACTTTACCGTTGTCGCCTACGGCGCTGACGGGCGCGAGTCGCCGCCCAGCAACGTGATGACCTGGTCCGCCGACGCCTGCCCGCGCGTCGTGCGTGTCGCTTTTGACGAACTGCTGGTTTGGAACGTGACGGATGAGGAGAATCGCTGCTTGGGGCCGATCTTTGGCAGCTTCTGGGTCGAGGGCAGCGCGTCCCGCTCGCTCAG
>JAFGIA010000113.1 GCA_016929795.1 Anaerolineae bacterium
CACCTGCTGGGGGAAAACGCCTTCTGTGGGCGCCATTCCCACCACAAAAGGTAGTTCGCCAACAGTCTCCTCGGAGGTGCAACGCACCTCAGAGTAGTTCTACCACGGTGGCTATCCCTCCTGTGGCAAAATAAAGCCAAGCCCGTCCCCTGGCACGGGACGGGCTCTTGCTCCACGTCGCTCACCTTGGCGCCCACCCCGCGCCGGGGTCCCGCCTCGGGCCGGGTGCGCGCCGCGAGGCGTCTCTCTGACCCCCCGATTCTACTACAGGGCGGGGGAAAAGGCAAGATGAAGAGGCGGCCGTAGTGGAGCGATGAGATCTGGATAGGGAGAGAGGGTGGGGAGAGGATCTCACCCTGGGTAGGGGGGGATTGCTTCGCTTCGCTCGCAATGACAGTTCTTGGGTGGGGAGGGGGGCCGTGCCGGCCCACGGCCCCTCTTTTCGAGCGTTTCCCGGCGGCCGGACCGGGTTACTCAAGGCGCGTGCCGGACCACCAGCGGCAGAAAGATGCGGGCCTGGACCGGCTCCTGCACCTGGCCGCCCATCCAAAAGCCGCCGCCCAGGACGTAGGGGCCGCCGCTCATCACGCCCGCATCAGGCTGGCCGGCGGTCCCACCCAGGACGTAGGGGCCGCCGCGGCTGTGGGTGTGGCCGCCGCCGTCGACGGTGTTCCACGACAGGTCATGGCCGCCGCCGGTCTGGGCCAGGGCCACCCCGGCGACCAGCAACACGCCCACGAGCGCCAAAAAGGTGAGTGCGTGCTTCATGGTTTGCCCCCCGCCCGCCGCTGCACGAGCACGCCGCCAGCCACGACGGCCAGCCCGGCCAGCAGCCACCCGCCCGCCGGCCGGGCCGCGGCCGGCGCGCCGCTCGTCTTTTCCAGGGCGTCCAGGCGGGCTTCCAGCGCCTCGACCTGGGCCTGCAGCGCCTGGTTCTCCAGGTACAAACCCTGGATGGCGGCCAGGGCCACGCCGTCGGCGTCGAGGCTGTTGATGTGGCGCTCGCTGTCGCCCAGCGCAAAGGCGGCGTGGAAGTCCTGGGCCATGGGCCCCATGTGGCGCACGGCCGCGTCCTCGGTGGTATAGTTCCAGGTGGAGACGGGCATGGCTGCCACTGCCTCCAGCACGGCCCGGGGATCGACCGCCTCGACGTTCTCCTTCAGGTCGCGGTCGCTGAGGCTGCTCCACGAGCCGCCGCCGGCATTGACGTATACGCCGGCAGTGAGCGAAGTCCACAAGTAATAGCCGCCGCTGGCCCGCGTCATCCACTGGTCGGGCGTATCGCTTGCGAGGTCGGCGGCCGTCGAGTCGTTCCAGACAAAGGACCCATCGTAGACGGCCTGTGCCCGCTGCCCGGCGGCAAAGCTGTACTGGCCCCCAGCTACGTTGTCGTGCCCGCCGGGCACGGTGGCGTAGGAAGCCGTGGCCCGGTTGCTCAGGCCGCCGCCCACGGTGGCATAGACCGCATCATCGGGGGTGGCGTCGCCGGCCTGGTTGTCGCCGCCGCCGCCCACCGTGCCGTACGCGTCGGTCACGCGGTTGCCGGTGGTGTCGTCGCCGGGATCGGAGCGGCCGCCGCCGGCGATGGTGCCATTGACGACCATTACCGCCACGCTGTTGCCGTGGCCGCCGCCGATGGTGCTGTTGAAAGCCCCGTCGCCAATGGTGTTGAGAAAACCACCGGCAATCGCCCCGCCCTGCCCATGGGCCTCATTCTCTACTCCACCACACACGACGGACGCAGGGCTGGCATAGTTCTCGGCACCGCCGCCCACAAAGCTGACGTTCCCATCCGCAACGTTGTGATACCCACCACAGACGGTGGACGAGTCAATGTATGCCCGGTTCTGGGCACCGCCAGCCACGGTGGACCAGGTGCCATTGGCCTGGTTGCCAAAGCCGCCGGCCACGGTGGCCGCTTCTCCGTTGGCCTCGTTGCCACTCCCGCCGCCGACCGCCGCATATTCCTCCGTGGCCTGGTTTCCATTTCCCCCGGCGACGGTGGCCCAGCCGGCATTGTCCGTCGCGCCATCGTCGCTGCCCACCCGGTTGTATAACCCGCCGCCCACCGTGCCCCAACTGTCGTACACGGCGTTGGGCTGGTAGTAGACGCCGCCGCCGCCGATGGTCGCCCCGGCCGCGCCGGCGGCGACGCTGTTGGCGTCGCAACCGCCGATGAGGTTGGGGCTATAGGCTCCCCAGTCATAGGCCCACTCCAGGCGCAGCGCGGCGGTGCTGCTCACGGCCAGGGTCAGGGCCACCTCGTCGGTCGTGCCCAGGAAGTTGGCGCCCGGGTCGGTGCCGGCGTTGCCGTTCAGCGACCAGGCATCCAGGGCGTGCAGGGCATAGGGCGCCGGGGTCAGCTCCTGGCGCGGGGCGAGGGCGGTGTAGGGATCCGCGCTGCCCGACGGCCGCAGGGCAATCTCGAGCCAGCGGGCCTCGCCGGTGAAATATTGGCTGCCGAACCGCAGTTTCACCGTAAAGAGCCCGTCGCTGCCGGGGATCAGGTCGTCGCTGATGGTCGCCAGCGGGGTGCCGCCACCGCTGACGGCGTAGAGCCGGTACTCCACATCGTACTCTCCACCGGCCGGGCTGCCATCATCCAGCAGGCGGCCCTGGTAGGTAAAGCCGTTGTAGGCCTGCGCCTGGATGCCCGCCTCAAGAGACAGCGCCTCAAAAAGCGGGGCCTCTTGAGGTGGGGCCTCCTGGGCCAGGGTCAGGCTGCCGAGCAGGACGAGCAAGATGCCCGCCGCCACCACCGTCATGATTCTCTGTTTTGTTTTCATCCTATCCCTCCTATTCCAGGCCAATTATCGGGGGTTGGGATGTGTGCGGTGCCCGCACACATCCCAACTCCCCCCCCTTAAGATGATACCTGATTGTCGCCTCTCAAAAAGTTGGGCCAGGATGTAGGGCGGATTGGCCATCCGCCCTACATCCCCCAAGTGATCGGGATCGTACACACTCATTGTAGCATGGCGCTGTGAAGAAAATGTGAATCGGAGACGGCCCGAGGCGGGCCGTCGAGCCAGTTTACGGATAGATACGCAAGATCCTGGCTCAATTTGCCGGCCAGCCGTTTCTGGCCTATACTTGGTCCATGACCCAACTGGTGATCGTCGAGTCGCCGGCCAAGGCGAAAACGGTGGCCGGCATCCTGGGCCGGGGCTACCGGGTGGTGGCCTCGCTGGGCCATGTGCGCGACCTGCCGGCGAAGGAGCTGGGGGTGGACGTGGCGCAGGGCTTTCGCCCGCGCTATGTGACGGCGCGCGGCAAACAAAAGACGATCCAGAAGCTGCGCGAGGCGGCGCAGGGCGCCGAGGCGGTCTACCTGGCCACCGACCCGGACCGGGAAGGCGAGGCCATCGCCTGGCACGTGCTGCAGGTGCTCAAACTGCCACGGGGGGTGCCGGTGCGGCGGGTGGCGTTTCACGCCATCACGCCGGCGGCGGTGCAGGAGGCGATGCGCGCGCCGGGGCAGCTCGACGAGCGGTTGGTGGAAGCGCAGCAGGCACGGCGCATCCTGGACCGGCTGGTGGGCTACCAGGTGAGCCCGCTGCTGTGGCGGCGGGTGCGCGGGGGGCGGCCGCCGCGCAAGGGGCGCAGCGGCGGGCTGTCGGCCGGGCGGGTGCAGACGGCGGCGCTGCGGCTGGTGGTGGACAGGGAGCGGGAGATCGAGCGCTTTGTGCCCGAGGAGTATTGGACGCTCCACGCGCGGCTGGCCCAGCAGGCCGAAGGGGCAGCCCCCTTCCTGGCCGAGCTGTGGCGGGTCGCGGGAAAGAAGCCAGAGCTGAAAAGTGAGGCGGATGTGCAGCGGATCGTCGACGAGCTGGCCCCCCCCGATGGGCAGCCCCCTCTACCCCAGGGGCAGACGCTGTGGTGGGTGGAGAGGAGCGACACGGCGCGCAAGCCGCGCCGGCCCGACCCGCCCTTCACGACGAGCACGCTGCAGCAGGCGGCGGCGCGCTCGCTCCACTACCCGCCGGGGCTGACGATGCGGCTGGCGCAGCAGTTGTACGAAGGGATCAAGCTGGGGGAGGAAGGCAGCGTCGGGCTGATCACCTACATGCGCACCGATTCGACGGCAGTGGCGCCCGAGGCCCAGGCGGCGGCGCGCGAGGTGATCGAGCGCTTCTGGGGAGCGGGGTCGCTGCCGGCCCGGCCGCCGGTGTACCAGACGCACGTCAAGGGGGCGCAGGAGGCGCACGAGGCGATCCGGCCGACGGACCCGCAGCGGACGCCGAAGGCGATGCGAGCGTTCCTGGACGAAAAGCAGGCGGCGCTGTACGAGCTGATCTGGCGCCGCTTTGTCGCCAGCCAGATGGCCGACGCGCTGTACGACGTGACGACGGTGGTGATCCCGACGGCGCGGGGCGAGCGCACGAACCGGCTGCCCTACCTCTTTCGCGCCGTGGGGCGGGTGCTGGTGTTCGCCGGGTTCCTGCAGGTGTACGAGGAGGGGCGCGACCCGGGCGAGGAGAGGGTCCCAGGTGGCCCTGGGGAAGCGGAGGGACCGCTGCCGCCGCTGCGGGCGGGCGAGGCGCTGGACCTGCTGGAGTTGATCCCCAAGCAACATTGGACGCAGCCGCCGCCGCGCTACACCGAGGCGTCGCTGATCAAGGAGCTGGAGCGGCGCGGCATCGGCCGGCCATCCACTTTTGCGGGCATGGTGGAGCTGATCCAGGCGCGGGGCTATGCCGTCAAGGAGCAGCGCTTCCTCAAGCCGGCGCCGCTGGGGGTGGCGGTGTGCGACCTGCTGGTGGATTTTTTTCCCGATCTGTTCGATTACGGGTTCACGGCGCAGATGGAACGGACGCTGGACGAGATCGCCGCCGGGCGGGCGGCGCGGCTGCCGGCGCTGGAAGCGTTCTGGGCGGGGCTGGAGCCGGCGCTGGAAAAGGCAGGGGCCGAGATGCCAACGGTCAGGGTGGAGGCACCGGCAGCGGGTGATGCGGCGGCGAGGGGCAAGGGCAAGGCGGGCGGGAGCGGGCGCGGCAAAAAAGGCGCGGCCCCGGCAGAGCCGGTGGGCAGAACCTGCCCCGAGTGCGGCGGCGAGCTGGTCCGGAGGACGGGCAAGTATGGCCCGTTCGTGGGATGCGGGAACTTTCCGAGGTGCCGGTACGTGGAAAAAAAGAGGCCCGCCGGTTAGCTTTTCCGGCGCGGAGAGCGCGCCCCTACAGGATCGGACCATTCTCGGGATGGGGACGGAATTGGTCGGAGGGTGCGGTTTGTGGTAGAATCGATGGTGGAATCGGGCGATCGTGCCGGCAAGCGCGCCGCACCCAGCGGGTACCCGGGATCGGAGCGGGGCGGAGACAAGGGAGAAAAAAGGCGAGTGGATAAGGGGCAAGAGATTCAGGAGCTGCTGGAGGCGGCCAGGCCGCTGATCGAGCTGGCGGTGGCGGAGGATATCGGCCCGGGCGACGCGACGAGCGAGTCGACGCTGCCGGCAGGGATGAGGCTGCAGGGCCGGATCGTGGCCAAGGAAGCGGGGGTGGTGGCAGGGCTGCCGGTGGCGGAAGCGGTGTTCCGGCGGGTGGAGCCGGGCATCGAGTTCGTGGCCCACGCGCACGACGGGCAGGAGGTGGTGGCGGGCGAGCTGGTGGCCGAGGTGACGGGGCCGGCGCGGGGGCTGCTGGCGGCGGAGCGGACGGCGCTCAACTTTTTGCAGCGGATGTCGGGCATTGCCACGCGGACGCGCGAGTTCGTGGACGCGGCCGCGTGCACGCGGGCGACGGTGCTCGACACGCGCAAGACGCTGCCGGGCTACCGGGTGCTAGACAAGTACGCGGTGCGGATGGGCGGCGGGGCGAACCACCGCATGGGGCTGTACGACATGGTGATGATCAAGGACAACCACGTCGATGCCGCGGGCGGGGTGGTGCCGGCGGTGGAGCGGGCGCGGGCAGGCCATCCGGCGCTGCCAGTCGAGGTGGAAGTGCGGACGCTGGAAGAGCTGGGCCAGGCGCTGAGCATCCGCCCGCCATTGGACCGCATCCTGCTGGATAACATGGACGCGGAGCAGATGCGGCAGGCGGTCGAGATGGCAGGGGAGCGCGTGCCACTGGAGGCGTCGGGCGGGGTGACGCTCGAGCGGGTGGCCGCGATCGCGGCCACGGGGGTGCACTATCTCTCGGCGGGGTCGCTGACGCACTCGCCGCGGGCGCTCGACCTGAGCATGAAGATCGCCAGGCCCGGGCGCGGGGCCGGCACCCCCGAACGGGGCGCGCGCATCGCCGCGATCAAGGCAGCGCTGGGCGAGCGGCTGGTGATCCTGGGCCACCACTACCAGCGCGACGAGGTGCTCGTTTACGCCGATTTGCGGGGCGACTCGCTCCAGTTGGCGCGGGAAGCGGCCGGGACGGAGGCGGAGTATATCGTATTCTGCGGCGTGCACTTTATGGCCGAGACAGCGGCCATCCTGGCCCGGCCAGGGCAGCACGTGATCGCCCCCGACGTGACCGCCGGCTGCTACCTGGCCGACACGGCGAGCGTGGCCGGGGTGGCAGCAGCGTGGCGGCACCTGCACGGGGTGCTCGGCAACGCGGAGGAAGCAGTGACGCCGGTGACGTACGTCAACTCGTCGGCGGAGCTAAAGGCGTTCTGCGGCGCGCGGGGCGGGATCGTGTGCACGTCGGGCAACGCAGGGAGGGTGGTGCGCTGGGCGCTGGCGCGGCGCCCGCGGGTCTTTTTCTTTCCCGACCAGCACCTGGGGCGGAACACGGCGCTCGAACTGGGGATCGCGGCGGAAGAGATGGTGGTGTGGGATGCTTCCCGGTCCCCTGACGCGGCAATGATCCGCGGCGCCCGGGTGATCTTGTGGCCTGGCGCGTGCAACGTGCACCAGCGGTTCCGGCCGGAGCAGGTGCACGCGGTGCGCGAGCGGATGCCGGGCGTGCGGGTCATCGTGCATCCCGAGGCGCCGCGCGAGGTGGTGGCGCTGGCGGATGGCGCGGGCTCGACGGCGCAGATCATCGAGGAGGTGGCGGCGGCGCCGCCAGGCACGCGCTGGGCGATCGGCACCGAGGCGCGCCTGGTGCGGCGGCTGCAGGGGGAGCACCCGGAGCAAGAGATCGTGTTGCTGGCCGGCGTGGCGCCCTACTGCCGGACGATGGGGCAGGTGACGGTGGAAAAGCTGGCGGCGGCCCTGGAAGCGGTGGCGGCGGGCGAGCCGGTGAACGAGGTGACGGTCGACGCCGAGACGGCGCGGCTGGCACGGCTGGCGCTGGAGCGGATGCTGGCGGTGTAGGGGAGGGGGATGGCTATCGAAGCAGATGTGCTGGTGATCGGGTGTGGGATCGCAGGGGCGACCGCCGCGCTGCGCCTGGCAGAGGATGGGCAGCGCCAGGTGGCCGTGGTGACACGCAGCGCCGAGCCGCAAGAGTCGAACACGCGCTACGCGCAGGGCGGGATCGTGGGCCGCGGCCCGGGCGACACGGCGGCGCTGCTGGCGCGCGACATTCTGGCCGCCGGAGCCGGCCTGTCGCTGCCGGAGGCGGTGGGGCAGTTGGCGGAAGAGGGACCGAGCCTGGTGCGCGACGTGTTGATCGAGGAGGCGGGCGTGGCCTTTGACAGGGACGCGGAGGGCAGGCTGCGCTACACGCTCGAGGGCGGGCACTCGGTGCCGCGCGTGCTGCACGTGGGCGACGCCACGGGGCGCGCCATCGAGCGGGCACTGATCGAGCGCTTGCAGGCACGCCCGAACGTGAGGCTGATGATGGGCGCGACGGCAGTGGACCTGATCACGTCGTCGCACCACCTGCGCGACCCGCTGGCTGCCTACCGGCCGATCCGGTGCCACGGCGCCTACGTGCTGGACCGCGACGAGGGTGCCGTGAAGCGCGTGCTGGCGGCGGCGACGGTGTTGGCGACAGGGGGAGTGGGGCAGATCTATCGCTACACGACAAACCCGGAGGGGGCGCGGGGCGACGGGCTGGCGATGGCCTACCGGGCCGGGGCACGGGTGGTGAACGCCGAATATGTGCAATTTCACCCCACCTCGCTGGCGGTGCCCGGCGCGGGCAATTTTCTCGTGTCTGAGGCGGTGCGTGGGGAGGGCGGGCGGCTCTACACACCTGATGGGCGCCACTTTATGGACGCATACGCGCCAGAGTGGGGCGACCTGGCGCCGCGCGACGTGGTGGCACGCGCCATCCATCAGGAGATGATCGAGCATGGATACCCGCATGTGCTGCTCGACCTGGCGTCGCACATGCCCGCCGAGCGCATCCGGGAGCGTTTTCCGACGATCTATGGCACGGCGCTGGAAGTGGGCGTGGACGTGAGCCTGGAGCCGATCCCGGTGGTGCCGGCGGCGCACTATTTCTGCGGTGGGGTGCTGGTGGATGGCCGGGGCAGGACGACGATCGAGGGGCTGTACGCCGCGGGCGAGGTGAGCTGCACGGGGGTGCACGGCGCGAACCGGCTGGCGAGCACGTCGCTGCTGGAGGGGTTGGTGTGGGGCGACCGCGCAGCACGCGACATTGCGGCGCGCACGGACCTGCGCCCGGTGGACGAGGGCCAAGTGCCGCCGTGGGAAGATGTGGGCGACAACGCGCTGGCCGACCCGGTGCTCGTCTATCGCGACAGGCGGACGATCCAGCACGTGATGTGGCTGTATGTGGGGCTGGCGCGCAGCGGGCGGCGGCTGTGGCGCGCGCTGCGCGATCTGAACCACCTGTGGGAGACGATCGACGCCTTTTATCGCACGACGCGCCTGAGCGACGAGCTGATCGGGCTGCGCAACATGGCGCAGGCGGCGTGGGTGGTGACACGCGCGGCGTGGCACAACCACCAGTCGCATGGGGCGCATTACCGGGAAGACGCCAATGCCCTGGAGGAAGTGAGCCTGTACGACGCGGAAGGGCCATGGGCTTGAGATGAGGAGGGAAGGATGATCTCGTTGGTCGGGGAAAAGGTAAAGCAAGCGGCGGGGATTCTGTCGGAGGTGGGGATCGACCTGTGGCTGACTTTTGTGCGCGAGACGTCGGCGGGCGGCGACCCGGTTCTGCCGCTGATCTATGGCGATGCCGATCTGACATGGCAGAGTGCACTGATCCTGACGCCGGCAGAAGAACCGGTGGCAATCGTGGGGCGATTCGAGGTGGAGGCGGCGCGGGCCACGGGGGCATACCCGGTGGTGGTGTCGTACGACGAATCGATCCGGCCGGAGCTGCTGCGCGCCATCGAGCGGATCGACCCGGCGCGCATTGCCGTGAACTATTCAGAGAATGACGTGCTGGCCGACGGGCTGGGCCATGGGCTGTACAAAGTGCTGGTGGGCTACCTGGAGGGCACGCCGTACGCCGGGCGCCTGGAGCCGGCAGAGGGGATCATCAGCCGGCTGCGCGGGCGCAAGACGCGGGGCGAGGTGGCACGGATCGCAGGCGCGATCGAGACGACGCGCCAGATCTATGACGACATGTTCAACCGCATCCGGCCGGGGATGACCGAGATCGAGATCGGCGACTGGATGCTCGCCCAGGTGTCGCAGCGGGGGCTGGAGCCGGCGTGGCACGAGGGACACTGCCCGACGGTAAACGCCGGGCCCGCGTCGCCAGTGGGCCACGTGGGACGCACGGAGCAGAAGGTGGCGCGCGGCGAGCTGGTGCACTTTGATTTTGGGGTGAAGCAGAAAGGGTACTGCTCGGACGTGCAGCGCGTGGTGTATATGCTGGCGGCAGGAGAACGCGGCGCACCAGAGCCGGTTCAGCGGGCGTTCGACACGGTGGTGGGCGCGATCCAGGCGGCGGCCAAGGTGCTCAAGCCGGGGGTGTCAGGGTGGCAGGTGGATGAGGCAGCGCGGAAGGTGGTGATCGAGGCGGGGTATCCGGAGTACAAGCACGCCACAGGCCACCAGTTAGGACGCCTGGCGCACGACGGCGGCGCGCTGCTGGGCCCGCGCTGGCCGCGCTATGGCAACACGCCGCACCTGCCTGTGGAAGTGGGGCAGGTGTACACACTGGAGCTGGGCGTCGACGTGGCGGGGTATGGCTACGTGGGGCTGGAAGAGGATGTGCTGGTGACGGAAGGAGGGGCTGATTTTCTGACAGAGCCCCAGACGGAGCCGATCTTGCGCTAGTGCATGATGCAGTTGCTGGGATCATGCGCGCGCGGAAGGAAGAGGGGCGAGATGCCAGATCGAATCGTATCGCCAAGGCAAAAGAGAGAGGAAGTGGGACTCGACGTGGGCCTGCGGCCGCAAAAGCTCGACGATTATATCGGGCAGGAGCGGGTGAAGGAGAACCTGCGCATCTTGATCGAGGCGGCGCAGGTGCGGCAAGAGTCGCTGGATCACGTGTTGATCTATGGCCCGCCCGGGTTGGGCAAGACGACGCTGGCACACGTGCTCGCCAACGAGATGGGGGTGGGGATCAAGGTGACGGCCGGCCCGGCCATCGAGCGCGCTGGCGACCTGGCAGCCATCCTGACGAATCTGCGCGAAGGCGATATCCTGTTTGTCGACGAGGTGCACCGCCTGGGACGGGTGGTGGAAGAGGTGCTCTACCCGGCGATGGAGGATTATGCGCTCGACATTGTGATTGGCAAGGGGCCGGGAGCGCGCAGCATCCGCCTGTCGCTGCCGCATTTTACGATCGTCGGCGCGACGACGCGCCTGGCCCTGATGACGGCCCCCCTGCGCGCCCGGTTCGGCGCCGTATACCGCCTCGACTTTTACGGCCAGGAAGCGATGGTGGCGATCGTGCACCGCTCGGCCGCGATCCTGGGCGTGGAGATCGAGGAGGACGGGGTGGCGGAAATAGCTCGCCGGGCACGCGGCACACCACGCGTGGCGAACCGGCTGCTAAAGCGGGTGAGGGATTATGCCCAGGTGCGCGCCGACGGGATGATCACGCGCGCGGTGGCGCAGGACGCGCTGGCGCTGCTCGAGGTGGACCCGCTGGGCCTGGATGACCTGGACAGGCGCGTGCTGCACACGATCGTTGAAAAGTTTGACGGGGGGCCGGTGGGGCTGGACACGGTGGCGGCGGCGCTGTCGGAGGAATCGGATACGATTATGGACGTAGTGGAGCCGTACCTGCTCCAGCTCGGATTCTTGAACCGGACGCCGCGCGGGCGGATGGCGACGCGGCGGGCATACGAGCACCTGGGGTGCGCGTATGAGGAGGAGGAAGGGGAACAGCCGGCATTGTTCTAGGGCAGGTGGGGCGCGCCTCGCGCCTGTGGCCGAGCAGGCGCTCGGCCGTCCCAGGGCACGCCGGCGCGCCCCACCTGCGAGTCACTCCTGCGTCTTGGCGCGCTCGAACCACTGACTGAACGCGTTGAGGAACTCGATGGGGACGGGAAAGATGATGGTCGAGTTCTTTTCGACGGCGATCTCGGTCAGGGTCTGCAGGTAGCGGAGCTGGAGCGCGGCGGGCTGCTGGGCGATGACGCTGGCGGCGTCCTGGAGCTGCTGGGCGGCGTCGAACTCGCCCGACGCGTGGATGATCTTGGCACGCTTTTCGCGCTCGGCTTCGGCCTGGCGGGCCATGGCGCGCTTCATCGAGTCAGGCAGCTCCACGTCCTTGACCTCGACGATGCTGACCTTGATGCCCCACGGCTCGGTGGCCTCGTCGATGATCTGCTGGAGCTTCTGGTTGATCTGGTCGCGGTGGATGAGCAGCTCGTCCAGGTCGGACTGGCCGAGGACAGAGCGCAAGCTGGTCTGCGCGATCTGCCACGTCGCCCGCTGAAAGTCTTCGATCTGGACGATCGCATCCGCCGGATCAATCACTCTGAAATAAGCCACCGCATTCACACGCACGGTGACATTGTCGCGCGTGATCGCCTCCTGGGCCGGGATGTCGAGGGTGACGACACGCAGGTCAACCTTGACCATGCGGTCGACAAAGGGGATGATGAAAAAGATGCCGGGCCCCTTGACGCCCGCCAGGCGACCGAGGCGAAAAATCACACCCCGCTCATATTCCTGAACAACTTTGACGGCGGCAGCGACGAGGAGAATGAGGAAGACAATGATCACGCCAATGCCCGATACCAAGAACTCGATTATTTCTCCCATGGAGCCTCCTGTTCGATTTTCAACTGCTTTGGAAGGTTAGACATATCATCTCAATAACCTGGGGGACGTAGGACGGATTGGCAACCGGCCCTACATCCCACCCCGACTTTCGAGATGATACGATTATACAACATCCCGGCACGAAAAGCAACTAGGCGGCCCCCGGAACCGGGACAGCGGATGCCTTTTGCCGGGCGTGGACGGCGGCTCCGAGCACGCCGGCATGGTCTCCCAGCTCGGATGGCACGATGCGCACCTCGCTGGCGCCGGCCTGCAGGATAAAGTGCTGGCGCGCGGTGGCGGCAATCGGGTCGACGAATTCCTGGCCCAACGACTCGACGACGCCGCCGCCAAAGACCACGACCTGGGGATCGAGGATATTGACGATGGAGGCGGTCAAGAGGCCGAGATACCACTGGGCGCGATCCATGATCTCGGTGACGAGGGGGTCGCCCTGGTGGAGGGCATTGGCCAGCACGCTGCTATTGATCGGTTTTTTGCCTCCTTCGGTGAGCTGGGGGATGAGGCTTTCGCGCCCGGCCGACAGGCCAATCTCGATGTCACGCTCGATGGCGGTGCGGCTGGCGAGCGCCTCGGCGCAGCCGTGCCGGCCGCAGCCACACAGGGGGCCGCCGGCCATGAGGGTCATGTGCCCGATCTCGCCCGCGGCGCTGCGCGCGCCGGCACGCAGCTTGCCCTCGAGGATGAGGCCACCGCCGATGCCTGTGCCGACAAAGACGCCCACCATATCGCGCGTGCCCCGGCCGGCACCGAAGGTGTACTCGCCCAGCGTGCCCAGGTTGACGTCGTTTTCCACGCACACAGGCACGCCCAGCTTTTCGGAGAGGCGCGGGCCGAGCGCGACCTGCTCCCAGCCAGGCAGATTGGGCGGGGTGTAGACGATGCCAGCCTCGGGATCGATGGGGCCGGGCGCCCCGACGCCGATGGCCGCGATCTGGTGCCACGAGAGGCCGGCTTTTTCAACGGCCTCGCTGGCGGTTTGGGCCAAACGATCGATTACTTTGTCGGGGCCCTGGTCGGCCCGGGTCTTGTTTTTGGCTTCGGCGACGATGTGGCCCTCGGCGTCGACGATGGCGGCCAGGATCTTGGTGCCGCCCAGGTCCATGCCGATGACGTAGGGGTGGGTTGGCTGCTGGTGGCTATCGGTTGCCATGGCTCTCCTCCTTGACTTGTTCTCGCTCAGAGGCACTCTAGTCGGGCACAACCTCCCAGAAGTCGAGCTCTGATTTGGCCTGCTCGACCACCTCGTCGGGAATGCGGATGTATAGGCCGCTGCCTTCGACCAGGCACGTGCCGTCGGGCAGTTGAATCTCACCGCGGGCCTCGTAGGCGCGGGAGCGATTGCGCGTCAGCTCGGCGATGATGGTGAGCTCGGCGTTGAGGGGCACGGGGCGCCGGTAGCGGATCTCGAGCCGGCCAGTCATGGCCCACACGTCGTCAGGGGTGAGCACGCGGCCCATGACTTCGTCCAATAGAGTGCCGGCGATCCCGCCGTGGAGCTGACCGGGAAAGCCCTGGTGCTCGGGCCGGGGCTGGAAGCGGGCGATGCAGCGGCCGGCGTCGTCGGTGTAGAATTTCAGGTGCAGGCCGATGGGATTGTCGATGCCGCAGACAAAGCACATGCGGGAGTTGGGTTGTTTTTCCATGATGTTTTCTCCGGTCGTTGTTGAATTCCGGTGCTGGCTGAATTATAGCATCGACGCTGGGTTTGAGCAAACGTCCTCGATCCCAAGAAGGCGCTATTCACTTCCTCTTTAGTGTTCGATTGAGCGCCGCTGAAGCCACAACCGGCATTGGGGTCATCAGGCTCAGGAGGCTTTGTCATCCAAATCCCGTTTCAGAAGTGAGAACTCGTGATACCTTGGCCCAATCACCTTCGAAAACCATCCACAAGGCTGATAAGAAATCCCCCATATGGGGGATGACAGATCACCCAGGGAGCGGCTACACTGACAGTATAGGAGGTGGCGGGCCCGTTAGGCTGCTGTTGCGCACTACCTTCAGGAGGGGAGCAAGAAAATGTCTGTCATCAGAAACGATGCTGGTGGGATCAGGTTGGTATGGAGACTCATACTCGTCATCCTGCTCTACGTAGCTGTCGCAGTTCTTCTCCGTTTCATACCCATCAGGCTACTCACTGCTTCTCTGGTCAGGGACGGTATGGCACAAGGAAGCGCACTCGAGAGAGCCAACACCATTATTCTTAAAGATCCAATCTGGTCCATAGTGATAGGCACTATTAGCGGTCTCATGGGGCTTCTGGTCGTCTGGTTTCTGGTGCATGTAGTTGAAAGGTCCAAGTTTACCTGGAAGACAGTGGGACTGGATTGGAGGGGAAACAGCCCTTTGTTGATTCTGGTGGGTACTGTATTGGCTTTCCTCCTATTCATTGCCTACATGCTGATTGGGTATCTCCTTGGATCTTCCGGTTCTTCACTGAGCGCCTCACTCATGGGGGTGGGTATTGCGATCTTCTTCCAGAAGTTCATCCTCTACATCGGAATGGGTTTTGGTGAAGAGGTCGTGTTCAGGGGATATGTACAGACAAGAGCGGTGGCACGACTTGGAGTGGTCTGGGGGATTCTAGTTACCGCTGTTGTATTCATCTTGCTGCATCAGATATCCTACAATATATCACTCGTTACTGCTCTTTCTGGCACAATGCTCTGGATAACCATTGGGGCGCTGTATCACTTGAGCAAGTCACTCTATCTTGTTGGTATGTTCCATGGGGTCATGAATATCCTGTTGAACACTCTGAGTTTCGACGTTACCGACGTTGGCGGAATGGTGGTGCATGCACTCGCCCTGCTCATTCTCATCGTTATCGCGTCTCTGGCAATGAGGCAACATCATCTCCGCTCAAGTCCAGCCTAAGCATCGCAGCCCAACACGGCGCCAGCGGACACTGGCTTCGTTGGCGGTGGTTTGCCTCCCATTTCCCAGAAACATACAGCAATCGAGCAGGTGTCGTGCCTGCGACACCGCTGCCACTGGGCGCTGCCGTACGGCAATGCCAGCCAGGTCCAGCATTCTCTGAGAAAGCGTCCTCATTTCTGCGCTATAATATCTATTTCTTGTTTCTTCAAGGTGCGGTAATACTCAGTCATACAGCGAGAACGTCCAAGCGTACAAAAGTTTGAGTTGGTTCGTCGAGTAGGGTGCCGGCGATCCCGCCGTGGAGCTGGCCTGGAAAGCCCTGGTGCTCCGGCTTGGGTTGGAAGCGGGCGAGGCAGCGGCCAGCGTCGTCGGTGTAGAATTTCAGGTGCAGGCCGATGGGATTGTCGATGCCGCACACGAAACACATGCGGGAGTTGGGTTGTTTTTCCATGATGCTCTCTCCTTATGCCTGATGAATTATAGCATCGACGCGGGGTTTGGGCAAACCTCTCCCATTCGAATCTTGCTGGGTTCGGCGGTGGAAGTTGATTGCGAGCCGTCTTGTCAAAAAACACGCTCCGTGGTATGATTGTAGCCAGCCGACCGTCTCAGATTCTACATGCAGCAGCTGAGGAAATGAGCCTTGGCGCCGGTGGGTAATGGTTCAGGGCTCGCTTGGCAGTCGTGGGTATGACCTGGAAGCCGGTCAGATGAGATTGGCAACATGAAGATATACCTGGACACGTGCAGTTTACAGCGCCCTCTGGACACCAAAGCTCAGACTCGGATCATTCTCGAGGCCGATGCCATTCTGGGCATCTTGGCCCTTTGTGAGGCAGGGACCGTCGAGTTGATCTCATCGGACGCCCTGCTCTATGAAACGTCGCGAACTCCAAACGTCACGCGGCAGGAATATGCATACGAGACCTTGTCCAAGGCAGCAGCGTTTGTCAAATTGGACGAGCAAGTAGAACGGCGGGCCAGAGAACTGTATGAAGCTGGCATCGAGCCCCTGGATGCGCTGCATTTGGCCTCGGCGGAGACCGGCCGTGCGGACCTATTCTGCACCTGTGATGACAGGTTGCTGAAAAGAGCCAGGAACATCCTGGGGTTGCAAACAAGAGTGGTATCGCCACTGGAAGCGATAGAGGAGCTCGAGAAATGACCGTGGAAGTGAAACCGTTGGCTGAGGTGACTCAGGAGGCCATTAGAGTGTTGGTCCAGGAGATCGGACCTGTCAACACCATACGTTTTGTCAATCAGTTTACCGTGGGCTATGGGAACTATACGGAGGAACGCCGGCAATTGTTTGCAGGTATGTCTCTGGATGATATTGTCTCCGAGATCAAGCGAGGAAGAGGGCACGCTGAACCTCGTCGATAGCTCATGATGCTCCGTCGTGCGGTCAGGCTCAGAAGGACCTCGGCTCTCCGTGAACCGAGGTCCTTTTTATTCCTCGAAACCATGGCCTGTAGTACTGTCATACAGACTGAGCGACAGGGATGATATTGGCACCGGCAGCAGATGCCGGAGATTGGGTAGGGTAATGGAGAGGATACCAAAAGTCATCAAGGGGCAGGTGTGACGCACGCGCGTGCGTCACACCTGACAGATTGACGTTAGTGTTTGAGGACGATGGGCAGGAATACGTTCATCCCTCCCCCGCCGATGAATTCGATCGAATCCCCCGCCACGTCGGGCGATTCGTTCATCGCCGCGTCGCGGAACATGACGTACACCGTCGCGATGTCGCCCGAGTGCAAGCCACTCGCCAGGGTCCATGGCATGTCCTGTGTGTATGCCTGCCAGCTTGCTCCGGCAAAGTCGGGTGTGTTGGAGACGAGCACCTCCGTCACGTCCTCCTCGACCCCCGGTTCCTCAAAGAGAAAGTTCAGCGTGACATAGCGCGTGTCGGTCTGTTCGGCACCGCCGTTGATGAGCACGCTGATGTTGCTCGGCGGGAAGGGATCGACCTTGGGCATGGCCCAGGTGGCCGCACTGACCGCGCTGCGATGGCTGTCGCCATCCACGGCCATCATCTTGTAGGCGTAGAGCGTGTCGTTGGTCAGGCCGGTGTCGGTGTAGACGCCGGTGGGCGGCACGTTGTTCGCCACCCACACATAGTCGAGGTCAGGCGCTCGCAAGGTGCTGTCGACGGCGCGTGCCAGCCGCAGACGGCTGTACTCTGGTGCCACGTCAAAGGTCAGCACGTTCGAAGCGACGTTGGCCGTGGCATGGACCCAGCCGATGGCGACGATCTGGTCATCAGATGGGTCGAGTGGGTCCTGTCCGTGGAGGTCGACCTCTGAGTAGTCGTTCTCACCGCCGCCGTCGCTGTCGCTGTTGTGCGGATCGGTGCCGGCGTGGTACTCGGCGAGGTTGTCAAGATCCTCCAGGTCGGGGTCTTGTCCGGCATCAGAGGGATCTAGCTTATCGAGGCCGTGTATATCCTCCCAGATGTCGGGCATCCCGTCACTGTCCGTGTCGGCGCCGAGCTCGACGGTGAAAGAGACCTGGCCAAACCGTGGCCCCACCACGTTTGCCACGCCGTCGGTCTGCACGCCGACGCGGTAGCTGCCCTCCTGTGCGTCGCCGGGGTTCATGATGCTCGTGGGCGTAAAGAGGTTGCCGTACAGGCCGTCTCCGGCGGCGCCGTCGCCGTGGTTGCCGTCGTCAAAGAGCTGGAGGAGGTGGACGAGGCCTGCCGGGTTGACGACACTGGCCTGGACCACGGCTCCGGGGATCGGGCCGGAGTTAGACAGGGCGGCAAGGATCGGGAACTGCATGCCTTGCAGGCGGCTCATCAGGGGGGGGCCGAGAAAGACGTGCAGCGTGTGATGCGTGTTGCCGCTGGCACCGACAAAGTAGGGCAAGCCTTGCTCAGGCGCCGTACCCACCTCGATCCATACGGTGACGACCACCGTCCATTCCCCGGGGACGAGCGCAGGGCTGGTGACGTGTACCAGGTAGTGCGTAGGATCGGTTTCACACCGCACACCTGGCTCCCGGCACGAAACCTGCTTACCGTCGGGCTTGTAGAGGTTGACCGTGAACCAGGCGTTCGACGGCAGCGATGCGAAATCGACGAAAAAGACTGCCTCGGTGACGTCGTCGTCGACGACGACGTCGTGGGAAACCGGGGTATTGTAGCCGATGAATCCCGCCATCTCGTAGATGCGCGACCGGCCTGCCACATCACCCTGGATGTACTCGTAGGTGCTGGCCAGCTCGTTGCGCCAGTCGGGCGTGACCTGATCGATGCCCCTGACCAGCGAGTTTTCATCGGGCACAAAGTGATAGCTGCCGCCGGTCAAGGTGGCGATCTCTTGCATCAGG
>JAFGIA010000114.1 GCA_016929795.1 Anaerolineae bacterium
GACCAAGTCGGCCTCTGAAACCTCGTCAAACGACTCGACGCCGCCGATCTCCATGGCCAGCTCTTCGACCGTGTACAGGCCAAAGAACGCCTCGTGTGTCATCCAGTGCGGGCCGTCGATGCGGTCCTGCAGCAGGCCGCGCTGCAGCGAGTAGGCGACGTCGTGCGGTTCGAGCGTGCCCCCCTCGTGGAAGGTGACGCCCTCGCGCACGTTGAACACCCACTGGTCACCTGTCTCGTTGACAGCCCAGTCGGTGGCCAGCACGCCCACGAACTCCTGGGTGTTGTCCTTGTTGAACCACACCAGGTTCTCATAGACGTTATTCTCGATAGCCGAACCCGCCGTCTCGTACGTCCAGGACGGGTCAAGGCTCTCGGGCTCGCCGGCACCGGTCACGACGACGTAGGTGTCAGGCTCCTTGAACTCGGGCGAGATAGCAGCCATGGGCGGCTCGGTCTCTTCGGGCTCGGGCGTGGCGGTGACCACTACTTCCTTCTCGACGATCCGGGTCGCCTCTTCGACGACGGTCTCGCCCTCTTTTTCGACGACTACGGTCTCGACCACGACACTCGTCTCGCGAATGACGATCGGCTCGGGGGTGGGACCGCAGGCTCCAAGTACAAGCGGCGCAACCATGACCAGAATGGCCAGGATTGCCAATTTTCGATTCAACATTTTCTCTCCTCCGTTACAGGTTTGTACTACTCAAGACGATTCGGTTACCCTTCTTCTACAGCATCTCGTACCAGGCCTCACCCCCTTTCGAAAAAGGTAGCCGGCAAGCCGCAGGGGACCCGGCGCCAAGCTCTCGTGGCGCACTCCTGCCCTCGCACATGTTACCCGGCGGATTTCGACACAGATCTACTCTCCGCAATGTGCCAGGAATTGGCACTCAGGATCAATTTTGCGCTCGCCAGGTCCCGCCTTCAAGCGGGCCTGCGATCTGGCCGCATCTCCCAGCTAGGGGATGCAGAGTACCGTGCCCGGGTAGATGGTGTTGGCGCTCTGGATCGTCAAGCCGTTCGCGGCCAGGATGTCGTAGGGCGAGGCCCCATAGCGCCTCGCGATCTGCCACACCCACTCTCCCTGCTGGACGGTATGTCGCAGCCTGCAGCCGCTCGTGCCGCCACTGGTACTCCCGCCACCCGTTGGGATGGTGAGCTTTTGCCCCACATAGATCTGGTTCGGGTTCTGGAGGCCGCTGGCATTGGCGATCGCCTGCCACGTCGTCCCATAGCGCTGTGCAATCGACGACAGCGTCTCGCCCTGTTGGACCGTGTGCGTGACGGCATTCGCCTGCCCGCCAGAGGGCTGCGAAGGCTGAGAGGGTGACGGCACTGCCGTCGCGCTCGGCGGCTGCGCCCCTTCGGTTGGCAGCGCCGGCGGCGTCTCGCCGACGGTCACCACCGTCGGTTCGGTCCCGGTGCCGGATGTCTGGGGCGCTGGCGTGGCGATCGACACCACGGTCTCTCCCGGGGCGGGTGCCCGCTCACCGCCAACCGCCGGCGTGCCAGACTCGGCCGGCACTTGCACCGGCTGAGTGGGTTGGGCTTCCCTCTCTTCGAGCGACTGGGTGCAGGCGCTCAAGCCGACTATCAGGAAAGCCAGAGCCAGAAGATAGAGGCCAATCGTGAATCGTCTGGGTTTCATCTATGTTCCCTCCCGATCAGATCACCACCGGATGACTCTACGCCAAAGCTTTCTACATAATACCACAACGTGATATTTCCGTCAAGCTCGGGCACGTGCTTCCTTCACCTCTCGCAGCCAGCGACTGATCTGCTCGGGCATCCCCTGTCGATTGAACGTTGTCACCTCCACCACGGTTACACCCGGGCGCGCCCTGAGGGCATCGACCCACGGGTGTGGACCTGCCATCACGCTCCCCAACAGCAACTTTTCGCTCTCCAGCGCAGCCAGCACCATGGTGCGAAACGCTTCTGAGTAGAGCTCCATCTTGCCGATCTCGTCTACCACCACGACCTCGACATGCTGGCCGACGAGCGCCTGACGCAGCGCTCCGACACCGATGCCATCGAGATCGTGCAGGTTGACTCCATACCTACCAACGCGACAGTTGCCCGGAATGTTCACGCCGGCAAGGATTCCCGTGGCACCCTCCAGGGTCACCAGGCGAAATCCCACGCGGCTCCCACGCCGGCGGATCTCTTCTGTGTAGAATCCGCCGGCGCGAACCCCAAGCTCACGAGCGGCCTGCCGAATGGTCGTGGTCTTGCCCACTCCTGGCGCGCCTGTCAGGAGGAGTGCATCGCCCACTAGATGACGCCGAGCTCGCGCCCGACCTTTTCAAAAGCGGCCAGGCCTGTATCCAGATCCTGCTGCGAGTGAGCCGCCGTATTCATGACGCGGATGCGTGCGGCACCGCGCGGCACGGTGGGAAAGCCGAGCGCCATGGCAAATACCCCATTCTCGAACAGCTTGCGCGAGAACTCTTTGGCCAGCGGCGCCTCGCCAAGCATCACCGGCACGATCGGCGTCTGGCTGTTGCCCGTGTCAAAGCCAAGCGCCGCCATGCCCGCCTTAAAGTAGGCCGTATTCTGCCACAGCCGGTCCACCAGCTCGCTGCTCTCTTCGAGCAGATCAACGGCCGCCAGGCACGCAGCCGTGTCGGGCGGCGTGACGGCACTGGAAAAGAGGAAGGGGCGCGCTTTTTGCCGCAAATAGTCGACCACAACCTTTTTGCCGGCGATGACGCCGCCCACCACACCAAACGCCTTGCTCAGCGTGCCGATCTCGACGTCGAACTGGCCCTGCAGCCCAAAGTGGTGGACGATGCCCTTGCCGCCACCCAGCACGCCCTCGCCGTGCGCGTCGTCGACCATGGTCATCACGCCATACTTTTCTGCCACCTCGTACAGCTCGTCGAGCGGCGCGATGTCGCCGTCCATGGAAAAGACCCCGTCGGTGACGAGGAGGCCGCGCCGGAAGTTGGGCAGGTTCTCCTTGATCTGCCGCTCCGCGTCGGCCGCGTCGGCGTGCTCGTAAACAATGATCTTGGCGCCCGACAGGCGTGCGCCGTCGATGATGCTCGCGTGGTTCAGGCGATCGGAAAAGATCGCGTCCTGTTGGCCCGTCTCGCGGTCTCTGCCGACGAGCGGTGCCAGCGCGGCCTGGTTGGCCACGAACCCACTCTGGACATAGAGCGCGTCCTCAACGCCCTTGAACTCGGCCAGGCGATGTTCGAGTTGGACGTGCAGATCCTGCGTGCCGGCGATCGAGCGCACGGCTGCCGGGCCAACCCCCCACTCCTCGATCGCTTTTTCGGCGGCGGCCTTCATGCGCGGATGGTTGGCCAACCCCAGGTAGTTGTTGGTGCAAAAGTTGAGCACACGTTTGCCGTCGACGATCATCCACGCGTCGGCGGGCGAGCCCATGATGCGCAGGTTGATAAAGAGGCCGGCCTCCTTCAGGTTGTCAACATCTTGTCTGATAAACTGAAACTTGTCTGCCATTTGCTCCTTCTCCAGTTGGTCTAGATTTAGATGGATTCCTATAAACGAACGGTATGGCTCCTAGCCACGCTCCAGATCCAGGATCCCGGCCCACGACACGGCGCTGACCCAGTTCGGGCGCACCTTTCCATCGTCGGCGTAGCGCGGCCCTCGCGGGGCACTCACCCCCGGCAGCCCGATCTCGTCCAGCCGGGATTGCAGCATGGTGAGGTTCTGCTTGATCCACGACAGCGGCAGCCAATACCGTGTGCCCCAGCCGCCGAGAAAGGCCTCGGTCCACGGCTGCCTGTCCAGATCCATCGCTCGTGCCCAATCCCCCGGCCCGATGGTCACCCCATCTCCCGTGGCATAGTCCACCAGGTCGTAGATTTTCATCAGATCGTACTCTTTGCACTCGGGATAGGTGGCGTGCGACCCTCCTGCCACGTAACACACCGGGTGAGTGCCCTCGAGTGTGACATCATGATGTCCCCACGGCTTGGTCAGGCGCGAGTGGTGGCCAACGCAGGTGATATAGGCCGGTGGCTCCCTGGGGGCACCCGCGTCATCCAGATCAAAAAAGAGATAAACGCCCTCCCAGTCGCCCTCGTGATCGTTCAGGCCGCGATAGCTGGTGGCCCAGTCGTTGTAAGCATAAAAAAACCAGTACTGGAGGCCGAGGTACCGCCGGTCGCGCGTCGTGCGATAGTAGTAGGCATAGCTGGGCCGCGCCGGCTGGCTGGCCTGATAGTTCTCCAGGGCCGCCTGCCCGATCTCGGGGGCCAGATCAAGGCGCGGGAGATCCTTCCTGGAGCGCTTGCCTCCACCGACCAGGTGCATCACCAGGTCATTCCACCAGAAAAGCCTGGTCGCGTCCTGGGTCTTGGGAGTGAGCCAGCGGTAAGCGACCTGGGCCACCTCTAGCTGCCAATGAAGGGCCCGCAACGAAAGATCGGCCAGGGTATCGAGCACGTCGCTACTCCAGCGCAAGGCGACGTCCTGCCCGGCCAGCGAGGCCGGCACCGACTGGAGATAGACGTGCGCCTGCTGCCGGTGAGAACTCGCCAGCAGATCAGGGGTCACCCTGCCCTGGGCCACGAGGGGTGCCGCCTCTCCCCTGGCCCAAAGGGTGCAGTAGCGGACAAAGTCATCCACGGCCATGGGGTAGAACCGCTCTCCCCTGGCGAAACGGAGAATGGGCATATACTTTTGGTGAAGGGCGTCTGTCATGCTACCCCCCTCGGTCAGGGCCGCCAGAGTGCCAGATCACGCGCAGGCACTCACGCCCCCGGGTACAACGAGCCCTGCGCCTGGCGCTGGCGGAGGACACGCAGCATATCCTCGGTCATGGCGGCGAGGTCGTAGGCAGGCTGCCAGCCCCATTCCCGCCGGGCCGCGCTGTCGTCGATCGACCGCGGCCACGAATCGGCGATCGCCTGGCGAAAGTCGGGCTTGTACTCCACCTCGAACCCGGGCACGTGCTTCTGGATCTCGGCGGCAAGCTCGGCTGCAGAGAAGCTGATGGCCGCCATGTTAAAGTCGGCGTGGTGCTCCAGCTTTTCAAAGGGCGCGTCCATCAGGTCGATGGTGCCCTTGATGCAGTCGGGCATGTACATCATGGGCAGGACGGTGTCGTCACGCACGAAACAGGTATAGTGCCCCTTGTCGAGCGCCTCGTAAAAGATGGCGACGGCGTAATCGGTGGTGCCGCCGCCGGGCAGTGTCTCGCTGCTGATGATGCCCGGATAGCGCACGCCGCGCACGTCGACGCCAAAGCGCTTCACATAGTAGTTGCACAACAGCTCGCCCGCCACCTTGGTGACGCCGTACATAGTGGTCGGGCGCAGGATCGTCTCCTGGGGCGTGTTGTGCTGTGGCGTCTCGGGGCCAAAGGCGGCAATGGAGCTGGGGCAAAAGACGCGCACCAGGTTACGCTGGCGCGCCACCTCCAGCACGTTGTGCAGCCCGTTCATATTCACATCCCAGGCCAACAGCGGCTTTTCCTCACCCACCGCCGACAGGATGGCGGCCATGTGATAGATCGTGTCGATGTTGTAGCGCTCGACGACCTCCTCCAGTGTCTCGCGCCGGGTGACGTCGATATACTCAAAAGGACCGCCATCACATAGGATCGCGCTCGGGCTCGTCCTGTGCCCCGTGGCCACCACATTCTCCCCGCCATAGCGCTGGCGCAGCTCTACCGTCAGCTCTGAGCCGATCTGCCCCACGGCGCCGGTGACGAGCAAACGCCTCATCTCCCTTCTTTCTGCCATAGAAAGACGCTCCTCCTTTGTCGATATTCATCGTGAGTGGTGCGAGTATAACATAGCGCCCATGTTTGGGCAAATCCTTTTCGACTTGTCGCCTTTTGGTGCCTGGCAGTAGCCATCACCAAAAGAGAAGGAGGCTTGCCGACACAGGCGCGTTGTGGTACAATGGCTCCTGCCCGGGAGGTGCAAGGAAGCATGGAATGCCCATATTGCAGTGCGTTGAATCCCGCCCAGGCGCGCTTTTGCCTGGCATGCGGGCACCGGCTGACCGAGGGGGTGGTGTGCGCCACGTGCCACACGCTGTTGCCAGCCCATGCCCGGTATTGCTTTCACTGTGGCGCCCTCGTGATCGGTGCCGCAGGGCCAGAGAGCGACCAGCGACAAGCACCGTCGCAGGCGGCCCGGCTTGAGCGCGCGGAAGGGGGGGCGGGGGGAGCAACTGTCGAGCGTGCGCCCACGATCGATCGCGCCCGCGCAGCGGTCAAGGAACCTTCCATCACGGCGGAGGAGGGCGCGGTGGCCGGGCGCGTGGCCGACAGCCGGCCTATCCTGGAGGCTTTCCCTTCGCTGCATCGCTATCTGCCAGGCAAGCTGATCGAGCCGCTCGAGCGGCGGGCGACCGATACCGATCTGGGGGCGGCACGCGACCACCTCATCGCCCTGCTCGACACTGCCAAGACCTACCTGCCCGGGCCGGTCATCGCGGCGCCTCAGCCGCCGGGCGAGCCGGCAGGGAGCCTGCGGCAGGGCACTTTTCTCTTTGTCGACGTCTCGGGCTTTACGCCCCTCTCCGAGCGGCTGCGCCCGCTGGGCCAGGCCGGCGCCGAGCGGATCACGGACATTATCAACGACCTCTTTTTCGAGCTGGTGACCGTGCTGTTTGACCACGGCGGCACCCTGCTCAAGTTCGGCGGCGATGCCCTGCTGGGGCTGTTCGAGGCCGAGGATGGCGGCAGTAACATGGCGCCGGGAGCGCTGCGTGCAGTGCAGGCGGGCCTGGCCATGCAAGCCACCATGGGCCACTTCTCGGCCATCGAGGCGGCCGGCCAAGCCATGGCGCTGCGCATCAAGTGCGGCGTGTCGGCCGGTCCCTACTTTGCCGCGCACATTGGCACCGTGACCAACATGGCTTTTGTCACCAGCGGCCACACTGTCAACCTGGCAGAACAGGCCGAGGGTCACGCCCAACCAGGGGACGTGGTCATGGCCGAGGCCGTGCGCGGGCTGATCGGAGACGCGGCCCAGGTGGAAGCGCGCGACGAGGGTTTTTACCTGGTGCGCCAGGTCGTGCCGCTCAGTGCGGGGGCGCGCCGGCCGCCGATCGCCGAGCGCCCGGAAGGGCCGGTGCGGACCCAGATCGGCACCCTCGTCGGCCGGCTCGACCGGCTGGCGCCCTACCTGAATGCCGAGCTACTCAGCCGCATCGTCACCAACCCGAAAGAGGCACGTATCGTGCCCGATCACCGGCCCGTGACGGTCATGTTTGCCAATTACGTCGGCGTCGGTGACCTGATCCGCGACATGGGCGAGACACACCCCGAGCTGATCACGCACCAACTGCACGACTATTTCGTGCACATGGCCGGCATCGTCGACCGCTACGAGGGCACCCTTGGGCGCATGGATCAATACTCTGTGGGCGACAGAATCGTCGTCTTTTTCGGGGCACCCAAGGCGCACGAAGACGACCCGGTGCGCGCGGCGCACGCGGCGCTCGACATGCAGGCGGCAACACGCAAGCATTTTGCCGCGCTGCAAACCCCGGCTGGCCTCTACCGCTTTCGCCAGCGGATCGGGATCAACACAGGGACCCTCTTTGCCGGCAACGCCGGCGCGCCCGACCTGCGCCAGGAGTACACACTCATGGGCGACGACATCAACATGGCCGCTCGCCTGATGTCGATGGCCGGCTGGGGCGAGGTGCTCATCAGCGGGCAGACGCAAAAGCGGGTGCAGGCCTACTTTGAGCTCGTCGACAGAGGGCAACTCAAGGTGAAAGGCAAAGAGATACTGATCCCCACCTTCCAGGTGACAGGCCGCCGTGAAACGGTGGGCCGCACCCGGGGGCTGGAGGCGGGCGAGACGCAGCTCGTGAACCGAGTGGCTGATCTCGATACGCTGTACGAGTGCGGTCGACGCTTGCTCGCCGGCAGGGGACAGGTCGTAGCCGTGATGGGCGACAGCGGCCTCGGCAAATCGCGCCTGACGCGCGAGCTGCAGCGCCGGCTGTTCGGCGCCGGCGACGATGCCGCCGCGCGCGAGATCGTAGATCAAATCACCTGGGTGGAGGGCCATGCCCAATCCTTCAGCGAACAGGTGAGCTATTGGCTGGCGACGCAGATGTGGCACGGGCTGATGGGCACGCACGTGGAGGCAAACCCCGACGATATCCTGTTTACGCTGTGGGAAGAGGCGGAAACGCTGCTCGGCCGTGAAAAGGCACGGGATGCTGTCCCCTTCCTGGCGAACTTGCTCGATCTGCCACTCTACGACGAGTGGGCCGAGTGGGTGAACGAGTTGGAGCCAGGCGTGCGCCAGAAACAGACCTTCTGGGCTGCCCGTGAATTTCTGACGGCCGCCGCCCGTCGCCGGCCACTCGTCATCGTCCTCGACGACCTTCACTGGGCTGACGAGGCCTCGCTGGCGCTCTTTGAAAACCTGCTGACCGTCACCGACATGGCGCCCCTGATGTTCTGCCTGATCTTTCGTGAGCGCCACGACAAGGGCTGCTGGCGCCTGCGCGACAGGGCAGCAGCCGAGTACAGCCATCGTTATACCGAGGTCGCCCTCGACCGCCTCGACCCGGCCGACAGCCGGCAACTGCTCTACCAGCTTGTGCCAGGTGCCAAGTTGAGCCCAGAATTGGAGGCCGAGATCCTGGACAAGACGGCAGGCAATCCCTTCTACCTGGAAGAGGTGATTCGCTCGCTGATCGCCAGCGGCGCGCTCGTGCGTGACGACGCCACTGCCGCCCGAGAAGGGCTCGCGCAATATTGGCGCGTGACCGACCACGCGAGACAGATCTCTGTGCCCGACACGTTGCAGGGAGCAATCCTGGCGCGCATCGACCGCCTGACGGAGGATGCACGCCAGGCGCTGCAGATGGCAGCAGTCATCGGGCGCAGATTCGAGGCACAGGTGCTCAAGGGGCTGACAGAAGCCGAAGCCGAGATGGAACGCCTGCTGGCCCAGCTTGAGCGCAGCGATCTGATCGAGGCCACCACGCCTGAGGTGCAGGGGGCCGCCCTCCCTCCCAAGCCGGTATACACCTTTCCCGATGCGCTGGTGCAAGAAGTGGCCTACGAGAGCCTGTTGGTGCAGCGCCGGGAAGAGTTTCACGCGCGTGTGGGCATCACGCTGGAAAAGCTGTTCGCCGGCCGCGAAGAGCAGTCGTGCGAGCTGCTGGCCTACCACTTTGGGCGCAGCAACGACCGGCTGCGCGCCATCCGCTACCTCGACATGGCAGCGCGCGAGGCACAGAAAAAGTTTGCGAACGAAACCGCCCTCGAGCACGATCGCCAGATCCTGGCTCTCCTGGGGGACGACGAGACACAATGGCAAGAACGATTCGACGTGCAAAGCCGCCGGCAGCGCGTGCTCGGGCTGATCGGCCGCCAGGCGGAGCGCGAGGCCGACCTGAAGGCGATGCTCGATCTGGCGGTCGCGCACGGGAGTGATAGACGCCTGGCCGACGTCAAAAACGAGCTGGCGGACCTGTACCAGTGGACAGGCCGCTATGCCGAGGCCGAAGAGGCGGCACGCGAGGCGCTGGCTCGCCACACAGATCTCGACAACGCCGCCGGGCGTGCGGCCGCCCTGCACCAGCTCGGCGTGCTCCACTACTACCGGGGCGACTATGACGTGGCGCGCACAGCCCTCGAACAGAGCGCACTCTTGCGGCAGCAGACGGGCGACGCAGCCAGCGAGGCGTGGAGCACAATGTACCTGGGCATGATCTACTTTTTCCAGGGTGATTATGCCCAGGCCGGTGAACTCCACGGGCGTGCCTTGGAAACAGCGCGCGCACACCAGGATTGGTACCACGAGGGCATCTACCTCACGAACGCTGCGCGTGTCGCATTACGCCTGGGCGAATACGATCGAGCGATCGAGCAGTTCGAACAATCGCTGGAGATGAAGCGCCGGGTAGGAGACAGGAACGGGCAGGGGTTCAGCCTGAACCAGCTTGGGCTAACCTATATCTACCTGGAACGCTACCCCCAAGCCGAAGAGGCGCTGCGCGCATCCCTGGCACTGAGGCAGGAGATCCAGGACGAGCGAGGCATCGCCTATTGCCTGCATGGGCTGGGCATGGCGGCACTTGGCCAGGGCCGTGCAGCAGAGGCGGCGGACCATTTCCAGCAGGCGCAGGAGAGGATGACAGAACTGGGGCTAAAGGCGGAACGGATCGTCGCTCTTTCTTTCCTGGGTCGCGCGCACCTGGCGCAGGGGCACGCCGAGTCCGCTGCCGAAGCGTCGCACCAGGCCCTCGCCCTGCTCGCCGAGCAAAAAAGTGTGGAGGAGGTACAGCAAGTGTACCTCAACCACTATTTCATCCTGCGCGCCGCGGGCGATACGGAGGCCGCGCAATCAGCGCTCGAGGCCGCACACCAGGCCATGATGGAACAGGCAGAGCGCATCGGCGACAAAGAAGAGCGCGCGCGCTTTCTCGCCCAGGTGAAGGTGAACCGCGAAATCCAGGAAGTGAAGAAACCCCGGTAGATTGGCAGATTGGTGCGCACCAATCTACCAATCTACCGCGTAATCTACTTCTGCCACGCCGGCAGATACATCTCGTGCACGTATTCTTTGACCATGCGCCGCATGGAAAAGCCGGCCAGCGATGTACGCATCGCCTCTTTCATGACGTGCACCCAGCGGCGGGGCACACCATCGGCGTCACGGTCGTAGAAAAGGGGCACCACTTCCTCTTCGATCAGGTGATAGAGCGCCTGACTGTCGATTTCGTCCTGTGCCGCCCAGTCATCATACTGCACGTCGCCGAACGCCCACCCATTGCGCGGCCGGTCCTCCGTCGGTGGATGGTATGCCTCGGGCCACCACCCGTCGAGCGCGCTCATGTTGAGCACGCCGTTCATAGCCGCCTTCATGCCGCTGGTGCCACTCGCCTCGTTCGGCCGGCGTGGGTTATTCAACCAGACGTCTACACCCTGCGTCAAAAAGCGGGCGACGTGAATGTCGTAATCCTCGACAAAGGCAATGCGCCCGCCAAACTCGGGATCCTGCGCGTACTGGTACACTTGCTGGATGAACTCTTTGCCTCCGGCATCGGCAGGGTGCGCTTTGCCGGCAAACACGATCTGCACCGGCCGGCCCTCTGCGTGCAGGATCTGCTTGAGCCGCTCGGTGTCGCGAAAGATGAGCGTGGCACGCTTGTAGGTGGCAAAGCGTCGCGCAAAGCCAATCGTCAGGGCCTCAGGGTCGAGCAGGGCGCCCGTGGCCAGCACCTGGCTGGGCTGGATGCCGCCGCGCCGCCACTCGTTCCGGATGCGCTGGTCTACAAAGTTGAGCAGCTTGCCCTTCAGCCGCCGATGCACCTCCCACAACACCTCGTCGGGGATGTCGTCCAGTCGCTCCCACAGTGCCGCGTCGTCGTGATTCGTCTCCCACTCTCCGCCGACATACTTCTCGAACAGATCTTTGAGCGGGGTAGACACCCAACTGGGCACGTGCACCCCGTTGGTGATCGCTATGATCGGCACCTGCTCCACCGGGCGGTCGGGCCACACTGGCTGCCACATGCGGCGCGATACCTCGCCGTGGATCTGGCTGACCCCATTCTGCCAGCCCGACAGGCGAAGCGCCAGCACTGTCATGTTAAAGCGCCCATGATACTCGCCCAGCGACATAAAGTGCTCACGGCTGACACCCATCTCTTGCCAGAACCGCCCAAAGTACTCGTCCATCAGGTGGTAGGGGAATGCGTCGTGCCCGGCAGGCACCGGGGTGTGCGTCGTAAACACGGTGCTGTCATGCACTGCGGCTGCCGCTTGGTCGAAAGACTTGCCGGCGTGTACCTGCTCACGCAGCCGCTCGAGGATCAAAAAGGCCGAGTGCCCCTCATTCATGTGCCACACAGAGGGGTTCACGCCGAGCGCGCGCAGCACGCGCACGCCCCCGATCCCCAGCACCATTTCTTGCCTGATCCTCGTCTCCTGGTCCCCCCCATACAGGCGCGCCGACAGGTCGCGGTCCCACGGTGAGTTGCGCTCCACGTTCGAGTCCATCAGGTAGAGGTGAACGCGCCCGGCGCGCACCTCCCACACCTGGACAAAAAGCTCAACACCGCGCAGTGTGATGCCTACCACCAGCCGGTTTCCATGTGCGTCGTACACCGGATGGATCGGCACGTGATCAAAGTCGAGGGTATCGTAGTACGCCTCCTGCCAGCCGTCGGGCGGGATCTCTTGCCGGAAGTAACCCTGCGGATAGATGAAGCCGATGCCGACCAGAGGCAGTCCAAGATCACTCGCCTCCTTGCAGTGATCACCCGACAGCACGCCGAGCCCACCTGAATAGATCGGCAAGCTACCGTGCAGCCCGAATTCGGCCGAAAAGTAGGCCACAGGGCGTGTCAGCTCAGGTTTGAGCTGGGTAAACCAGAGATGTCCGTCGCTCAAGTCCGCTTCAAAGTGCTCGACGACCTCATCGTAGAGCGAGAGAAAACGTGGATCTTGGGCCAGGGTTTGCAGGCGCACAGGATCTACGGTTTGCAGCATGCGTACCGGGTTGTGGCGAGTGGCTTTCCAGAGCGGATAGCTGACTGCTTTGAACAGGCTGCGCGCCGGAACGTGCCAACTCCACCACAAGTTGTCTGCCAGGTCAGGCAGGCGGCCGATGCGTGCGGGGATGGGAATGGAATTCTTCATCGTTGTGTTTATCGTTTTTGGGCGCAGTTTATGCAGCGTCTCGTTTCAGGCACGATCGCCAGGCGAGCGGGATCGATCGGTTGGTTACAGACCTCGCAGATGCCATAGCCGCCCTCGTCTGCCTTTTGCAGTGCCGTTTCAAGCGAACGCACTTTGGCCTGGGCACGCTGCTTGAGAGCCAGGCACATCTCCCACTCGTAAATGCCGGGATCGCCCTTGCCCAGGCCATAGTCGCCCTTGCCTTCGAGGCGCTCCTCGAGGCGCGCGATCTCGGCCAGTGTCTCGTCCAGTTCCTGCTGCAGCCGTTGTTTCAGATCAAGCATTGCTGATTCCACGATCCTACCTGTTTCCCCACACCACAACTAGACTTCTACCGTGGCGGGCTCGGGCGCATCGGCGGGCAGCGCCTCGGCCACTGGCACACCAATTTCCTCAACCGTGGCTGAATTTTCCTCTTTTTCTTTGGCGGCAACACGCTCAGTCGCCGCTTCCTGTATCTCATCGCTTGGCATGGCGTGGACTGCTGGGATTTCCTCTTCTTCTTCAGCGACCACACACTCGGTCGCTGCTTCCTCTACTTGATCACTTGGCGTGGCGTGGGCTGTCGCTTTTTCTGCTTGCTCTTTTTCCATAGCTAGCTTGGCCGCCCACGCGGCCCACTCCGACTCGAGGACACGCTTCAGGCTGAGGCCCAGGCGCTTGCGCCGGACGTCGATGCGGATGATGCGCAGCAAGAGCAGGTCGCCCTTCTTGACCACATCGCGCGGATGGGACACAGGGGCATCGGCAAGCTCGGAAACGTGGATCAGGCCCTCAATGCCCTCTTCGATCTCGGCAAAGGCGCCAAAGTCGACCACGTTCGTGACGATCCCCTCCACCAACTGCCCCAGCTCGTACTTGTCCTCGACGAGTGCCCAAGGCTCGGGCTGGAGGCGCTTGAGGCTCAGCCCAATGCGGTTGCGCTCGCGGTCCAGGCGCAGAATATACACTTCCACCTCGTCGCCAACCTTCACCACCTCTTTCGGGTGTCGCACGCGGCGCCATGCCAGCTCTGAAATGTGGATCAAGCCGTCGGCACCACCCAGGTCGACGAATACGCCAAAGCTCGCCAGGCTGCTCACCTGGCCTTTGCGCACCTCGCCCTCGCGCAGATCTTCTAACAACTGCTCACGCTGCTGCTTGCGCCACTGTTTTTCGGCCGTCGTGGCCGATAGGATCAGCCGGCGCTTGCGAGGGTTGATCTCGATGATCTTGACCCGCAGCTTTTCGCCCACGACCTCCGCCAGGCGGTGCAGGCGATCTTCTTGTGAAAGCCCTGGCGGAAAGCCGGGAACCTGAGAAGCGGGCACAAAGCCGCGGATGTCAAGCACGGGCACTACCACGCCGCCCTTGTTGTATCCGGTCACCTCGGCTTCCCACACCTCTCCGCTCTCGAACATCTCTTGCGCCACGTCCCACGCTTTTGCTTGACGCGCCATGTAGAGAGAGACGAGCAGATTGCCATCCTGATCTTCGGGGCGCATGATGTATACAGGCACCTCGTCACCAGGTGACAGCGCTGCGATCCCCTCTGGGCCCAGGCGCTGCATGTCGGCAAAAGGTACAATCCCGTCGCGCTTGGCCCCCACATCGACAATAATCTCCTGGTCGTGGATCGCAAGAATGATCCCATCGCGGATCTCGCCACGCCGCGGACGCTGGTAGTCCCAATCCTCCACCGACAGCGCTTCCATGTCTGACGCTGGCGCTGCCGCCTCGGCGGTTCCGGTCTCACCTCGCTCAAGGACGATCGTCACTCGGTCGCCAGCCAGTTCACCGGTCGTTTCGGCGGCTATCTGGGGCGGCTCAGGTTCCACCTCTATCTGGGGCGGCTCGGGTTCCACCTCTATCTGGGGCGTCGTATCGGCATCGCGCCACGTCTCCACTTGGGTCACTTCCAGAATGTCGTTTGCTTCATCGGCAGAGGTCTGGCCCCCTGCCATTGTCTCCATAGAGTTCATCGACACTACTTCTCCTCACATACGAATTCCCCTGGTTCCAGGGCACAAAAAAACTCGTACTCCTACCTGCCAGCCCTGCCAGGAGGAGCCGAGTTCCCTCGACTGCCGTCGACCCCGACACCCGGAAGCCCTGGTATCGAGAGGGTCGAACCGGTACACTACTCACGAATTGGAGCAGCCCGCGACATCGCGCACAGTGCGGTCTCGCAGCCACCAATCAGTTCTTGAGCCGTCACCTCCCCCTTCGGCGTGAGCAAACACCCACGCCGACATGAAGCCTGAACGGCCATGTAGCCTGGATCAGTCCTGCTGATCTCCTGGAATGCAGAGCACGCTTATTATACAACAACTATCTAATACTGTCAACAGCCGCGTTGACCCTTGTGGTTGAAAGTTGAAAGGTGCCGCGTTGACCCTGCCGCTTTGCGCTTTGCCTCTTTGGCCCAAATCTGCTACAATAATCGCCGGGAGGCGCAGCGCATCGTGCAGTTTGATATTCTGACCCTGTTCCCCGATATGTTTACCGGCCCTTTCAGCGAGAGCATCATCAAGCGCGCTCGCCAAGCAGGCCTGATCCGCATCGCCATCCACAACATCCGAGACTATGCCACCGGCCGCCACCAGGTGACGGATGACACACCCTATGGCGGCGGCGGCGGCATGATCATGAAGCCGGAGCCGATTTTCGCTGCCGCCGAAGCCGTGTTGGGCGACGATGCGGATGCGCCGCACGACGTGCCGCGCATCCTGCTCACGCCGCAAGGGCGGATCTTGACCCAGCAAGTGGCCCGCACGTTGTCGCGCAAGCGACGCCTGCTGCTCATTTGCGGGCGCTACGAGGGGGTCGACGAGCGGGTTCACCACTACCTGGCGACAGATGAAATCTCGATCGGCGACTATGTTTTGTCGGGGGGTGAGCTGCCCGCCATGATCCTGGTCGACGCCATCACCCGACTGATCCCTGGCGTTCTGGGCGATCCGGCTGCCACCTTTGAGGATTCACACACCGGCGGCCTGCTCGAGTACCCGCATTATACGCGCCCACCCGTCTTTCGTGATCACGCAGTGCCTGATGTGCTCCTCTCTGGACACCATGCCGCCATCGCCGCCTGGCGCCGCGAGCAGGCACTGCGTCGCACCCTCGAACGCCGGCCTGATCTACTGGTGCACGCTCGCCTCGATGCGGAGGACCTGGCCCTGCTGGAGCAGATCGAAGCGGAAAGGATACCGGGAGCGAAATGATCACGTGCCAGACAAACTGTGTCGATCTGGCACCCCGGCACGGTTGTCACACCCTCAGGACCATGGTATAATTTCGAGGTTGACTCGCGAGCATCGGAGAGAGGATGAGGCCCACCGAGATTCAGCCGCTCGACAAGAAACAAACCGCCGGCCGCGCCAGTAGCGACCGTTTCACTGAACTACTGGTGTGGGCTGCCTTTTTGTTGATCGCCGCCATGGCAGCCATCGGCGTCGAGATCTGGTCCCGCCCTTCTGGCCTCGTGTCGGCGGCCGTCGCCGCCGCCCCAACGGCCAGCCCACTGCCGCTGGCAACCTCGACCCCGGCACACACTCCCACCGACCTGCCTACCGCGTCCCCGGCGCCTCTATTATCACCCACGCCCACCACTCCAGAACCGTGCGTGCCCCCTGTCGATTGGGGCATCCACGTCGTGCAAGCAGGCAATACACTCCACTCGCTCGCCAGGCGCTACGGCACCGACGTGGAGACGCTGATGCAGGTCAACTGCCTGAACACCGACACAATCTTTATCGACCAGCGTCTCTATGTACCCGGACTAGGCCCTACTTCCACCCCTCTTGCAATCCCACTAGACCCGTTGATCGGCACACCCCGGCCCACAGCATCGACCACGCCCGATACGCTCTTTCCCGAGGTGCACACCGTCGCCACGCCTGTCCCCACGGCAACGCCCCAATCGCCGTTCCGGGTCAGTATTCCAGACCATTATCTGAACATCGTGCTCCTTGGGTCGGACAAGCGACCGAACAGCGGTGCGTGGCGCACCGACAGTATGATCATCGTCTCTGTCGACCCCCAAAACAACGTCGTTCGTCTCCTGTCGCTGCCGCGCGATCTTTGGGTATATATCCCGGGACACGGTCACAACCGGATTAACACAGCCGATCTGTGGGGTGAGCTGGCGCGCAAGGGCAGCGGCCCAGAGAAGGTGAAGCAAACTATTTACTATAACCTCGGCATTCCGATCCACTACTACGTGCGCGTCGACTTTCAGGGATTTATGCGTATCATCGATGCAGTGGGCGGGATCGACGTCGATGTCGAGTGCCCACTCCCCGATATCGACCTGACCGCCGGGATACACCACATGGACGGCAAGCAAGCTCTGCGCTATGCGCGATCGCGTTATAGCACGAACGATTTTGACCGCGGCCGCCGGCAGCGCAAGGTGCTGATGGCACTTTGGGATCAGGGGCTCACCCTCGACATTGTCCCCAGGCTGCCTGAGCTATGGCGCTCTATGAGCGACGCATTCCAAACCGACCTCACCCTCGATCAGGTGATCAACCTCGCTTACATCGGCGTGCAGCTCAAGCCGAACCGCATCCTCAGCCGCGCGGTGGGTCCGGCGCTTGTGCAGAGCTGGATCACTCCCCAGGGGGCCGCGGTGCTTTTACCGCGTGAAGACAAGATCCGTGCCACGCTGGAGAGCTTTTACTCGGTAGAGGGCAACCAGGTAGCTCCCACCGACAAGGTCCAGTTGCGGGTGATGAACGGCTCACAGCGAACGCAGGTCGAGGAGCTTGCCGCGGCCAGTCTACGATGGTCAGGGTTTAAAGTAAGCGGCACCGGCGCAGCGGACAGGCAAGACTATGCGCGGACGAGCATCGTGATCTATACGGGCAACCTGGCAGCGGCGCGGCAGGTGGCAGAGATACTGGACGTCCCCGAATCAGCGATCCAGGATGTAACCGGCGCGCCGCAGCCCGACAGCACCCAGCCTGTGGATCTCCTCATCATCCTCGGCCGCGACTATGATCCCTGCCACAATTAGGCTGATATCAGGGCAAATTCTGCCCCCGGTGCTTCGCATTGTGCAGGATGAGAAACACCGGGGGCATGTGGGCCTGGCAGTATGCGCGCAGGACAAGGTCTCGTCCGCCAGCTCCGCCGGGCGTATCTCGATCCGCCAGCCTGGCGGATCAGATTATGCCCTGCTGCTGGGTCTGGTGCGCCAGAATGATCGCTTCCGCGACGTCCTTCATCGGCTTGCGCGTGTTCATGCTCATCTTTTGGATGCGACGGAAGGCCTCGGCTTCGTTCAATCCCTGCGTGTCCATCAGGATGCCCTTGGCCCGATCCACAAACTTGCGTGTCTCGAGCGCCATCTGCAGGTCGCCCACCTGTCCCTCGAGCGCTTTGAACTCGTCAAAGCGCGCCAGGGCCACCTCGATCGCCGGCACCAGGTCCGACTCGCGAAAGGGCTTGACGAGATAGCCAACCACCCCCGCCTCTCGCGCACGCACCACAAGGTCACGCTGGCTATAGGCGGTCAGAAGCAGCACCGGCGCGATGCGCTCCCCCGTGAGGATGCGGGCAGCATCAATGCCGTCAAACTCCTCCCCCTCGAACTTGATGTCCATGATGACCATGTCGGGTTTCAACTCACGTGACAGGTTGACGGCACTGCGGCCATCCCCCACTTCACCCACCACCAGGTAACCGAGGTTTGTCAGCATCTCGCGCAGGTCCATGCGGATGATCGATTCGTCGTCTGCTATGATCACTCGTGTCCGCTCTGTCATGGATTATCTCCTTAGGTCTGTTTCGGGAATGTAACGACAGCCGAGACCCCCTTGTCCCTGCCGTGCAGCTCAAAGTGTCCTTTCAGGTCTCCCTCGGCCAGTGTCCTCACGATCATCAGGCCGAGGCTGTCGGTCTGGTTGAGATCGAATTCTTCCGGCAATCCCACCCCGTCGTCGTCGACGGCGATCTCGATCCTCTCACCGTCATCCCTCAGGTTGACGGTCACCGTGCCCCCCTGCTGCCGCACGTAGCCATGCTCCAGCGCGTTGAGTAGCAACTCATTTACGACCAGGGCACACACGGTGGCTGATTGGGTCGGCAGGTAAATATTCGGTCCTTGTAGATCCAGGCGAATGTTCCGGTCCGCATCAAGCACCCCTTCCTGGATCTGCTTGATGATCCGCTGCGCCACATCGCGGATGTTGATCACACGCGCCTCCTGGTGCGCCAGGAACTCGTGGATCACGGCCACACTCAGGATGCGGTTGATCCCTTCCTGCAGTGCGCGCCGGACCTCCTCCGACCCTGACCGGCGGGCCTGCAGGCGCAGGAGAGAAGCGATCGTCTGCATGTTGTTTTTGACGCGGTGGTGGATCTCCTGGATCATGGCCACCTTGACCTGCAGCTCTTCCTTCTGCCGGCGTGCGTCGGTGGCGTCGTGGATCAGGACGAGGACCCCTTCCAGCCGGCGACTTGGCCCATCTACTGGCAGTAACCCGCCGAGGCGCCTGCGATGGGCAAAGAATGGAATCGCTTTCTTGATCCATACCATGTCGCCCACGTGCAGGTCGCGCTCGACACAGCGACCATGGTTCATCGCTTCGTGCACGACAGTGGTGTCGACCTGATCGAGATCCTCGATACAGCTTCCCAACAGGTCGTCGGTGTGGCCCAGCTTGCGGTAGAGGCTGGTGACGATGCTGCTGGCGTAGACAATATGCCTATCGGCATCGAGCACGAGCAAGCCGTCGTGCTCGGAGAAGGGGCTGAGATCCTCAGCGCCGCGCAGGTCGCCGGCAGTGACAGACTCTTGGAAAAGGCGCAGGGCGCGCTGGTAATCGCGATTGCGGCGGCGGTGGCGCTCGTGCTCGATCAAGTTGGTCTCGATGGAGAGGGCCCCGATGATGCGTCCGTCGCGCGCGCGCAGTGGAAAGGTCTCTTGCATGATGGTGGCGCCCTTGGCTGACGGGTGACGGCTGCTGACCTGGCGACGGACCTCTGCCACACTGCGCCGCCCATCGGTCATGGTGCGCAGAATGACAGGCTCGTCGTCAGCGGTGACCCTGTGCTCGACAAGCGAGCCCTCATAGATCGGCAAGATCGAGTGAGGGCGCGCCTGGGCAGCAATGACGGCGTTGTTGGGCGAGCAGGGGCAGTACATCAGCACGTCGGCACGGCTGAGATCCGCCAAGATACCCATATCCCCGGCGATCTTTTCTAGAAAGGCAATGTCCTCTTGCTTCAGATCTTCACAGCTCTGAACAACAATGTTCATCTGCTTCTCTACTCCGAGAAAGCGCCAGCCAGGTCGAGTCCATGACGATGACGCTTGCATCAAATCCCTGGGAACCCTCCTCGCTCAGTGCACAACGGGCGCAGGCCTTGCCACCCCGGCGTGCGAAGCGTCCGGCGGTATATAGAAGGAATGGTCGACAGCGAGCGTGCTATCGACCATCCTCTTTGTGGTCGGGGCGGCCCGATTTGAACGGGCGACCACTTGAACCCCATTCAAGTGCGCTACCGGACTGCGCTA
>JAFGIA010000115.1 GCA_016929795.1 Anaerolineae bacterium
AGCGCGTTGGGTGCGGCGTATGGGCCGGACTATGAGGCCATCGCAGGCGTGAGTGCGGCGCGGTGGAGTGCCCTGGGTGCAGCCTACTTGGGGTCGACGGCCCGGGCGGCGGATGCGGCCCGGTGGAGCGCGTTGGGTGCGGCATACGCTCCCGACTATGAGGCCATCGCCGCCGTCAGCGCGGCCCGTTACCAGGCGCTCGCGGAGTGGTACGCGGACAGGATCTCCCAGGGGCGATAGCTTGGGCCTGCGCGCGTGGCAGGGCACGGTTGGGCTTGACGGCTCCGGGGTATCAGAAACCTCGGGGCCGTTCCCTCTTTGGCCTACGCCGTCGCTCTGACGACGAGCACCGGCGCGCGCGCCTGGGAGAGGACACGGTGGCTGACGCTGCCCAACAAGAGGCTGGCCAATGCCCCATGCCCGCGGGTGCCCATCACGATCAGGTCGCACTGGCGGACGTCGGACACATTCAGGATCGCGTCGGCCGCAGGCCCTTCGAGAAGCTCGGCGATCACGTCAACGCCAGCTTCTTTTAGCTGCTTGGCCGCGTCGTCGGCGATCTCTTCGCCGGCGCCAATGTGACGGGCCATCGCCCGGCCCTCTATGGGAGCTCCCAGGTAGCCTGGCACGGGCTCAAAGGCGTGAACGACAATGACCCGGGCGCCGTCGCGCAGGGCCAGATCGCGCGCGTACCCCAGTGCTGCCTGAGCGTGGGGAGAGCCATCAGTGGCCAGTAGAATCTTCTGAAACATCACGGCCCCTCCTTTCCAGATATCGCTTTAGCCTCTCAGGCTCGATCCGCTCGTCCGCCTGCACCACTCCTATCGCCTCTCTCCTCCGACTATCCACGCACTTTTTACTGTGCCCGTACCAGCAGGATGGGGGTGCTGCCGGCGCGCAGGACGCGATCGGCGACGCTGCCCAATGCCCAGCGCGCCAGGCCGGTGCGACCATGGGTGCACATGGCGATCAGATCCACCTGGTTCGACTCGGCATAGTCGATGATGCAATCGGCCACGGACCCGATGGCCGTGGCGGTGTGCACGTCGAATCCCTGTCCCTGCAGACCGCTGGCGACGAGATCCAGATAGGCCTGGACATCCGCTTCTGCCGTGTCAAGCACACCCTGGACGGGAAAGTACCACTCGCCCGTCATCCATCCAGAAACGTGGGCGATGGGCACCTGGAAGAGTGTCAGGCTGGAGCCGAAGGCCCGTGCGAGCACGGTGACCGTCGGCAGAATCTGCTCGGCCACAGGCGAACCATCGAGTGGCACCAGGATGCGCTTGCACACCATCGGGTGCCTGCTCTCTGCGCTCGCCCCTTGCTCGGTGGCGCGCACAAGGAGTACGGGCACCCCGACCGACTGCAAGACACGCTCGGCGACGCTCCCGTGGGTCCAGCGCTTGATGCCGCTGTAGCCATGGGTTGCCATGACGACCTGGTCGACGTTCTCCCGTGCAGCCGAGTCCACGATGGCCTCTGCCGGTGGTGCCACCTCCACCGTGGAGCGGGCCTGCAGGCCGCCATCCCGCAGTTGCTCAACCAGCGGCATGAGATAGGCATCGGCTTCCGCCTCCAGTTGCTCGGTGATTGCGTCTAACTTGACGACAGACGCGTGCAGAACCTCCACGACGTCAGGGGGGACCCAGACCGCCCGCAGCAGAAGCAGCTCGGCCGGCAGCCCTCGCGCCAGCATGGTGGCACAGGAGAGCGCCTGCTCGGCCAACGGTGAGCCATCCAATGGGACGAGAATTCGACCGGACATCTCTTTTTCTCCTTTCCCTTGCCGGCAAGACAAAAGCCCGCCGGTAGAGTCACCCCGGCGGGCTGGCGTGATATCCTGATGTGAGCCAGGGTGTTCGGACCTCCCTGAGCCGCAGCCCTGGACTGAGTTCTGTCGCAGGGCTTTCCTCCTCTCTATGGATAGTATACCATATTTCTTCCGCAAAAGGAAGGGGCTAGCGGCCCATTTTCCTCATCTTTTAGCGAGAATCGTGGCCGTGCTGGCCGAACCGCCTGACGTAGAAGTGGCGGTCGTCGTATTCGGCCCGCACAAGCTGCCCCTGTGTCACCATCCGGTCGACGGCGGTCCAGTCCGCTCCGGCGCGGGCCAGGAACGCGCTCACGGCGTCCTCGCGCATCGGGTGCACGGAGGTGATGCTTAGCAGGTCCCGGTCTATATCTCCGGTGAAGGCAAAGGCATTGCCTTCGTACCCGATCAGATACTCCACCTGCTCCACTTCTTGGCTGAGGATATGGACTGCGCGGTTTACGACCTGCTCAGTGGGTGGCGTTGCCCATGGCTCGGCGGGGGGGCGAGTGGGGATGGAGACGTAGGCGCGATGGGGCTGTAGCTGTGCGAGAAAGCGGGCAAGGGCCTCGAGATGTTCCACCCCGTCGTTGACGCCCGCCACGAGCATCGTCTCTGTCACCAACTCGCCCCTGTACTCTATTGCGAACCGCACTGCTCCCTCCAGGATCGGGCCAAGCTCCAGCTTGCCGTGAGGGCGATCGAGCCGGCGCCAGATCTCTTGCTCAACGGCATCTACTTTTAGCGATACCCAGTCGGCGCCCATCAGGTCGCCACGCACGTCATGGCGCCAGATGAGGGAGGCGTTGCTGATGACGGCGATAGGGATGTGCAGGGGTTTCAGGAGCGCGATCTCGCGGCCAAGGTGGCAATCGAGCGTCGGCTCTCCGTCGGGTACGAAGGTAAGATAGTCGATCGATTCCCCCGCTGTCGAGGCCATGGCAACCTTGCCGCGCACGGCACTCGACACCTCTTCAGGCGGATAGTATGCCTGGCGTTCGACCTGCATCTGGAGGGTGCGGCCCAACTGGCAATAGACGCAGGAGTAGGTGCAGATCTTGGGCGGGATGTTGTTGATGCCCAGGCTGCGCCCCAGCCGCCTGGAGGGAACGGGCCCAAACGCGATCATTGTGTTACTCACGGTCAGTCGTAGGCTCGACGCGTCTCTTCGTCTGTCAGCACGTTCTGGATGAGCTCCTGCCAGCGGGCCGATTGCCAGGTGCCTAACGTGCCGTGGGTGACGTAATAGTTCTGCGGGATCGGGTGCGTGCCGACCACGACCTCCAGCCCGTACTTGGCCGGGATAAAGTCGCAAAAGGCCTGCAGGCGTGGGCAGGGCGGGTAGCCAACCACCAGGCCGGTCGCCAGGTGGATGATCTCGGCGCCGTTCTTTTTCATCTCGGCCGGAGCGTATTCGACGTTGCCACCGGGGCAACCGCCACAGGTTGTGTAGCCGACCAGCTCGACTTGCTCACCCTGGTACCGGGCAAACGCGCCTTCCCGGTTGCGCAAGGATCGCAAGCACTTGCCGCCTGCACAGGTGTGATAACGATTGCAGATGATGATCCCGATCTTTTTCATCTCGTCCTCCGTGCGTGGTAGTGGCTCCCCTCGGCCGCGTGCGCCTCGATCGGGCTACACAGTTTCAGTATAACATACTAGGTGGGTATTGTCAATAGATTTTAGACTCTATTCGTAAAATTCTGCTAGTCGTAGGATACCAGTAACTTGACAGGGCTGGTAATGTATGATAGAATCTATATGCAGTATACAGTTAGTTGCTTTGTGCAAAGGAGTGAGGGTTATGCCTTATGGCCGCCGTCGGTGGCAAAATGGAGAGGGAGCAGAAGCCTGTCCCAGGCATATCCACCGTTTCCTGGAGCCATGCCTGCTCTTGCTCGTCCATTGCAGCGAAAGCCATGGCTACGAGCTTGTGGAGGAGCTCAATCCCTTTGGCTTTGAGCAGAATCCGGTGGACACGAGCACGATCTATCGCTTTTTGAGAAATCTGGAAGAGCGTGGATTTGTCAGATCGCACTGGGATACAAGCAACACTGGTCCCGCACGCCGCCTGTACCGCACAACGGAAGAAGGCGACCGCTACCTGGCGTGGTGGGTGGATGACCTGCGAGAGACAGACAGGGTGCTACACCACTTTTTCGACACCTACGATGCGCACATGCAGGCGCACGAATGAGCGGGCAGGGGGCGCGAGGGGAGGCCAGGGTAGGTTCAAAAACCGGGTTTCTCGTCACTTTTTAAACTCGAGCGAGGAGGCAAGTACGTTGATCAACGAGTCGCAAGTTCGGAAAGCATTGGAAGGGGTGATGGACCCCGAGCTGCATAGAAGCCTGATCGAGCTGGGCATGGTCCGCCAGGTCCAGATCAAGAAGGGCCACGTGGCGATCACCCTGGCGCTGACGACGCTCGGCTGCCCACTCAAGGACGAGATCGTGGGCGACGTGAAAGCGGCGGTCGGCGCATTGCGAGGGGTCGACGAGGTAAGTGTCGATCTGACTGAAATGACCGACGACGAAAAACGGCGGATCGGGATCGGCGTACCTGAGAAGGGGGCGGCCGAGGATCTGAACGTGGTCCATCGTGTCATCGCAGTGATGAGCGGCAAGGGTGGGGTGGGCAAGTCGCTGGTGAGCGGGCTGCTGGCGATCGCCCTGCGCAGGGAGGGATACCAGGTGGGCATCCTCGACGCCGACATCACCGGCCCGAGCATCCCCAAGATGTTCTTTCCGGGCGAAGTGCGGTTGGGCATGAGCCCGATGGGACCCATGCCGCCCAAGAGCAGCAGCGGTATTCGGGTGATGTCGATCAACCTGCTGCTGGAGCAGGAGGACATGGCGGTTATCTGGCGCGGGCCGCTGGTGAGCAGTGCGATCAAGCAGTTCTGGGGCGACATCTTTTGGGGCACGCTGGACTATCTCGTCGTGGACCTGCCGCCTGGCACGTCGGATGCGTCGCTGACAGTGATGCAGTCGCTGCCAATGTCGGGCATCGTACTGGTCAGCTCGCCGCAGGACCTGGCGGGCATGGTGGTGCGCAAGGCGGCCAATATGGCGCGCCAGATGGAGACGCCGCTCCTGGGGCTGATCGAGAACATGAGCTATTTTGAGTGCCCCGATACGGGCAAGCGCTACGAGGTGTTTGGCCCGAGCCACGCCGAAGAGACGGCGCGGCGGATTGGCGTGCCGTTCCTGGGAAGGCTGCCGCTCGATCCCGAGATCGCGCGGTTGTGCGATGCAGGGCAGATCGAGGCGTACGAGGGGGATCTGTTTACCCCGATCGCGCGGGATCTGGTTCAGCGCACCCCAAGGGCGCAGCGCTCAACCCTGATGCAGCAACACATGCCAGCTCATGGCGGCATGTGAGGCCGGAAAACAAATATTCAAAGAGGAGGAGCTCAAATGTACAAGGTAGACGTGTCCAAGTGCACTGCCTGCGAGACGTGTATCGAGATCTGCCCGACGGAGTCGATCTCGATGGTCGACGGCCACGCGTACATCGACCCGGAAGAGTGCATCGAGTGCGGCTCGTGTGCGGACGAGTGTCCGGAAGAAGCGATCATTGAAGTAGACTGAGGTTGGCGCTGAGGTGCGATGTGTGCGGGCTGTGGCGCATCGCACCTCGATTCTACCAAAACGGAAAGGAAGAGGGTAAATAGATGAAGATCGTGGTTTCTGCCCAGGGCGAGACCCTGGATGCACCCGCCAGCCCGGTGTTTGGCCGGTGCCCGACGTACGTGTTTGTGGATACGGAGACGATGCAGTTCGAAGCAGTGCCCAACCCGGCGATGAACCAGGGTGGGGGCGCCGGCATCCAGGCGGCGCAGTTTGTCGTGGAGCGGGGTGCCGAGGCGGTGCTCACCGGCAACCTTGGACCCAACGCCTTTGGTGTTCTGCAGGCGGCGGGCGTCCCAGGTTACCTGGTGCCTGAGGGGACCGTGCGCCAGGTAGTGGAGGCCTTTAAGGCCGGCAAGGTGCAGTCGATGGGCGGCGCCAACGTGGCCGCACACGCCGGGATGGGCGGCGGTGGCGGCATGGGCATGGGCCGCGGCATGGGCCGTGGCATGGGCCGCGGTATGGGACGCGGCATGGGGATGGGGGGTGGAGTCCAGCAGGCGCCGCCGCCTCCCGTGCCTGCGGCAGGAGCGCCCCCCCAGCCTGCACGCCAGTCGGAGCTGGACGAGCTCCGGCAGGAGCTAAAGAGCCTGCGTGAGCAGTTGGCCCGGACAATGGATCGGATCGAACAGATCGAGAAGGAGGAGTAACCCATGCGCATCGCGGTTTCGGCGGACAACAAGCAGGGGCTGGATAGCATCGTCAGTCCACATTTTGGTCGCTGTCCCTACTATATCCTGGTCGACCTGGATGGTCACGACGTGACGGGGGTCCAGGAGGTGGACAGCCCATACTATGGACATCACCAGCCGGGGCAGGTGCCGGCGTTTATCCACAGCCTGGGTGCCAACGTGATGCTCGCCGGCGGAATGGGCGGCCGGGCGATCATGTTTTTCGAGCAGTTCGGGATCGAAGGCGTGACCGGGGCGTATGGCACCGTGCGCCAGTCGGTCGAGCGCTACCTGGGAGGCGAGCTGAGGGGCGCGGCGCCGTGCAAGGAGAGCGAGGAGCACGGGCATGGGGACGTGACTGTGCCGGCCGAAGGGGAGTATGAGCAGGATGATCTGGGCCGGCTGCGGGAGGAGGCAGAGATGCTCCGCCAGCAGTTGGACGAAGTGTCGGATCGGCTGAGCCGGTTTGGTGGAGACCAGAAAGGATGAGGTGAGAGGATGGGTGGTGGAAGAGGACAGGGTGGCGGCGGTGGCCGCGGCGGCGGTGGAGGACGAGGTGGCGGTGGCGGGCGAGGCGGTGGCGGCGGACGCGGTGGGGGCCAGGGGCCGGGTCGCATGGGAGGCTCGAGGGCTGCCGGGCCGGGTGGCGCTTGTGTTTGCCCGAGCTGCGGGCACAGGGTTGAGCATGCAGTTGGACAGCCTTGCTACGACCTCAGGTGCCCCAAGTGCGGCACGGCGATGACGCGCGAGTAGCGGTCTCTAAATCAGAGGTAGGGTGCACCGGGATGGTGCACGATGCACGCAGGAGACGTGTATGGCGGAGCAAGCAGAGCCGAACGAGCTGGACCGGTGGGTGGCTGCTTTGCAGCAGGCGATCTTGGAACGCGAACAGGCCATGTATTCGGCCATGGTTCTGGCAGAGGCACGCCATCCATACAACATGGGCGTCATGGACGCTTTTGATGGTTATGGGCTGGTAACCGGCCCTTGCGGCGATACGATGGAGTTCTTTGTGCAGTTGGATGGGGAGCACGTGGCCAGGGCCACGTTCATGACAGATGGGTGTGGCCCCACGGTGGCCTGTGGGAGCATGTTGAGCAGAATGGTGGAAGGGAAGGGCCTGATGGAAGGCGCCGAGATCGAGGCAGCCGACGTGATCATTGCCCTCGACGGCCTGCCGCCTGAGCATATCCATTGTGCCACGCTGGCGGTGGAGACGCTGCAGCAGGCGCTGGCGGACTGCCAACCAGAAGGCAAGGGCGAGTGATGGCAAGGATCGAGTCCAATCGGCGAGGGGCACCCCAGGCCGCCCATGTGGCCTGGGCGTCCATCGCCATCAACATCCTGCTCAGTCTGCTGAACCTGGCCATTGCTACTGCTTCGGGCAGCCTGGCGGTGGCCGCCGAGATGGTGCACAACCTGGTGGACCTGGTGGCCTCGGTGGCCGTGCTGGCAGGGGTCAAGATCTCGGAGCGGGAGAGCCGCGCCTTTCCTTATGGGCTCTACAAGGTGGAGAATGTCGTGGCGGTGGGCGTGGCCCTCCTCATCTTTTTCACCGGCTACGAGATCGCCCAGGAAGCGCTGCGCGGCGAGGGGGGAGAGGCCACAGTCAATGGCTGGATGCTGGCCGGCGTGGCCCTGTCGGCCTTCATCCCGTTGGCGTTTAGCCGTTACGAGATGCGCGTCGGCCGGGAGATCAACTCGCCCAGCCTGATGGCCGACGCGCAGGAATATCGCGCCCACGTCTTTTCGTCAGGTGTGGTATTCCTGGCACTGGTCGGCCAGATGGTTGGCTTTCCGCTGGACCGGTACGCGGCGCTGATCATCGTGGTGCTCATCGCCAAGACGGGTTGGGAGCTGCTGGTGGATGGAATGAGGGTGCTGCTGGACGCATCGCTCGACGCGGATACGCTGGAGCAAGTGCGGGCCGTCGTGGAGACTGACCCGGCGGTCACTGAGGTCCGGTCGCTGGCCGGGCGCAACGCAGGGCGCTACCGTTTCCTCGAAGCGGACGTGGCGCTGCGGGTGGACGACCTGGAAAAGGCGCACGCTGTGAGCGAGCGGATCGAAAACGCGATCCGAGCCCAGGTGCCGCATGTGGAACGGGTGCGGATTCACTACGAGCCGCGGGTGCGCAGCCACGTGCGGTACGCGGTGCCGCTGGCCGACGCGGCTGGCATGGTCAGCCCGCACTTTGGCGAGGCACCCTATTTTGGCCTGGTGACGGTGCGTGCGGCCGATGGCCAGGTCGAGCGGCAGGAAGTGGTGGCAAATCCACACATGGATGTGGAAAAGGCCAAAGGCATCCGCGTCGGCGAGTGGCTGGTAGGCCTCAAAGTGGACATGGTCGTGTTGCGCGAGGATGTGCAGGGTAAGGGGCCAGCGTATGTGTTCGCCGACGCAGGGGTGGAGACGCGGCTGACCGGGGCGATGACCCTGGCAGAGATTCTTGCAGAAGAGGACAAAGAACGAACTGAGGAGCATGTCGAATGATCATCGCGGTTGCGAGTGGCAAGGGGGGCACGGGCAAAACCACGGTCGCCACCAGTCTGGCACTGAGCCTGGCTGCCGGTGGCGGCAACGACGGGGCCACGTCCGCACCCCTGTTCCTGGATTGTGACGTCGAGGAGCCGAACGCGGCGCTCTATCTCAATCCGACCCTGGATCGCCCGGAGGAGGTGGGGATCCTGATCCCCGAGGTGGACTATGACAAGTGCACTTTTTGCGGGCGCTGTGCAGAGGTGTGCGTGTGGCACGCTATTGCCGTGGTGGGCAAGAAGGTGCTCATTTTCCCAGAGCTGTGCCATGGGTGCGGCAGTTGCACGCTCAACTGCCCCGAGGGGGCCATCCACGAAGTGTTGCACGTGATGGGCAGCCTGGAAGCGGGGCAGGCTGGGCCGATCGCCTTTGGGCACGGCACGATGAATGTCGGCCAGGCGATGTCGGTGCCGATCATCCGCCAGTTGAAGGAGCGGCACATTGGCCATCCAGGCCACGACGTGACGATCCTCGACGCATCGCCTGGCACTTCTTGCCCGGTAGTCGAGACGATGCGCGGTGCCGATTTTGTGCTGCTGGTCACCGAGCCGACGCCGTTCGGGCTGCACGACCTGCGCCTGGCGGTGCAGGTGGCCCGCGACGAGCTGGGGCTGCCGGTGGGGGTGGTGGTCAATCGCGACGGCCTGGGCGACGCGGGCGTGGACGAGTATTGCGCGGCAGAAGAGATCCCGATCCTGATGCGCATCCCGCTCGACAGGCGCATCGCCGAGGCGATCTCGAGTGGCAGGGCGCTGGTGGAGGCGCTGCCGGAATACAGGCCACGGTTCCAGGCGCTGTACAAGCGGATCGAGCACGAGGTCGCATCACAGGAGGGGGCTCGATGAAGCAACTGGTGATCTTGAGTGGCAAGGGAGGCACCGGCAAGACGTCGGTGGCGGCGGCGCTGGCCCACCTGGCTTCGGAAGAGAGGCCCATTGTCCTGGCCGACGCCGACGTGGACGCCGCCAACCTGGAGCTGGTGCTCGATCCGTCCAAGCTGGAAGAGCACGTGTTCATGGGCGGCCAGGTGGCAATCATTGATCCCGATCTGTGCCAGCTCTGCGGCCGCTGTTACGAGGTGTGCCGCTTTGACGCAGTTACCCCGGGCGAGGACACGTACCGCATCGACCCCCTGGCGTGCGAGGGGTGCGCTGCGTGCATGTACCAGTGTCCGGAAGACGCCATTCACATGGAAGAGCAGCAGGCCGGGCTCTGGTTTCGCTCTGACACTCGCTTTGGGCCGCTGTTCCATGCCCACCTGTTCGCGGCGCAGGAGAACTCGGGCAAGCTGGTGACGCTGGTCAAGCAGCAGGGGAGGCTGCTGGCGCTCGATGAGGGGCGGGGGCTGTTGATCGTGGACGGGCCGCCGGGGATTGGCTGCCCGGTCATCTCGGCCAATGCCGGCGCCGACCTGGCCCTGGTGGTGACTGAGCCCACTGTATCGGGCGTGCACGACCTGGAGCGCATCCTGGGCACGGTGCACCACTTTCAGGTGCCGGCGCTGGTGTTGATCAACAAGGCTGACGTGAACCTGGTGCATACGGAGCGGATCGAGCGCTACTGCCGGGCAGAGGGGATCGAGCTGGTGGGCAGGCTGCCCTACGATGACGTGGTCACAAAAGCGATGGTGCAAGGGCAGGCGGTGACCCGCTACCAGCCGGACGGCGAGATGGCCCGAGCGCTACGCGAGGTGTGGGCGCGGGTGCGCGGGCACCTGGACGGTGCGGGGTAGTGGGTAGATACACGGAGGCACAAAGAGGAGGCAAGCTGATGGAGCTGGAGCAGGCGATCGTGGAGCGGCTGCGGGATGTGATCGACCCGGAAACAGGGGTAGATGTGGTGCGCATGCGCCTGATCGAGGATCTGCGTGCGGATGGGGAAAGCGGGCGGGTCAGCTATCGCTTCCGGCCGTCGTCGCCGCTCTGCCCACTGGCTGTGCACCTGGCGTTGGGCATCCGCGAGGCGGTGGCCGATGTGCCAGGCGTGACCGAGCAAGAGATCGAGGTGGTAGGGTACGTGGGGGCCGACGAGCTCAATGTGCTCCTGAGCGAGTCCCATTAGCGGGAGGTGACCAAGTGTGCCAGGCAACAGTCTATCTGGTCGAAAAGGGCCAGGGGAAAAAAGAGATCAAGCGTGACGTGGTGCTGCTAGAGCCGGTGGAAGAGGGGGTGCGGCTGCACGTGTTTTTTGAGGAAGCGGTGACGATCCCGGCCAGGATCGGCCGTATCGACTTTTTAAAGCACACGGTTACATTGGTGCCGGTGGAAGGAGGCAAGGATGGCAACAACGGATCTGGATAAAGTGCGGGTGCTATTGCCCCATTGGATCGAGCACAACGACGAGCATGCGGCCGAGTTCCGCGCGTGGGCCGAGAAGGCACGGGCAGCCGGGCGGGAGGATGTGGCCGAGGAGATTGAGACGGCTGCCAAAGAGCTGGGATGGGTGAACGATGCATTGAAGGCAGCGCTGAGCGTGCTCGAGGGACAGAGCTGAGCATGGCGCCAGGAAGTTTCGTTCGCATCGACTCGGAGCGGTGTAGCGGGTGCGGCGCGTGCATGGAGGTGTGCCCGACGGGGGCGCTATACCTGGTCGATGGCCGGGCGGTGGTGGACCAGGCGCTCTGCCGTGGATGTGAGGCGTGCGTGACAGCCTGCCCTGTTGGAGCGATCCGCCTCGTCACACGCGAGGAGCCGGCGGCGGAGGTGACGCGGCTGCCGGCTGTACGGTCGGAGCCGGAGGTGATTCGGATCAGGACCAGTGCGCCGGTTCCTGTTCGCTCGAGGGCGATGCCTGTGGTGGGCGCCGCGCTGGCGTGGGCAGGGCGCGAGATCCTGCCGCGGCTGGCGGACATTTTCCTGGACAGGCTCGACCGCCGGGCAGCCGAGCGGCAATTGACGAGGGCAAGTCAAGGGCGGGATGCGGTGGAGCGTGGTGGAAAGGGCGGGGGACGCCGTCACCGGCACAGGGGAGGGCGTGGGTAAGGATGGACAGAGCGCTCATCGCGGTCGCGAGCGTTGGGAGACATGGTTTGACCACCGGCCTGCGGATCGATGGTAAGCTGGAAGGATAATTCAGAACAGAAGGAGCGAAATCACAACATGAGAAACATGGATGTACTCATCGTCGGAGGCAGCGCAGCAGGCATTTCGGCGGCCATCACGGCCAAGAGGCACTATCCAGATGCGTCGGTGGCGCTGGTGCGCCAGGAGGGCAAGGTGCCCGTGCCGTGTGGCATTCCTTATGTGTTTGGGACGCTCGAGTCGCCCGACAGCAACCTGATCCCGGATGGCGCGGTGACGGGCAGTGGCGCCGAACTGATCCTGGACAAGGTGACGGCGCTGGATCCAAAGGCGCACACCGTGACCACGCAGCGGGGGGAGACGTTCGGCTACAGGAAGCTGATCCTGGCGACAGGATCCAAGCCGATCGTGCCGCCCATCCCGGGGCATGACCTGGAGAATGTGTTTACGGTGGAGAAGGACGTCGACTACCTGCACGAACTGACGGCGAAAATGGACGAGGCGCACCGGGTGGTGATCATTGGCGGCGGCTTTATCGGCATGGAGATGGCGGACGAGTGTCGAAAGCGGAAGAACCTCGAGGTAACCGTGGTCGAAGTGCTGCCCCACTGCCTCTTTTTGGCCTTTGACCAGGATCTGTGCCAGCGGACGGAGGAAGCGCTAAAGAACGTGGGCGTCCAGGTGCGAACCAGCGCGCGAGCAGAAGAGATCCTGGGAAATGGCAAGGTCGAAGGGGTGCGACTCGACAGTGGCCAAGTTTTGCCGGCCGACATGGTGCTGTTCGGCATTGGCACGCGGGCGAATGTGGATCTGGCGCGCGAAGCGGGACTCGATCTCGGTCCGTGTGGCGCCATTGCCGTGGACCGGTACATGCGGACGAGCGACCCGGATATCCTGGCCGCGGGCGACTGTGCGGAAAAGTTCAGTTTCTTTACCGGCCAGCCCACGCCACTGCGCCTGGCGTCGATCGCCACGGCGGAGGCGCGGATCGCGGGTGCGAACCTGTTCGAGCTGCGGCGTGAGAACCCAGGCACGATTGGGGTGTTTTCGACCAAGATCAACGGCCTGTCGATGGCGATCGCCGGCATGGGGCAGAAGGCAGCCGAGGAGGCCGGGATCGATTATGTCGTCGGCATGGCCGAGGCGGTGGACAAGCACCCTGGGGGGATGCCGGGGGCGCAGTCGCTGCGCGTGAAGCTCATCTTTCGCAAATACTCGGGCGTGCTGATCGGCGGCCAGGTGTGCTGTGGCGACACGACGGGCGAGGTCGTCAACCTGATCGCGGCGCTGATCCAGGCCAAGATGCACGCCGATCAGATCGCCATGTTCCAGATGGGCACCCATCCGGCGCTGACCGCCTCGCCCATCGCCTACCAGCTCGTCAATGCTGCAGAGCAGGCGCTGCTCAAGATGCGGTAACGACTGTGCATACGCTTTGAGGCCGGTGTGAAGGCCCGGCACCCGGCCTCAAGTTCTACCTTGCCTGCTCCGGTGGCCGCCGCCGCCGCCGGAGCAGGCAGTAGAGCCATGAGCGGGCGAGATAGGAGTCGCGAGTGATGCGGCGTTTGAGCCGGGGGTTGTGTATTGTGTTGGCGCTGGTCGTCGCCGGTGCAGCCGTCACGGGCTGCAGGGTGCCGCCTATCTTGTCTCCGACGGCAAGGCCCGGCCAGGTAGCTGTCGAGCCTGTTGCCCGGCTGGCCACTGCCACTGCTTCCCCCAGCCCGACGCACACGTCGACGCCACCGGTGCCACCCACCATCTCGCCAAGTGCGACCCCCATGCCGACTGAGACTGCGTCGCCGGTACCCCCCACCTCGACGGCGACAGACACTCCTACCTCGACCCCTGTCCCGCCGACCTGGACCCATACGCCGACGTCGACCCCAAGGCCGTCCCCATCCCCTACCCCGCTCCTGCCCAGTCGCACGCCGGTAACTGCCGCCACGGCTACTCGCCCGCCACCGACCCCAACCCCCCTGCTTTACCGGTTCGTGGCAGCGGGGCCGGCCTGGCCCGACCCGTCATTTCCCTGCCCAGGCTGCCCGCGGGCTCATGCCTACATCGTAGGCCACGTACACGACGCGGCGGGCAACCCCCTTGCCGGCGTGCGGTTGGTGTGCTACAATGACTGGCACCGCTATTCTGTCGTCGCCAGCAAAGGCGGCGGCGAGTATGACTTTCCGATCATCCAGGCCGACACGACCTGGTACGTCGTCGTGCTCGACCAGTCCGACCGGCCGATCAGCCCGGAGGTGGCCGTGCGTTTCAATCCGCAGGAGACGTGCCGCTACATCCTGGACTGGCGGCGCGTGGACTAGTTGGTTCTACGGAGGTACACGGAGAGAAGCGCGAGGGAAAAGCGCTCCGTGTGTGGTTTTCACCCTGGCCTCAGTTTAGGATCTGGGAGGGGGGCGTGACAGAGGGTTGGCGACGTGTGGGCATGCTGTTCCGGTTGACCCTGCTGGGATTGGTGGTGGCAGGGTGCAGCCTGGCCCCCGCTGAGCCGTCGCTCACGCCGGCCAGCACCGTCACGGAAGCGCCGCATGACACCGCTGTGCCCAGTTCTGTTCCCGTGCAGCCCCCCACCCCTACGCCGGTTGCCCGGCCGGAAACCACTGCTATGGCCTCTGCTGTGCCTGCTGAGGTGCGCGGTTGGGAGGATCAGACCATGATTCTGACCGTCGTCTATGACAACAACCCGTACGATCCCCGCTTGCAAACTGGTTGGGGTTTTGGCGCCTGGTTGGAGTATGGGGAGCAGACAGTGCTTTTTGATACGGGGGCTGACGGAACCGTGCTGCTCGACAACATGGCGGCACTCGGCCTGGATCCCAAGGCCATTGACGTCGTCGTCCTGTCGCACGCCCACGACGATCACACGGGCGGGCTGTTCAAGTTGCTGGAGGTGAACCCCGAGGTGATTGTTTACCTTCCGCAGGTGCTTTCCGACCGCTTTAAGGCGCAGGCTCGCGCTGCAGGAGCAGTTGTCGTGGGGGTAGACGCGCCGGTAGAGGTCGTGCCCGGCCTGTGGAGCACAGGCCAGATGGGGAGCGGGGCCGTCGAGCAGGCTCTCGCCGTCGAGACGGGCAAGGGCCTGGTGGTCGTCACCGGCTGCGCGCATCCAGGCGTGGACGAGATGGTCGCTCGCGCGGCAGAGGTGGCCGGCGCGCAGCAGATCGGCGGCGGGGAGATCGCGCTGGTAGTTGGCGGCTTTCACCTGGGAAGCGCCAGCAGGGCGCATATCGAAGAGATCATTGGCAACTTCCGCCGCCTGGGTGTGCAGCAGGTGGCGCCCTGCCACTGCACCGGCGAAGCGGCGCGTGCGCTTTTTCTCGAGGCGTACGGCGACGATTATCACGGGTGTGGGGTAGGATGGCAATGGCAGGGCGAGGTCTCTACCTGGCAGCCTGCGCACCAGGGCATCCCCGCTCAGATCGGTGTGGCCGCCGTCGCCGTCGCGCCGGGCGACTCGCGTGTGGTCTACCTGGCGGCGTACCAGCCACCAGGCCTCTACCGCTCGGGGGATGGCGGGGATTCGTGGCAGGCGGCGAGCCAGGGGCTCGCGGGAGAAGCGCCCCTGGCAGTTGCTGTGCACCCCCAAGACCCGCACAGCGCGTGGGTCGGGACGGTGGGCGGCGGCTATCGCACAGTGGATGGTGGCCAGAACTGGCAACCGATGGCCGGCCTGCCCAACGCGCCGATCTATGCGCTGGCCGCGGCGCCTGACGGCCGCATCCTCTATGCAGCCGGCGAGGGAAGGGGGATCTGGCACAGCCAAGATGGTGGGCAGTCGTGGGCTGTGGCAGGCTTGGCCGAGATCGAGGTGAGCACGTTGAGCCTGGCGATCCACACGGAGGGAGCGCTTCTGGCCGGGACCGCGGGGCGAGGGGTGTGGGCCAGCCACGATGCGGGGCAGAGCTGGCAGCAGGCCGCGGGGGAGCTGGCCAACGCGCACGTCTCGACGCTGGTTATTGCGCCGGGGGGGAGGAGCTATGCCCTGGCGGATGGCGGACTCTACCTCAGCCTGGATGGTGGGGACACGTGGGAGACGATCGGTTTACCAGGGTTCGGGGCGCTCGCCTTGGGGCTTGCTAGCCCGGGGGATCGGCTCTACCTCGGCAGCAAGGGGGAAGGCCTGGCCGTGAGTGAGGAGGGCGGGGGGAGCTGGATGCACATGGGCGCCGAATTCCGCCACGCCGACATCACCTGCCTGGTTGGCGATCCGGTCACGCCAGGGCGCGTCTTTCTGGGCACGCGCTACCACGGCTTGCACCGCACCGATGACGGCGGCGCGAGCTGGGAGCTGGTCAGCGGTGGGATCGGGCAGCCGGTGATCATGGCGCTGGCCCAAGACCCTCTCGACGCCAAGGTGTTTTATGCCGGCGCGCTGGATGGGGTCTATCGCAGCGACGATGGCGGCGGGTTCTGGCGCCTGGTGAGCGGCGAGATGGGTAAGCTCATGGTGCAGAGCCTGGCGGTGGGCCCGCAGGGCGAGCGCGTCTATGCGGGAACGGACAGTGGGATTTATGTGAGCCAGGATCGAGGTGCGACGTGGCGCTGGGCAGAGGAGGACACGGGGGGGATTACGATTTTCGACATCGTGCTTGACCCACGCGATCCGGCTACGATCTATGCCGGGAGCTGGGGGCACAATGTGCTGCTCGGCACCGATGGGGGAGGGGTGTGGTCCCCGATCCACAACGGCCTCGAGACGCTGTCGGTGCACGCGTTCGCGGTGGACCCTGGCAACCCTCAGTCGCTTTACGCGGGCACCGTCGAAGCTGTGTACCGGAGCACTGACGGAGGCCAGACGTGGCAGGCCAGCCTGCTCGCCGACCGGCCCTTGACCGTCTTTGCGCTGGCCATCGACAGCGGCGAGCCAGCACGTGTGTATGCCGGGACGACGGATGGCGTCTACCTGAGTGTCGACGGCGGCGAGACATGGCAGCCAGCGGGGCAGGAGAGCCTGGGCGCCACGGTGACGGCGCTGGCCCTGGCAGCAGATGAGGCGAGGATGCTGCTGGCAGGCACCGAGCATTATGGGCTCTATCGGAGCAGGGACGGCGGCGCATTGTGGCAGCCGTGGGGCCTCGACACGACGAGTGTGTACACCATTCTCGTCGATCGCGCGGGAATGGCCTGGCTGGGAACGGATCAGGGTATCTTTAGGAGCCGGTAGCCAGGTGCACGTGGCGGATCTGCAGGCTCTCAAAGTGGGCATTCCGGTCCTGATATACAGGCAGGCGCGGGGCAGACTCGATCTCGATGGTGTTGGTGCCCGGCTGCAGGATCTCGGCCGGCACCTGTAGCTCCACCTTGGTCCAGACCGAGGAGAGGTCGGGCCGGCCGCGGAGGGGGATGGCGGGCGGATCGAGGAGGTGGCCGTTGATCCAGACCCGGTTGCCCGGCTCCTCCACCTGCATGATCTCCATCTGAAGCCGCCACGGCACACTGCCCGGGCCGCGCACATAGAACTCGCCGGTCCAGCGCCGGCAGGGAACAGAAGCGCAGGCGGGCCGGGCCCAGTGTGGGTAAAAGGTGTCCACGTCGCTCAGGCGGATCACCACGTCGGGCGCCACGATCTCGACAGGGGTCGTATCTGCCCGACCTTCCTGATCGGCCACGGTTGCAAGTCCCCGATCCGCAAGCATGGCGGCCAGTGCCTGATAGGCATCTCCAAGTGTGCCGTCCTCGGCGAGGATGTTGTAGCCGCGCTTCTCATCGCCGGCAGGGAGCCCCTGGCTCAGGTTCCAGACGGCGATCCGCGCCAGCCACGGCCACTCGCGGGCTGCGTGCTCGAACGCGCCTACGAGGTAGCGGCCCTGCTCCTCCTCGGCGACCTCCAGCCACGCTTGGCCATCGCCCACCGGAGCGGTGGTCCAGCCCAGCTCCGTGGCCCATACCGGCTTGTGCCCGTCGCCGCTCGCGACCATGATAGCCCGCAGGTCTGCCAGCCGAGCAAAATTCAGCCCGTCGTGAGCGTCGTGCGGGTCGCCGGGCGGGTAGGCAAAGCCATAGGGGTGGGCGCCGAGCACGTCAAAGCAGGTCGCGGCGCCGGCATCATACATCGCCTGCAAGTAGCGGCGATCGTCCAGTGCCGAGGCGTCGGTGTGGTTGGTGGGTGCCAGGCCGGCGCTGACGACGAGTGCGTGCGGGTCGGCGACATGGATGGCGGCGTGGGCAGCACAGAGCAGCTCGACATAACCGTCAGGATCGGGCGGCTGTCCTGCCCACTCGGCGGCCAGGTTGGGCTCGTTCCAGATGATGTACCCAGTGACCCGTCCCTGGTAGCGTTCCACCACCTGCACGACCCACTCAGCATACGCCGCAACGTCGACGGGCAGCGCTTCCGCGGGCGACATCGCCCACTCTGGAGGGTGATCCAGCCGTAGGATGAGGTCCAGATCGTAGTACTCGGCCGCGCGAACGAGCCAATCGGTGTATTCCCAGAAAAAGTCGCCGGGGACTGGCTCGACCTCGCGCCACTCGACGAGTTGGACGAGCCAGTCAAAGCCGCCATCCGCGGCCAGTTGCAGCAGGTGGTCATGGGCGCGGATGGTGTGGATGCCGGCAGCGGGCGTGGCATCTCCTGGCTGTGCCTGGTGAAGCTTCATCGCCAGGCCGAGTGTGAGCACTAACGCACACGCCAACCCGCGCCCCATCCGCATCATGCCGGCAGGTGTCGCTCGACGGCCAGGTCGTGGCGTGCACCCGCATCCAGGATCAGGAGCATCCGGGCCTCGGTAGGGCCTGGATTTTTCCAGCGGTGGGGCAGGGCCGCATCGAACAACAGGTTGTCGCCAGGCGACAGCCTGTACTCTCGCCCCTCCACCTCGTACTCGATGACCCCCTCCAGGCAATAGACCCATTCGGTCCCCGCGTGCTCGATCGGCGTCGCCTGGGCCTCGGTGTTTGGGTCCATCACGATCAGGAACGAGGCAAACGCGTGATCGGCCAGGCCCGCGCCCAGATGTTCGATCGTCATGCCGGGGCACCTGCGGCGCACCCCGCTCGCCGATCTGGTGACAACCAGCCGGGCCAGTGGCTCCTCTGTTTCAAAAAAGGAAGAGATCGGCACCCCCAACCCCGTGGCGAGACGTTGCAGCGTGTCGACGCTGGGTGAGCTGAGGCCTCGCTCGATCAAGCTCACCGTGTTGGCCGAGATCTGGCTCCTCTCGGCCAGGGCGCGCAGCGAAAGGTCGCGCTCTTCTCTCAATTCACGCAGCCTCGACCCGACGTCAGGGGCTTCTTTTACGTTCATGCCCTCTTTTTTCCACGATTCGGCTCTATTATCGTATCATCTCAATAAAGGGGGGAAGTTGGGGTGTGTGCGGTGCCCGCACACACCCCAACCCCCGATTATTGAGATGATACCATTATAGCACATTCCGCGCAGGGTACCAATCCGGCTTTCCAGAGTGGTGAAATGGAGGTGTTGTTCTATCTATAGGACAATTATATTCTTTTTTGAGATCTTTTGTCCTAAATATTTGACAGGTGGGCGAGAATGTGTTATCCTTTGCCTGTGAAACCTACCGCGCTGCGACAGGAGAACCAGGGAAAGGAATACTGCTCGATG
>JAFGIA010000017.1 GCA_016929795.1 Anaerolineae bacterium
CCCCTTCTTCGGCGCCCTCGGCGACCTGATCCGCACCGGCCCTACCGGCACCAACGTCAACGATCTCCTGTTCCTCTTTGCCTTCCCAGAATCCACAGTCAGGCACCTTCCAACCTTCCAGCCTTTGGAAAGTGAGGTAAAGCATGTCTAAACCCAAAGTGTTCGTCACCCGCGAGATCCCCGACGCCGGGCTCGACCCGGTGCTGCAAGAGACAGACGCCGAGGTGTGGCGCCAGGACGGCCCGCCGCCGCGCGATGTCCTCCTGGAAAAGGTCGCCGGGATCGACGGCCTCCTCTCCCTCCTCACCGACAAGGTCGACGCCGAGCTGATGGACGCAGCCGGCCCCGGCCTGCAGGTGATCAGCAACTATGCCGTTGGTTATGACAACGTCGACGTCGATGCCGCCACCTCGCGCGGCATCCCCGTCGGCAACACACCCGGTGTGCTGACCGAGACGACAGCCGACATGGCCTTTGCCCTGCTCATGGCAGCCGCGCGGCGCATCGCCGAGGGGGCGGAGTATGTCAAGGCGGGCAAGTGGCGCACCTGGGGCCCAAAGCTCCTTCTGGGCCCCGACGTGCACGGCGCCACGCTCGGCATCATCGGCATGGGTCGCATCGGCCAGGCAGTGACCCGGCGTGCCATGGGCTTTGGCATGCACGTTGTCTATTTCGATCCGTACTGCGACGACACCAAGGCACCGTACGTGGATGTCGCCCTGCACTGTGACCTTGACGAGCTGCTGGCCGAATCCGATTTCGTTAGCCTGCACGTGCCACTCACCGACGACACCTACCACATGATCAACGGCCGCGCCCTCGAAAAGATGAAGCCGACTGCCATCCTGATCAACGCCGCGCGCGGCCCCATCGTCGATCCCGACGCCCTGTACGACGCCCTCGTCTCGGGCCAGATCGCCTACGCCGCCCTCGACGTCACGGAGCCCGAGCCGCTGCCCGCAGACCACAAGCTCCTGACGCTCGACAACTGCCTCATCGTGCCCCACCTGGGCAGTGCCAGCCGCGCCACGCGCGACAAGATGGCCGAGATGGCCGCCGCGAACCTGCTGGCGGGACTGCGGGGAGAGCGACTTCCTACCTGCGTCAATCCCAAGGTCTATGAGCCATGAACGACCACGCCGGCGCTGGACGCCCGATCCCAGGCGTGGTATAATCGCAGCAGCTCGACGATCGGCCTGTAGGCGATGGTGCCAGGAGGAGAAGAATGGCGGAAACAGGGTGGCTCTCGAAACGGGTCTGGTCTGGCCTGATCCTGTTGGGCTTTGCCGGGCAGCTTGCCTGGGCCGTAGAGAACCAGTTTTTCAACACGTTTGTCTTTGACAGGATCGTGCCCGACCCCCGGCCGATCTCCTGGATGGTCGCCGCCAGCGCCGTCACCGCCACGCTGACGACGATCCTGATGGGCACGCTGAGCGACCGAACCCGCGGTCGCTGGGGCCGGCGCCGGCCCTTCATCCTGGGCGGCTACCTGGCCTGGGGCATCCTCACCGCCCTCTTTCCCACTGCCGCACTCTTCCAGCCCGTCGCCCTCGCCGTCGGGCTGGCCATCCTCTTTGACTGCCTGATGACCTTTTTCGGATCGACCGCCAACGACGCGGCGCTGAATGCGTACGTCGCCGACGTCACCACCCTGCAGAACCGTGGCACGGTGACTGGTGTGCTAGAGATCATGACCTGGCTGGCGATCCTGGTCGTCTATGGCGGTGCCGGCCTGATCATCGAGGTGCTCGACTATGATGCCTTCTTTTATCTCATCGGCGGGCTCGTCCTGATCTTGGGGCTCGCCGGCGGCATGCAGGTCCGTGACGTGCCTGCGGGCCCGCGGCCAGCCATTGGGTATTGGCGCCAGATCGCCGATACCTTCCGGCCACGCAACCTGGTGGCCCACCGCGACTTTTTCCTGGTGCTGGGTGGCATCTCGCTCTGGGCCATCGCCCAGAACATCTTTTTTCCCTACCTGCTGATCTATTTGCAGCACTACCTGGAGCTTGGCACCGTCGAGTCGTCGGCCATCATCGGCGTCACCATCCTGGTCGGCGGCATCCTGCTGGCCTGGCCCCTGGGCCGGCTGGTGGATCGCTGGGGCCGGCGGCCGGTGGCGCTGCTGGCCATCGCCGGCGAGATGGCCGGCCTCTTGCTCTTTTCCTACGCGCGCACGCTCCCTGCCCTGGCGGTGACCGGCGTCCTCTGGTTGGCGCCGCTCACAGCGTGGACCATCGCCACGCAGGCGTGGAGCAAGGACCTCTTTCCCGAGGACCGGCGCGGGCAGTTCGCCGGCTACTACCTCCTCTTCTGGGTGGCGGTGCCCATGGTGTTGGGGCCGCTCACCGGCGGCCTCTTGGCGGCCGAATATGGCGTTCCCACCGTCCTGAATGGCCAGGCCGGGTTCATCCCGACCCCTATCCTCTTTCGTGTCGCCGCCGTCGCGACGCTGCTGGCCATCGTGCCGCTGCTGTTTGCCCATGCGGCGGACGCGACCGTGCCGGCCGAGGCAAGGTAGGTGGGTTGCACCTCGGGGTGCGACCCACCTGGTGTCGATCTCGGCGCAATCTCTTTAGGAGCGTGACATGGCCATCCCCGAATTCATCCTGCGCAAGCTGTACGTCGACGGCAGCTTTCGATCAGACGACGACGGATTTTCCTTTGCCCTGAAAAACACCTTTGCCCCGGCCACGCTGACCGGCATCGCGCTGCAGGTGGATGGCCGGCAGGTGCCACCGGAGCGATTGACGGTGCAGGGCGGTGAAGACCAGCCGCGAGCCGCATCCGAGATCGCGCCCGACAACCCCTTTCCCCTCTCTGTGGGCGTGGTCGTCACCGTGCGCGCCTCGGGCGTGACCGTATCGCAGGGCCACCTGGTCATTCGGGCCGACACGCGCGAGGTGGGCGAGCTGACCTTTTCCATCCGGGCCAGGGCGCAACGCGAACGGGCCGGCAGGCGCCGCGCGTTGCACCTGCCCCGCCTCTGGCAGCGCCCGCTGGCTGCCAGTATCGAGGTGGACGCCGCCGACGTGATCGGCGAGATCGATCCGTGGGTGTATGGCCAGTTCGTCGAGCACCTGGAGCGGTGCGTCTATGGCGGCATCTGGGCACCGGACGGCAGCGCCCTGCGGG
>JAFGIA010000116.1 GCA_016929795.1 Anaerolineae bacterium
ATACCACCCCAAAACCTTCATCCTCAACACCGAGATCCGCGACCGCCTCTCCCAGGTCATCGTCGGCGAGATCACCCTGGATGAGGCCCTCCAAAAGATCCAGGAAAAGGTGGACGAGCCCTAGTAGGGCCAGGACCAGGCTAGATCGGAAGGGAATGCTCCCAGGCTATTGGCGCCAGCTAGAGGGCGGCCGATAGCCTGGGGCCCAACCGATCTCTTGTTGATTAGGAGGCAGGAGGCAAGGTCATGAGCGCGACTCAAAGAGTCCCTACCTCGAGGCGAAAGACTGGGGGGATCGACACCCTCTGGAACAGCTTCTTTTCCGGTTTGATGGGCCTCGGGGATCTGATCTTTATCCCCATCCAGCGGCTGCTGGGTTTCAAGAACATGGGCTACATCTTTGTATTGCCCAATCTGCTGATCTTTGGCATTTTTATCCTGCTTCCCATGTTGCTCAACTTCTACTTTGGTTTCACAACTGGCGATTCAATCCTGCCCGAAAACCGCCAATTCGTCGGCACGGCCAACCTGGAAAAGCTACTGAGCTGCGAGGACTACCGGGACCTGCAGAGCTGTTCCGAGGATCTGTTCTGGCGTGGCATGAGCAATACAGCCGTGTTTGTAGTGGGTCAGGTCGGCCTTATGGTGTTGCTCGCCCTGGTCACTGCCATCGCTTTGAACCGGAACATCCGGGGAAGGGGCTTCTTCCGGAGCATTTTCTTCTATCCCGTGTTGCTCTCCCCTGTAGTAATCGCCCTCATCTGGAAGTGGATCCTGCAACATCAATATGGCTTGCTCAACGCGCTGTTGGTGGGCGTCGGCCTGGAAAAGGTCCCCTTCCTCTTGGAGCCCAATTGGGCCAGGTTCTGGGTGATCATCGTCAGCGTCTGGGCCCAGATGGGCTTCTACACGCTGATCCTGCTGGCCGGTCTGCAGGCCATTCCGCTTTCGCTGTATGAGGCCGCCTCCATTGATGGGGCCAGCGGGTGGAAGAGCTTTCGGTACATCACCCTGCCGCTGCTCATGCCCACGATGGTCGTGGTGCTGGTTCTGTCTGTGATCCGGGCCGTACAGGTCTTTGACCAGGTTTTTGTCCTCACCAACGGCGGCCCCGGCACAGCGACACTCTACATCGTCCAGTATATCTACCGCACCGGGTTTGAGCATCGCCACTACGGGATGGCGGCCGCTGCTTCGCTCGTCCTGGCCGTGCTGCTGATGATCCTGACCATTGGGCAGTTGCGCCTGGGTCGTGAAAGCGAATCAGCCTAGGGCCTGCAGAAGGGAGTAGACCATGAGCGCGAGAACCATGGATTCCACCCAACGAGGCGGCCTCGCGGGCTTTTTGCTGCGTCGCCAGGGAGGCAAAAAGCTATCGACAGCCGATGTGATTACCTATCTCTACCTGGGCCTGGGCACGCTCTTGATGTTTGGGCCGGTGTTGTGGCTGATCGTATCGTCGTTCAAGCCCATTGAAGGGCTCTACGATTTCCCCCCTACGTTCTTGCCCTATCGCCAGGAAACTGTGGAGGTTGAGGGCTATGACAAGCCGCTGGCGGTATACAACGTCACGATGGAGGACGGGAGCGTGCAGCGCCTGGCTCAGGTAGCAAGAGTTGGGCTGGTGGCACGCATGATCGACCCCAACCAACCGGGCATGAAGCCGATCGACGTCAACCTGGACCAGCGGACACCGGTGCGGTCCGTTTACTTTAGTGTCAGCAACTATACCGAGGCTGTCCAACGTTTTCCTTTCATGATCTACCTGCGCAATACAGTCGTAGTGACCATCGCGGCGACCGTAGTGACCCTGCTCGTCAACAGCATGGCTGGCTTTGGGCTGAGCAAGTACAGATACAAGGGCCGCGACGCCATTTTTCTGGTCATGATCAGCACGCTCATGGTCCCGGTCTCGGTGATCCTGATCCCGGCCTTTCTGGTCATCGCCAAGGTGGGATGGGTCAACAGCCTGTGGGGCCTGATCATCCCCGGGGCCGCCACGCCGACAGGAGTCTTTTTGCTCCGCCAGTACATGCTCACCATCCCCGACGAACTACTTGAGGCGGCCCGGATCGACGGCGCCAGCGAGTGGCGTATCTATTGGCAAATCGTCCTGCCGCTGGCAGCCCCGGCCATTGCGGTGCTGACCATCTTTTCCTTCATGTGGCGCTGGAACGACTTTCTGTGGCCGCTGATCGTGCTGAGCAGGTCAGAGCTGTTCACCCTCCAGGTAGGGCTGAACGCCTTCCAGGGAGAGCTGAACGTCCAGTGGCACTACATCCTGGCCATGACGGTGCTGACCCTGTTGCCCATCACCGTGGTCTTTGCCCTCCTGCAAAAGCACATCACCAGTGGCATTGCCACCACCGGGATGAAGGGCTGAGAAGCCCAGGGTCGCGCCCTGTCCAAAGGGAGTCTGAGAACCTATGCGCATCACACAACCCAGCCAGGTATCTTTGCTTGACCCTGCTGCTCATCCCCTGGGCTTTGCCGGACAGCGCAATGAGCGGTTTCAGGTCAGCGTGCTGGAAGAGGATCTGATCCGCGTTCAACACTGGCCCGACGGCCAGCCACGCCTCGATCGTACCTGGCTGATCGTCGGCCCCGACGGCGATGTGCCCCGGGAGGGCCGTCGCCGGGACGACCTGTCGCCCTTTTCCCTGCCCGGCTTTGACCTGGAGGTTGGCGAGGCGGCGGTTCGGCTACGTACCCGGCAGCTTGGCCTGGACATCTCACTGCGCGACCTGTGCCTGCGCTGGGCCGATGCCCGCGGCCGCCCCTTTGCCGCCGACCTGAGCGGGCGAGCTTATGCCCATGACCGCGAATGCCGGGCAGTTTATCACTACCTGGAGCGCCGCCCGGACGAGCACTATTATGGCTTTGGCGAGCGCGCTGGCCCCCTGGACAAAGCAGGGCGGAGAATGCGCATGTTCAACCTCGACGCGCTAGGCTATGACGCCCAGCACGGCGATCCGCTCTACAAGCATTTCCCCTTCTACATCACCTTCCTGCCCGACTTGCAGGTCGCCTACGGTTTACTCTACGACAACCTGGCGACGACCGTGTTCGACATGGGGTGCGAGGTGGATAACTACTACCCACCCTATCGCTACTACCGGGCCGACGATGGCGATGTGGATTACTATCTCATCTACGGGCCGACTATCGAGGAGGTGGTTAAAAAGCTCTCGACCCTGACGGGTCACATGGCCCTGCCACCGCGTTGGTCGCTGGGTTACCTGGGTTCGACCATGACTTACACCGAGGCACCCGACGCCCAGGCGCAACTCGAACAGTTCGTGGAGCTGTGTAACGCGCACCGCATCCCGTGCGATCTGTTTCACCTCTCGTCTGGCTATAGTGCCAGCGACGAGGGGAAACGGTACGTCTTTACCTGGAACCGGAACAAGATTCCCGATCCCAGGGGGCTGGCCCATGATTTCCACCAGGCGGGCATCCGGCTGGCAGCCAACATCAAGCCCTGCCTGCTGACCGACCACCCCCGCTACAGTGAGGTAGCCGCGCTGGGCGGCTTTATCCAGGCTGCCGACGTGGACGAGCCGGAGCTAAGCGCCTTCTGGGGCGGACACGGCGCGCACATTGATTTTACGAATCCCGTCGCCTACGAGTGGTGGCGGCAGCAGGTCCTCGATTGCCTCCTGGCCTTGGGGATAGACGCCACCTGGAACGACAACAACGAGTACACCATATGGGATGACAAGGCCCGCTGCGTGGGTTTTGGCCAGCCGCTGCCGGTGGGGCTGGTCCGCCCTCTGCACCCCCTGTTGATGGCTCGTGCTTCTCGTGAGGCCCAGTTGCAATCCCGCCCCGACCAACGCCCCTACCTCATCTCCCGTTCCGGCTGCCCCGGTATCCAGCGCTACGCTCAGACCTGGTCGGGTGACAATGCGACCTCGTGGCACAGCCTGCGCTACAACATCCCCATGGGCCTGGGTCTCAGCCTGTCGGGTGCGCCCAACACCGGGCACGACGTGGGCGGCTTTACCGGACACCGGCCGGAGCCGGAGCTGTTTGTCCGCTGGGTCCAGAATGGCGTCTTTCATCCTCGCTTTACCATCCACTCGTGGAACACCGACGGCACCGTCAACGAGCCCTGGATGTACCCCGAGGTACTGCCCATCATACGCCAGGCCATCGAGTTTCGCTACCGGCTGCTGCCCTACCTGTACACGCTCTGTTTCGAGGCAGCCCGATCGGGGCGGCCCATGATCCGTCCACTGGTCTACCAGTTTCAAGATCCCCGCTGCCATACCGAGTCTTTTGATTTTATGATGGGGCCGAACCTGTTGGTAGCCTCCGTCCTGGAGCCAGGCGCCCGGACCCGCTCCCTCTACCTGCCCGACGCCGGCGACTGGTGCGATTTTCACAGCGGGCGGTGGTACAGTGGGGGGCAGGTGATCGAGGCTGAGGCTCCCCTGGAGCACATCCCGCTCTTTGTCCCGGCCGGTGGCATCCTTCCTTTGGGCAAGCTGATGCGCCACGTCGGGGAACAACCCGATAACGTGCGCCAGGTCCACGTCTTTCCCCATCCCCACCGGGGGCGGGGCGAGTTCACCCTGATCGAGGACGACGGCATCAGCCTGGGCTATCAACGAGGCGAGTACGCCGAGGTCAGGCTAGAAGTTGTGGCCGAGTCGGAATGCATATCACTGCGCGTCGCTCTGCCTCACCGCGGGTATCCGCTGCCATACACCGAGCTCGAGATTATCCTCCCGGCGGGTGAGGGCCGCCGGGTGGCGGGCGTGGCAGGCACCGAGATCGAGGCTGTCCAGGACGGGCGGCGGCGCGTTAGGATCCCGGTGCCGGGCCAACCATCAGAAGGAGAACCTGGGTGACGACCAAGACCGCACCTGCCGCAAAACAGCCATGAGGAGAAATCATTCTGTCACTGGTCGGAACATGATCAAACCCACACGCCAGATGAGTGCTTTGGAGACAAGTCTGCTGGGCGTGCGCCTCAACCAGGTCCCCAGCCTGCTGCCCGGACTGTTAATGGCCGGCCTACTCGCCTGGGTTAGCGTCTGGCTGAGCGAATACATCGGCGTCAGCCTCCTCGGTTTTGACAAGACGCCTGTATCGCCGGTGATGCTGACTATCCTGATGGGCCTGATCCTGGGTGCCACGGTGCCCATGCCCAAGGTGCTCCAGCCTGGCCTCGGCTTTACGGTGAAGAAGGTCCTGCGCCTGGGCATCATTCTGCTGGGCATACGCCTGACGATCTTTGACGTGTTTCGTCTCGGCGCCTATGGCGTGCCCATCGTGCTGTTCTGCCTCCTCGGCGCGCTGCTGGTGACCACGCGCATCAACAACTGGCTCAAGTTGCCCGAGCGGCTGGGCGCGCTCATCGCCGTAGGCACCAGCATCTGCGGCGTGTCGGCCATCGTCGCTACTGGTCCAGCCATAGACGCCAAGGATGAGGAAGTCGCCTATGCCGTGGCGGTCATCACGATCTTTGGGCTGTTTGCGACGATCGTGTACCCCTTCCTGGCAAATGGCATCTTTCCCAATGAAGCGCTCCGTGCTGGGCTCTTTCTGGGCACTTCAGTCCATGATACATCCCAGGTTATCGGCGCTGCCAAGGCATATGCTGACGTTTTCTCAGCGCCGGCCGCGCTTGACATAGCCGCGGTCACCAAGCTGGTGCGCAACGTCTTTATGGCCATCGTCATTCCCTTTGTAGCCTTGTGGTACTCTCGCAGAGCACAAGGGCAAGGCAAGCCCGGCGGCATGAAGGTCAGTTTTCTCGAGCTGCTGCCCCTGTTTGTTGTGGGGTTCCTGGCCCTGGCCATGATCCGCTCCATCGGCGATGCAGGCATCAACACGGGTGGCATCGCCTTTGGCTTGTGGGACAGCACGGCCTGGGAGGATGTACATTGCTCTATCAAGGACTGGGCGGAAAACCTGATGGTTGTGGCCCTGGCCGGCGTCGGGCTCAGCACCAACTTTCGAGCCTTCAAGGGCTTGGGCATCAAGCCTTTCCTGGCCGGCCTGGGCGCCGCCCTGATCGTGGGCATCGTGAGCTTTGTCGCCATTTCCCTGTTTGGGGGCCTGGTGACGCTGTAGCATAACCTGTAGAGACGGGGAACGAGTCCTGGTTGGATTCGACCCTCTAGAATGGGGCAGGTCTATGTCATCTGTATATGCAGGACAATACTTAAAGATCGATCTGGATTCCGGTGACGTGCACGCCGTGCCCATCTCGGACGCGGATGTACCAAAGTTCTTTCTTGGAAGCGGATATGCAGCCAAGCTCTATGCTGAGGAGATGGAGCCGGAGGTCGGGCCGCTGGATCCACGCAACCCTATCTACATTTTTAACGGGCTCCTGTCCGGCACCTTTGCCCCCACCGGCTGCCGGAGCAGTTGGTGTGGGCGCAGCCCATTGACCGGCATCTGGAACGAGGCCAACGTGGGCGGCCACTTTGGCGCCGAGCTGCGTGCTGCCGGTTTAGATGGCCTGGTCATCTCCGGGCGGGCGGAGCAGCCGGTCTATCTCTACCTCCACGACGGCACCGCCGAGGTCCGCGACGCGGGCCTCCTGTGGGGCATGGACACCTTTGAGACCCATGACCGGCTGCTGGCCGAGACCGATGCCAAGGCCCGCGCCGCCGTCATCGGCCCGGTGGGCGAGGCGCTGGTGCACTTTGCCGCGGTGATACAGGGCGGCCGCAGCCACAGCCGGGCGGCCGGCCGGGGCGGCATCGGCGCCATGTTGGGCAGCAAGCGGCTCAAGGGCATCGTCGCCCACGGCCGGGAGCGGCCGGCCTATGCCGACCGGCAGGCGTTCAGCGCCCTGGTGCGGGAGCTGACGCCCTGCATCCGCGACGGCTCCAAGGGCGCATCGATGTACGGCACGGCGGGTGGCATGTCGGGCACCGAGTTCACCGGCGACCTGCCCATCCACAACTGGCAGGGCGGTTCCTGGGAAGAGGGGGCGGCGGCCATCTCCGGCCAGACCCTCCACGAAACGTACTGGGTCAAAGACACCCACTGCCACGCCTGCCCCATCGGCTGCGGCAAGGCGATCGAGATCGATGCAGGACCCTACGCCGGGGTGCGCGGCGAGGGGCCCGAGTACGAGACACTGGCCGGCTTTGGGGCCATGCTCAAGATCGACGACCTGGCGGCCGTCAGCCGGGCCAACGACCTGTGCAATCGCCTGGGGTTGGACACGATCAGCACCTCGTCGACAATCGCCTTTGCCTTCGAGGCATTCGAGAACGGCCTCATCACCGCCGACGAAATCCGGCCGGACGACGAAGCGGAGGGCCGGCCCCTGGCCTGGGGCGACGCAGCGGGCATGCTCAAGCTGATTGAACTGATCGCGGCGCGGCGCGGCGCAGGCCGCTACCTGGCCGACGGCGTGCGGGCGGCGGCGGCACACCTGGGCCGCGGCGCCGATGCCTATGCCATCCACGTCAAGGGCCTGGAGATGGCCTACCACGATCCGCGCGCTTTTTTTTCAATGGCGGCCAACTATGCCACTGCCAACCGGGGCGCCTGCCACCTGGAGGCGCTGAGCTACTGGCCGATGTACGGCGTCGACGCCTCCTCCTGGGCGCCAGAGCCGTACGACCGTTTCGACGACGAGGGCGCTGGCCGGCAGGCGGCCGCCTTCCAGGACTATTTGTCGCTCTACAACCCGCTGGGGCTGTGCAAATTCATCGGCAAGGTGGGCCTGAGCCCCGAGATGCTGGGCCGGCTTGTCCAGGCCGCGGCCGGCTGGGCGCTGGACGGCGAGCAGATGATGCGTACCGGCGAGCGCATTTTCAACCTAAAGCGCCTGATCAACAACCGGCTGGGCATCACCCGCGCCGACGACACGCTGCCGCGGCGGCTGCTGACCCAGGCCCGCCCCTCAGGGCAGGCGGAGGGCCGGCTGCCCAACCTGGAACTGATGCTGGAGGAGTACTATGAGGTCCGTGGCTGGCTGCCCGATGGGCGACCCTCGCCGGAGCGGCTGCAAGCACTCGGCCTGGATAAAATGGAGGGAAAAGATGAAATTCTTTTTGGATAGCGCGCTGGTCGACGAGATCGTTCACGCGCTAGAGATGTGGCACATCGACGGCGTGACGACCAACCCGCGCCACGTCAGCGTGGCGGGCAAGCCCTTTCTGACCACCGCCCGCGATATTGCCGCCCTGTTCGAGGGGACCGACAAGGCCATCTCGGTGGAGGTCAACCCCCACCACGACGACTACCGGGCCATGACGGCCGAGGCGCAGGCGCTGGCGGCGATCAGTCCCAACTTTGTGATCAAGCTGCCGGCCACCGAGGCCGGGTTCAAGGCAGTGGCCGTGCTCAAAAAAGAGGGCATCCGCAGTAACCTGACCCTCGCCTTTTCGGCCGGGCAGGCGCTGCAGGCCATGCGCATGGGCGCCTATTTCGTCTCGCCCTTTATCGGCTGGAAAGAGTCGAACGCCGAAGAGACGAGGCGCCTGATCGAGGAGATTGTGGCCATCCGCGACAACTATGGGTACACGACCGAGATCCTTGTCGCCGCCGTGCGCAACGGCCGGCAGATCGTGGACGCCGCCGTCGCCGGGGCCGACATCGTCACCGCCGGCTTTGCCGTCTACCGCGACCTCTTTGACCATCCCTACACCCACGTCGGCCTGGCCAAGTTCTGCTCGTTCTGGGACCAGACCCCCTACGAGTAGCATCGTCACGCGGCCAAAAAGTTGAGTGGCGACGCAGGTGCAGACCGCCCCCGGGAAGGGGGGCTGAAGCCATCAGGGCTCACAATGACAAGTGCCGATGGGAGAGAAATATGACCAAGCTACCCAAGATCGTGTGTATCGGCGCCGGCAGCGCCGTCTTTGGCCTGAGCAACCTGGCCACCATCGTCCGCAGCGAGCGGCTGCGGGGGGCCGAGATCGTGCTAGTCGATATCGACGCCGCCGGCCTGGACAAGATGACCCGCCTGGCGGGGCTGATGAACAAGTCGTGGGATGCGCAGATGAACATCTGGGGCACCACCGAGCGCGAGGAGGCCCTGCCCGGCGCCGATTTTGTCGTCGCCTCGGTGCAGGTCGGCCCCCGCGAAGATGTCTGGGAGTTGGACTGGCAGATCCCGCTCAGGCATGGGGTGCGCCAGCCCTACGCCGAGAACAGCGGGCCCGGCGCCCTGGCCCACACCGCCCGCAATACGCCCCTGATCCTGGCCATCGCCCGCGACATGGAGCGGCTGTGTCCCGATGCCTGGTTGCTGAACTTTACCAACCCCATGATCCGCCTGACCTGGGTGATCAAGCGCTACACCAAGATCAAAGTCGTGGGCCTGTGCCACCAGTTGTACTGGGCCTATGCCATGGCGGGCGCTGTGCTGGCCGACCGCTGGGGCCTGGTCTATCCCGACAACTTTCACGTCCACACCGACTATGACAACGTGGCCAGCCTGATAGCCGGCATCATCCAGGGCTATGCCCATCTGGACATCAAGGCCGCCGGCCTGAACCACTTTTCCTGGGTGTACGACATCCGCGACAAGGAAACCGGCGAGGACCTCTACCCCCTGCTGCGCGAGCGCTGGCTGGACGGCTACCGCCGCAGCTTTGAGCCGCTCAGCCGCGAGGTATTCGAGGTCTTTGGCCTGATGCCCACCGCTGGCGACGCCCACCTGTGCGAGTACCTGGCCTGGACGCACGATCCGGTCAAAAAGCCGTGGGAAAAGTACCACCTGACCCCCCAGAACTGGAGCGGCAACCGCCGGCGCCGGGCCGACCGCTGGGCGCAGGTCGAGGCCCACCTCTCCGGCGTGAGGCCGGTGGACGAGCTGCGGCTGGCCATCAGCGAGGGGGTGCCCGAGATCGTGGAGGCCATCACCTGCAACAGCAACGAGTATCACCAGCAGCTCAACCTGCCCAACGACGGCCTGATCCCCAACCTGCCCGCCGACGCCATCGTCGAGGTGCCGGGCCTCATCTCCGGGATGGGCATCCGCGGCCTGAACATGCCACCCCTGCCGGAGGGGATCGCCGAGCTGTGCCGCCGCGAGCTGGCCCTCAGCTCGATCACGGTCGATGCCTGCGTCCACGGCGACCGGCAGTTGGCCTTGCAGGCGCTGTTGCTGGACCCGATGATTAACGACATCGACACGGCGCGGGCCATCCTGGACGATTTCCTGACGACCTTTGCCGAGTACCTGCCGCAGTTTGCGTGAGGGGGGGGGGATTGGATATTGGTGTAGGGGCGAGATAGGGCGTGATGCCAGCCTTTAGCCTACCCTACGGCCAGGCAAGCCTGACCTGCCACCTACCTGACGGCCTGGCGGTCGAGGTCGTCGAGCCGCCGCGCGTGGCGGCCGCGGCCGATCCGCTGGCCGTGGTGGAGGCGGCGCTGGACGCGCCGCTGGGAGGCGTGCGCCTGGCCGATCTTGGATCGGCCGCCGGCCGGCGTGGGGTGCGTTCGGCCGCCATCGCCATCAACGACAAGACGCGGCCCGTGCCCCACGATCACCTGCTGCCGCCCCTGCTGCGCCGCCTGGAGGCCCTGGGCCTGCCCCCGGTGGCGATCACACTGCTCATCGCCGCCGGCGCCCACCCACCCATGCCCCCCGCCGAGTTCACCCGCGTCATCCCGGCGGAGGTGCTGGTCCGCCACCCTATCCTCTGCCACAACGCCGACGACGCGGCCAACCTGGCCCACCTGGGCACCACCTCGCGGGGCACGCCGGTCTGGGTCAACCGCCGCTTCCTGGACGCCGACCTGCGCCTGGTTGTGGGCAACGTCGAGCCGCACCAGTTCCAGGGCTTTTCGGGTGGGGTCAAAAGTGCGGCCATCGGCCTGGCCGGGCGCGAGACCATCAACCACAACCACGCCCACATGATCGACCCTCGCGCCCGGCTGGGATCGTACGCCGGCAACCCGGCCCGCCAGGACGTGGAAGAGATCGGGGCGCTGATCGGCGTCCATTTCGCCCTGAACGCCGTGCTCGACGGCCAGAAGCGGATCGTGCACGCCGTCGCCGGCGAGCCGCGGGCGGTGATGGAGGCAGCCATCCCTCTCAGCCGCCGGGTCAGCCAGGCGCCGGTGGCCGCCCCCTTTGACCTGGTGATCGCCTCAGCGGGCGGGCACCCCAAGGACCTGAACCTCTACCAGGCGCAAAAGGCGCTGGCCCACGCCGCGCTCGTCAGCCGCGACGGCGGGACGGTGATCGTCGTCGCCGCCTGCCCCGAGGGAGCCGGCAGCCGCAGCTACGAGGCCTGGATGGAGGGGATGGGCTCTTACCAGGAGGTGTTTGCCCGCTTCGAGCAGGAGGGATTCCGCGTCGGGCCGCACAAGGCGGTCCAGATCGCCCGCGACGCCGCCCGGCTGCGGACCATCCTCGTGTCCTCGATGACGCCCGCGTTGGTGCGGCGGCTGCTGCTCACGCCGGCGGCCAGCGTCGATGAGGCCCTCGAGTTGGCGTTGCCCGATTTGCCAGACGGTGCGCGAGTGGCTATAATGCCCAGGGCATCGTCGACGATTCCGCATATCGGCCAGTCTGGACAAAATGGAACAGCACATCATGCCCAACGAACACCTTGACGACATCCTGTCCATCCCCGCCGACGAGCTGCCACGCCGCAGCAAGGTTCGCCTGGAGATCCTGCCCGACCTGGAGGCCCTCTACGACCATTTTGCGCACAGCATCGCCGCCGAGATCGCCAGCCGCAACGCTGCTGGCCAGTCGACGCGCTTCATCCTGCCCGTCGGCCCGGTGGACCATTACCCGCGCCTGGTCGAAATGTGTAACCAGGAGCGGATCAGCTGGCGAACCGTCCACGCCTTCCATATGGACGACTACCTGGACTGGCAGGGCCGCTCCCTGCCCCTGGACCATCCCCTCAGCTTTGAGGGCTACATGCGGCGCACCGTCTACGACCGCCTCGATCCCGCGCTGCGCATCCCAGAGGAGCAGATCCACTTTCCCGACCCGCGCCACCTGGACCGCATCAGCCAGCGCATCGCCGAGGTGGGTGGGGTGGACACCTGCTACGGCGGCGTCGGCTACCACGGCCACCTGGCCTTCAACGAGCCGCCGGTTTCGCGCTGGTTCAAGCTCACGCCCGCCGAGTTCCGCGCTTCGGTCACGCGCATCGTGGCCCTGGCTCCCGAGACGGTGGTCATGAACAGCATTCGCGCCACCGGCGGCAACCCGGCAGCCCTGCCGCCACTGGCCGTGACCCTCGGCCTGGCCGACATCCTGGCCGCCCGTCGCCTGCGCCTCTACTGCCAGGGCGGCGCCTGGCAGCGCACCGTGCTGCGCATCGCCCTGCTGGGCGACGAGGACGTGGACTATCCAGTGACGCTAGCCCAGGGCCACCCGGATTACGTGATCGTCACCACCCGCGACACCGCCCAGCCACCTGTGCCGGGCATTGCCGCGTGATAGGTTGGTTCAACAAGAAAGAAGTCAATCCATGCCAGAAAAACCTATGCCAGGACCGGCCGCCGACGTGCGCCGGGGCCGCTGGCGCACGTTGAGCGCCCTGGCCTCCGGCTATTTCATCGACCAGGGCGAGGGCCAGGCCATGTCGGTCCTCTTTCCCGCCATCCGCGACGCGCTGAACTTTGGGTACAGCGGCCTGGGGCAGATCGCCGGCTGGCGCAACTTGCTCCAGGCACTAAGCGCACCCCTCTGGGGCTTTGTGGCCGACCGCACCAGTCGCAAGTGGGTCATCGTTTTCGGCACCGGGCTGTGGGGCCTGTGGACCCTGGCCTGCGGATTCGTGACCAGCTACGAGCAACTGTTCTGGATGCGTATCATCGCCGGACTGGGGTTGGGTTGCCTGCTGCCGCCGACCTTTTCGATCATCAGCGACCTGTTCGGCCCGGAAGAGCGGGGGCGGGCCAACGGCTTTCTCGGCTCGGCCGGATTCGTGGGTGTGATCGTCAGCGTGGTCGTGTTGGGCTGGATGCTGGGCGCGCCCGGCCTGGGTTGGCGCTGGGGATTCTACGTGCTGGGCGGCGCCAGCGTCCTCTCGGGCGTGATCATTGCCATTTTCGTCAAGGAGCCGCCGCGCGGCGCCGCCGAGCCCGAGTTGGCGGGCAGCATCACCGAGGCCGACGCGCTGCGCTTTCGCATCAAGCCCGCCGATGTCAAAGAGATCCTACACATCCCGACCATGTGGGTGACGTTCGTCCAGGGCATTTTCGGCGTCACACCCTGGGTGGTCATGGGCGCCTATTTCGTCACCTGGCTGGTGGACGAGCGGAGCATCCCCCAGGGCCGGGCACCGATGGTTTTTGCCGTGATCCTCATCGGCCAGGCGATTGCCCAGTTCGTCGGCGGGCTGGTGGCCGACTGGGCCCACCGCCGCAGCCCGCTGCGCGGGCGTATCGTCGTCTCCCAGGTCTCGATCCTCAACGGCGTGTGGATGACGGCCGTGCTGTTCAGCGTGTCGTTGGAATTCGTGCCGCTGGTCGTCTTTGGCTTGCTGACGGGCAGCATGATCGGCTGGGCGGGCAAGGGCGGGCGCGACCCCATCCTGCAATCAGTCCTCCGCCCCGAGCTGCGCAGCACCGCCTGGGCCATGATCGCCGCCGTCGAGGGTGGCCTGTCGGCCCTGTCAGCCTTTCTGGCCGGCTGGCTGGCCGAGACCTATGGCCTGCAAACCGCAATGCTGATCTGTGTGCCCGCCTCGTGGCTTCTGCTGTTTCTGTGCTGGTTCGGCTATTATGTCACCTATCCCAGGGACGAGGCCCGCCTGCGCGCAGCGATGGCCGACCGCCGCCAGCAACTCGGCGGCTGACTTGGCACAACCCAAAACCGACAAAGGAGTGAATCGTGAGCTTTTTAACCCATCTGGAATGTGGCCTTTGTGGCAGGGTCCAAGACGCCGACCGGCTATGGAACCTCTGCCCCGAGTGTGGCAAACCGCTGCTGGCCCGCTACGATCTGGTGGCGGCCCGCCAGGCCCTCAGGCGCGAGGGAATCGCCGGGCGGGAATCCACCCTGTGGCGCTACCGGGAGCTGCTCCCGGTGCGCGACGACCGCTTTGTGCTCTGCCTGGGCGAGGGCTGGACGCCGCTGGTCCACGCCCGGCGGCTGGGCCAGGCCGTGGGCTTTGAGCGGCTGTATATCAAGGACGAAGGGCTGAACCCCACCGCGTCGTTCAAAGCGCGGGGATTGGGCGTAGCCATGTCGCGGGCCTACGAACTGGGCGTCGAGGCAGTGTCGATCCCGTCGGCGGGCAACGCCGCCGGGGCCATGAGCGCCTACGCGGCCCTGGCCGGCATGGAGGCCCACGTCTTTATGCCCCAGGATGTACCGCCCCTGTTCGTGGCCGAGTGCCGCGCCCTGGGCGCCGAGGTGACCCTCATCGACGGCTTGATCACCGACTGCGGCCGGGTCGCCGCCGAGGGTGTGCGCCGCTTTGGCCGCTTTGACGTATCCACCCTCAAGGAACCCTACCGCATCGAGGGCAAAAAGACGATGGGCTACGAATTGGCCGAGCAGATGGGCTGGACGTTACCCGACGTGATCATCTATCCCACCGGCGGCGGCACTGGCCTGATCGGCATGTGGAAGGCGTTCGACGAAATGGAACAGTTGGGCTGGATCGGCGCAGAGCGGCCGCGCATGGTCACCGTCCAATCGGAGGGCTGCGCGCCGATGGTCCGCGCCTTTCACGAGGGCCAGGAGTTTGCCACGCTGTGGGAGGGCGCGGCCACCCTGGCCGACGGGCTGCGTGTGCCGGCGGCGGTGGGTGATTTTCTGATCCTCCGCGCCCTGCGCGCAAGCAACGGCACCGCCGTAGCCGTGGCCGACGGGGAGATGATCGACGCCGCCAACCTCATTGGGCGCACACAGGGCATCTTTGCCTGTCCCGAGGGCGGCGCGACGCTGGCCGCCTTCCACCACCTGCGGAGCCAGGGCTGGATCGACGACGACGAGACCGTGGTCCTCTTCAACACCGGTAGCGGGCTCAAGTATGCTCACCTGTGGATGTAAAGAGGCGGCACAAAATACGCGTCTTGTAACTACACAGCCAGTGCTACTGGCTGTGTAGACCAATACAACTTTTGCATTGACAGAAGCGCACGTTTGTGGTATCCTTTCCTCAGGGAGAAGGACGGCATCCACGAGGCAAAGCAGCCTCTCACGGTCATGGATCCGGCCGAGTCAAACCAGAACTCGGGCCGGGATGATGGCGGGTGAACGTTCTGAGGGCTTATGAAGTTACTTAATGTGAAGGATAAGAATTGTGGAGAGGATGTGCTGATCGGCCTCGATACAGAGGCGCTGCTACAGCGTTGCCAGCGCGGTGACCGGTTGGCAGTAGAAGCACTGATCCTTCGCCATCAAAACTATGTCTACCGTCTGTGCTTTCTTGTGATGCGCAATGAGCAAGACGCAGAAGACATGACGCAGGAAACATTTATTCGCGCTTTTCGCGCCTTGCCCAGGTTCGAGGTGCGTGAGGGCAAGAACTTTGAGGGGTGGCTGTATCGGATTGCGGTCAACGCCTGCCGATCGCGGATGCGGCGCAAGTGGTATCAGGTGCTGCCATGGCCCGAGCCGGCGCCGACGATCGCCGGCGAGCCAGAAGAGCAGCCGGACCGTGTGTTGATGCAGGGTGAAGCGCGACAGGAGATGCTGTCGGCGATCGATTCATTAGGCGAGAAGCACCGCCTCGTCGTGATCCTGCGCTACTATGCCGGGCTGTCGAATGAAGAGATCGCAGAGGTGTTGAGCATCCCGTCAGGCACAGTGCGTTCGCGGCTTCACATGGCACGCAAGCGGTTGAAAAAAGTGCTAAAGGAACGTGAAAAGAGGTCCGATTTGACCCTGTCCCGAGGAGTGGCGGCGTGAACTGCCAGGGTGCCAGCTTATTGCTGGACGATTATCGTGAGGGCACATTGAGCCAGCGCGAGGCCCATTCGCTGGAATTGCACCTGGCATCGTGTCCACGTTGTGCCGCTGACCTGCACCTCCAGCCAGCGCTCGATCGCGATGTGCGACGCACCCTGGCCGCTTCTGTACAGAGCCTCACCCTGACACCCGAAATGAGCGCTCAGATTGTATGCGCGGCGGAGGATAGCCTGCGCAAAGGACGCCGCACACGCCGGGTGCTGCGTGCTGTGCAATCGGCAGTCATGGTGGTAGGCCTTGCCTTTTTGTGCGTGGGACTCTACTTTCTGGCAGGTGGGAATCCACGTGCTTCCGGCACGCCGCTCGTCTCGCAGCTCCCGGCCAGCAGCCTGCCTTTCTCCAGCAGCCATGATTCAGTCATCGCTCCTCAGGGCCGCTCGCCTTCCCCACTCCCCGAACCGGCTGATCAGACGCTGCCGAGTGCCAGCCTGGTGTTCGAACCGTGGGTCATGCACCCAAACGATCCGTATACCATGACCCTCTTTTTCCAGAGCGACCAGGCCGTGGAAATCGATTCACTGCGCGTGGAGCTCGACGTCGACGGGCCTACCGGCTACTACCGATTCGACCTGGAGGTCGAGGGCCCTCTGCCTGGGCGTGGCGTCTCGATCTTGCGCGTAACCCCTGACGTGCTCGAAAAGCGGTGCCAGGAGCAGTACCTGATCTCGGCTAACGAGGTCTTTCGGGATGAAGGCACGTACAACGTGCGCATGACACTGTCGGATGCGGTGACCTTGCCCTCGCGCTAATGCGCCGCACCCGGATCGGGCCTCTTCTCTTGGGTTTCCATCCCCCCTTCCAGTTGACAACTCGGATCGTCGTCCTCGCCGCCTTGATGCTGCTCGTCGCTGCATGTGCAAGTGGAGCCCCAGACGACGATGAACTACAGAGCCAGGCCGCAGCCACGGCACTCCACGTCGCCGAGGAACCTTCCGGCCCTACTCCGAGCCCACGCCTGGAACTGGCGCTCGACCCGGCCGACCTGGCCCTGGCGCCACTTCCCCTCCGCGCCGGGGCACCTTTCACAATCACGACACGGATCCACAACCGCTCGGATATACTGGCCGTGGATGTGCCGGTTGTCGTGCACCTCGCCGCGCTCCAAGACGAGTTTGGTTACCAGCCCTTCCTGCACGTGCTGACGGTCACAGTGCCACCATCCGCCTCGGTGCCGATCACTGTGCCGGTGCATTGGAACCTTGCCTCAGGCGAGCACAGGCTGTGGATGCAGACCAACAGGTTGCCTGATGCGTGGCAGGCTGCCCTGCCCTTGCAGGCAGAGGCAAACCTGTCCGACAATACTATGCTTGTGGACCTGTGGGTTGAGCCGTTCGATGCCCAGGTTAGCACGCTGTGTGCCGGGCGGGTGGATCTCGAGATCGAACCGGCCGATATCTTGCCCGAGCCGGACGCCGGTCGCGTCCTGGTGACAATCCACAACCTTGGCAATCGGGCCGTGTATAACGTGCCAGTCGTCGTCTTTTCGACCAGGGCGTCGGGCATCGCATACTCGCCGGCGATCCCGCCGTGTGGTGGCACCATGCGCGTGTCTGTCGACCTTGAAGGGGGCCTGGCACCAGGAGACACGCTCAACGTGCAGATCAATCCAGCGGGTTGGACGAGTGGCATCGAAGAAGACAATTATGACAACAACCACGTTGCCGTTTCCGCCGGGTTCGCACCCGGCGCGGCTCCGCCGCTTCCACAGCAGCCGGCCGACTATGACTTTTGGGTCGACACCGGCGGCATCGAGCTCGCCCAGCCCGGGGTCCTCGTCGTGACCATCCAGAATCGGGGAACACGCGACGCAGATGAGGTGCCGGTGCAAGTAGAAAACGAGGCGGGGCGCAAGGTCATCGACCGCATTCCACTTGTGCGTGGGCAGGGGATCGGGGTCGGTGCGATCCGCATCTCTTCTCTTGGGACGCGATCCGGCACATTGATCGTGACGATCAACCCTGCCGATGCCCCCAATGCATACCCCGAAGCAAATCGGCAGGACAACGTAGTCACCTTCCATTTCCCCGAATAGTGTCCGAGCCGCGACCGGTGCAGGGCGGATTTCCAATCCGCCCTACATCCCGCCCCGACTTTTTGAGATGATGCTTTTCAGCGAACTAGATACACCAACTGCGGACACACGCCGGTTGACTTTCGGCGTGACGTAAGCTATACTTGATCGGTCGGTACCCTCTCCATATTGCGGGGGCGGTAGGGCAGGTGCCGCGCGAGCTGCCCCACTGCTTTAGAGAGAGTGGAGAAGTAGTGAAGGGATGGTCACGAGATGCCTGAGCACGATCCATTAAAGATTTTGGTCCTCGCCGCGGAAGTGGCGCCTTTTGCCAAGACGGGAGGGTTGGCCGATGTCGTCGGCTCATTGCCCAAGGCGGTCCGCGCTCTCGGTCACGACATCCGGGTCGCCATGCCGCGCTACGCACGCATCGACCCTGCCAAGTTTGACCTGAAAGAGGTGGTGCCCACCTTCGACGTGCCGATGAACCGCACGACAGAACCGGCACACATCTTGCAGGGCACAATCTCACCCGACGTCCCGGTCTACCTGGTCGACAATGCCCGCTACTTTGATCGGCCGGGTATCTATATGTATCCCGACGACGCCGACCGCTTTATCTTTTTCTGCCGGGCGATCCTTGAGAGCTTGGAGCAGATCGACTGGCAGCCCGACGTCATTCACTGTCACGACTGGCACACAGCCATTGTCCCCAACTGGCTCAACACCATCTATCGCGACGATCCCTTCTTTGCCCGCACAGCCACCGTGTACACCATCCACAACCTCGCCTACCAGGGCATCTTTGGCTATCGCATCCTCGAGATCGCCGGTCTCGACGAGTGGGGGTTCCAATATCACCCAGAAATGGCCGACCTGAACGAGGTGGTCGACCTGATGGGGCGCGGGATCTACTGGGCTGACCTGGTAAGCACAGTTAGCCCCACGTACGCGCAAGAGATCTTGACGCCCGAGTACGGAGAGAGGCTCGACCCCCTCCTGCGCGACAGGCGGGACCGCCTCTTTGGTATCCTGAACGGCATCGACTATGATTCGGCCGACCCAACTACCGATCCCCACATTGCCGTGGGCTATGACACATCCACCCTCGACCGCAGGAACGAAAACAAGCTCGCGCTTCAGCGCGAGGCCAGGCTGCCAGAGAATCCCGATATCCCACTCCTCGGCGTTGTCTCGCGCCTCACCGACTCGAAGGGCCTGGACATTCTCGCCCAAATCGTGGATCATATTCTTGACCTGGGCGTACACATGGTCGTGATGGGCACCGGCGAGCAGAGCTATCACGAGGTGCTGAGCAGGATAGCACAGCACTATCCAGACCAGATGGCCATCTTTTTGACCTTTAACACCCCATTGCAGCACAAGATCTTTGCCGGCAGCGACATCTTTTTGATGCCGAGCCGGGTCGAGCCATGTGGAACCAGCCAATTGATCGCGATGCGCTACGGTAGCGTGCCTGTGGTGCGGGCGACAGGCGGCCTGGCGGATACGGTGGAGGACTATGACCCGCGCACCGGGCGGGGCCATGGCTTTGTATTTGCCGAATATGATCCTTGGATGCTCTTTGCGGCAGTAGTACGCGCAGTCGAGACGTTCAAGCACCGGGAGGTGTGGCGCCAGATCCAGCGCCGGGGGATGAGCGCCGACCATTCGTGGCAGCGCTCTGCGGGCAAGTACGTTGATCTCTACCGGCGTGCACTGGCGAGCCGCCTACCGCGGCCGGGCATTGAAAAGTACCAGGTAAAGGTGTGATCGCCACAGTGTGGCGCAGTGGAAAAGAGGCAAGGACATGAGGGTAGCGATCCAACGTGTCGTGCTCCCGTCGCTCGGCAGAATGGGATGTCTACTTGGCCTCGTCGCTGCCTTTGTGCCCAGTTTACTGTGTGGCTTGTTGAGTTTGGGGCTGGTATGGATCGTGCACCGCTGGCTTGAAAGCTGGCAGGATTTTACCATCTCGATCCTTGGCCGCGAGGTGGCAACCATCGACTTTGTCCGGCTGCTCGAGCTTGAAGGTCTGCTCGACGTGCTGCGCGCAGTGACCGGTGCCTCGGGTCTGGTCCTCGTGCTAGCCATCCTCGGCCTCGCCCTCGCCACAGGACTGCTGCTCGCACTCATAACCATGCTCGTCGGCCTGTCCTACAACGCCCTGGCAGCCACCACGGGGGGCGTGGTGGTCGAGATAGAAGAGATCCGGCCGCGCGAATAAGCGACTGAAATACGAGATCCGTGGCTGCCCGGGCTTTCCACCGCCCCATCTTCCAGCCTTTCTATTTTCGGGCTTGACAAAAGCGCCCAACGGGAGTACAATATCCTCAATATTTTGGTTTTTTGGGAACTATTCGCAGGGGGAGAAAAGTGGACGCTGTCCCAAGGCTGACGGCGCGGCAGCGCGTGTTTCTGCAAAAGCTCGTCGATCTGTACCACGAGCGACAGGCGCCTGTGCACTATTCGGACGTGGCCGAGCAGATTGGCGTCAGCCCTTTTTCTGCCTACGACATGCTCAAGGTCCTGGAGAAGAAAGGCCTGGCCTCCTCCAGCTATGCCCTCGCTGCCGAGCACTCCGGTCCGGGCCGGTCGATGGTGGTCTTTGCACCTACGGCCGGCGTGGCGAGTGTGCTGCGCCCCTTGCCGCAGGCAGTTGGCCCCGACGACGAGTGGCCGGGGGTGCGCGCGCGAGTGCTCAACCGGCTGCGCGCAGCGCGTGATACAAGTCCGCGCGAGGCACTCTCCGAGCTGCTCGCACGCCTGCCCGAAACCAAGTCGCCTCTCACCTATTGTACCGAGATGGTAGGTGCCCTGCTGCTAAACATGCAGCGGGCCAGGCAGCGCGCTTCGGGCCTGAATCCGTTCCGGGTGCTGGCTGCCCTGCGCGGAGACGATTCTGCTGAGCTCGAGACGCTGGCTGGGCTGAGCGTGGGGGCCACGCTCGATGTCGAAGAAGAAGGCTCGTCCTCTACCACACAGCGGCTGCTGGAACAGATGCACCGCTACCAGTCGAACCTGGGGCGGCTAAGTAAGGAAGCGCGTACGATGTTGGTCCAGTTCCTGGAAGAAGCCCTTGAGGCCCTGGACTGAACTATTACCTCACCAAGGAGAAAGATGATGGCAATCAAGTTGGTAACCGATTCAACCGCATATTTACCGGAAGAGATGATCCGGCGACTCGACATCCGGGTCGTTCCCCTGTGTGTTCACTTTGCCCATGAGGAGTTCAAAGAGGGCGTAGAGCTCTCCAACGAAGAATTCTACAAGCGCTTGCAAGAGGCAGCCCAGCTACCTACGACATCGCAGCCCTCCGCTGGTGCCTTCTTTGAGGTGTTCAAAGAGCTTGCAGACAAAGGCCACGAGATCGTTGCCATCACCATTTCCAGCAAGTTGAGCGGGACCTGGAACTCGGCCATGGCTGCTCGGGAGATGCTTCCCGAGGCCGGCATCAGCATCATCGATTCACTCTCCACATCCATCGGCCTGAGACACATGATCGAGGCCGCAGGGCGAGCCATTGCATCGGGTGCAACGCGCGAGGAAACAGTCGCCAAGATCGAGAAGGTAAAAGAGAGCACCTACCTCCTCTTTGTGGTCGATACCCTCGAATATCTGGCAAAAGGTGGACGCATCGGCAATGCCAAGGCGTTTCTCGGCACGTTGCTGAAGGTCAAGCCGATCCTCATCTTGAAAGACGGGGCCATCGAGCCGCTGGAGCAGGTCCGTTCAAAGCGAAAGGCACACGCACGTATGATCGAGCTGATCGAGAACCACGTCGCCGCGAACGGTTCGGACATCCAGGTCAGCCTGGTGCATGCCCTCGTCCCGGAAGATGCGCAGGCGCTGGCACAAGAGTTGTCAGCACGGCTGGGTGATGTGCCTGTGTCGATTAACGATCTCGGCCCGGTGATCGGAACGCACACCGGGCCGGGCGTCGTAGGCGTGGCAGTCTCACTGTCGTAACGACGGCTTTCGTAGAGACAGCGGCTTTCGTCGTGACGAAAGCCGCTGTCGTTAGCTCTGCGCGATGCGCTCCAGGCCATCCGGATCGAGGATGGTAATGCGCTTGCGCCCGATATCAATCAGCCCTTCCGTCTTGAAAGTGTTGAGCGTCTGTGTTGTCGTCTCGCGATAGGTGCCGATCCTCTCTCCGAGATCCTGGTGCGTCAGGCCGTCGATGGTCGCGCTGCCCTGCTCCTCGCTGAGGCGCAACAGGAGCGAAGCGAGGCGCGCAGGAATGCCTTTGAACGCGATCTGCTGCAGGCGCGCTTCTGTCTCGCGCAACCTGCTGCCGAGAACCTCGAAAATGCGCAGCGCCACCATCGGCTTGGTAAGCAGCAGGCGCTCGACGTCCTCGCGGTTCATGACGCACAGCACACAGTCCTCTGTGGCCTCGGCAAAGGTGTTGTGCATTCCCTGCCCGATGAGCGCCATCTCGCCGAACACACTGCCCGGTTCTACAGTAGCGATCACCAATTTTTTACCATCTGGGGAGATGCGATAGAGCTGCACTCGTCCTTTTTTCAACAAGAACAGGACTTCGCTTGTATCCTCGGGCATATAAAAGATCTTGCCACGGCGGCAGGTGCTCATCGTCGTCGCCCTGTCAATCTCTTCGATCTCTTCCTCGCTGAGGTCCTGAAAGATATCTATCATTTTCAGGTAACCAAATTTTTCGGACTGCTCCTCTGACACCTGTTTCCTCCGCTGCTGGGGTTGGGATCGATCGCACTTCCTTGTGCGGCAATTATACTACAAATCGTGGCCTTTTACCAAGCACGTGGGGCCGAGTGCGTGCAGTGGCAAGTTGCACCTCGCCCCACCTATGGTATAATCCAACACACTACCGTGCCTGGAGGAGTTATGAACCACATCAACCCGATCATCTTTGAACTGGGCCCCTACGCGGTGCGCTGGTATGGGGTGCTGATCATGCTCGGCGTGGCGCTTGGTGCCGTGTGGGCATCGCGCCTTGCAACCATGCGTGGCCTCAATACGGAACACGTGTGGAATGGTGTCATGTTTGCCGTCATCCTGGGCATCCTCGGCGCCCGCCTCTACCACGTCTTTTCCATCCCCGAAGGCTGCACACCGCAGACCCCCTGTGGCTGGTACTGGTATCGCACACACCCCATCGACGCCATCGCCGTCTGGAAGGGAGGGTTCCAGGGTCTGGGCATCTATGGTGCGATCGTCGGTGGCTTGCTGGGCGTTACCATCTATGCTCTCTGGCAGCGGATCAACCCACTCGTCTGGCTCGACCTCGGCGCAGTGGGCCTGCCCTTTGGCCAGTTTGTCGGGCGCTGGGGAAACTTTATCAACCAGGAGCTGTACGGCCCCCCCACCGGCTCTGACTGGTATGGCCTCAAGATCAACCCAGCGCTGCCACATCAGGTGCCTCCTGACAGCCGCTACGATCTGCGCTACCACCCCACCTTTCTTTACGAATCGATCTGGAACCTGTTTGTATTCCTCGTGCTTTATAACGTCCATGCCCGCCTTCCCCACAAACTGCGCGACGGAGACGTTTTACTTGGCTACCTGATCCTCTATCCGTTGGGCCGCTTCTTTGTCGAGTTCTTTCGCCCCGACGCGTGGACCATCGGCACCCTGGCAACGGCGCAGTGGATCGCCCTCATCCTGATTGCCGCTTCGTCCGTCACCCTGGTCCTGCGCCACATCTTTTGGGATCGGAGCGAGACAGAGGCACAGGCAAAAGAGGTATCGTAAAGTAGCGGTTGGGGACACAGGTTCTGTCTTGAGACAAGTCGCGCCCCCATCGGTGAGATGGGGGCGCGCTGCATGGAAGCTCAGGTGGCCCCGAGCGCCCTACCCTTGCATTTCACGCCTGCGTCTGGTAACGGTCGATCATGTCTGCAATCCACCAGTAGCGGAAGGGCCGGCCGTTATATGCCTCCAGGGTCGCGTAGCACCCATAGACCACCTGGACGATGGGCAGTGCGACCACGCCGACCACCCACAACAAGGTCACCACCAGCATGATCGGCAGCAACAACAAGCCAATGAGCACGATCACGAGGATAGCACTCACCGCCCAGCCCACGCCCACGATCAGAGAGCCGATGATGGCCAGGGCAAGCAGCGCCACGATGCCGGCCAACTGAAAAATCGTCGCCTGCCGCGCCTGGTCCGTCACGTACTTGGACTCGTCGCGATGCGCGTACCAGATAATGGCCGGGATGATCGGCCCCAGGATGGCCAGGATGCCGCCAGACGACAGGCCAAGCAGCAGTGTGATCAGAATGCTGCCATGGGCGACAGCCGCCCAGCTCATCTCCCGCCGTGTCAGGCCCAGGTGCGTGCCCGAGATCGAGCCCCCTCCCGGCAGGTCTGGATCGTCCGCAGGATTCAGCTTGCGCGTCTCGGGGCGGCGAGGCCTGGGCGCAGCATTGTTCGCTCCGGGCTCCAACTTGCGCGTGAGCACCGGCTGCTTTTCCCCGGTGCGGTCCTCAACTTCTTTCATAGATTCCGACACTTTTCCACCTCCTCAGTCTTGAACTCGCATGAGCGCTTTCTCGTTTTGTCTGTCGCTATCCTATACGCGCACTGCCGGTAATGGTTGCACCCCTCAGCATCTGTCCCGGGTATGGACAAACGTGCAACTTTGCGGTATAATGACATCATTCCCCTTGACACTGGATGAAAAAGGGAGGGCGAAAAGATGGCTGGAAGAACACGGGTTGGGCTCCACGCACGAAATGACGTGCGCTTTCCCGAACGCGACTATGAGCTGATGCGCCGCGCCAAGATCGAGACGATAAAGATGATGTCGTTCACCGATCCTTCGGTGTTCGAACGGCTGCGCCGGGAAAACCCGGGTATCGAATTCATCGTACGCCTGTATGACGACCGATTTAACGCCGACTCGCGGCCAAGTCCTGCCGATTTTGTCAACAGGATGGTCCCCTTCATCAGCCGGCTACAACCCTACACCAAGATGTTCGAGATCCACAACGAGCCCAACCACGTGGCGCGGATCGAAGGGTGGGGCGCCAGCGACGACAACGCGCACGCCTTTCGGGGCTGGTACCTCCAGGTGCTGCCCTTGCTGCGCCAGGCGGCTCCGTGGGCGAGCTTTGGCTTTCCAGGCCTGGCGCTCAATCATCCACATCGTGACCTCGAATGGCTCACCATCTGCCAGGATGCGATCCGCGCCTCCGACTGGCTGGGCTGCCACTGCTACTGGCAATACAAGAACATGCTTCACGACCAATGGGGACTTCGCTTTAAACTCTACCACGACCGCTTTCCGACCAAAAAGATCGAAATCACCGAATTTGGCAACTCGACGCCCAACCTGCCCGCCAGCGATATGGCCAGCCAGTACGCGCGGTACTATACTGAGCTGAACAAGTATCCGTACCTGGGCTCTGCCAGTGCCTTTATTGCTTCGTCGCCCGACCCGACGTGGGCGCCCTTTGTGTGGCTCAAAGAGGGCGGCGAGATGCTGCCGGTGGCGCTCGCGGTGGGTGACATGGCACGTCCGCCACTGACGGCGGCACCGGTAGAGCCGGTGACGCCCACACCGGTCACGCCGGTCACACCGACGCCTGTCACGCCGGTGACGCCCACACCCGTCACGCCGGTGACGCCCACACCCATCACGCCGGTGACGCCCACACCCGTCACGCCGGCGACACCAACGCCGCCCAAGCCCACGCAGCGTCTCTTTCCCGAGACAGGCAAGACGGTGCGCGGGGTCTTTCTTGAGTTCTTTGACAACTATGGCCTCGATATCTGCGGCTATCCGATCACCGACCAGATCGAAGAAGCGGGCTTTCCATCGCAGTACTTCCAGCGCATCGCTATGGAGCAGCTCAAGTCGGGCAAGATTCGCCTGAAGCTGGTGGGCACAGAGGCGTGGACATCGCGCCCGCGCATCGCCGCGCTACAGGGGAACATTACCGAGCTCGAAGCACGCATCAAAGAGCTCAGCCAGCAACCGCCGGCAGCAGGTGCCGGCCAACCCACCCTCGTCGACCTGGTCGACAAGCTGCTCAAGCACGCGACCAAGATCTGGTCGCCCCGTGCGCAAGCGGACATCCGCCGGATCGTCATCCACCATACGGCGACGAGCCCAACCATCACCCCGCAGCGCCTGGCCGAGTACCAGGTGCGCACGCTCGACAAGCCGGGCATTACCTACCACTTTATCGTCGCTGCCGACGGCACGCTCTACCAGACCAACAAGCTCGAGACCCTTTCAGATCACGCGTTCGCCCACAGCGCCGACAGCATCGGCGTCGTCTTTCCAGGCAACTTTACGAGTGTGGTGCCCACGGAGCCACAGTTGGCAGCCGGTGCGCAGTTGATCGCCTGGCTGCTGGGTGTGCTGCGCCTTGCGCCCGCTGCCATTGTGGGGCTGGGCGAGCTGATGAATACGCAGTCGCCAGGCAAGCAGTGGCTGTCGGGTCAGAAGTGGAAGCAGATGCTGCTTGATCGCGTGGAAGAGGCGCTGGAGGCCGGCGGCGAAGACCAGTCGGCCCTGATCGCATCACTGCGCGAGCGCATCCAGGCGCTGGAAGCCGAGATCAAGCAGCTCAAAGAAGCAGCCGCCGCGCCACCGGTAGTGCAGCCGCCGCTGCAGCCGCCGGTCGAACCCCCCGTGCCCGCCGGTGTACCGAAACCGGCGATCCAGGATCTGGTCGACAAGCTGCCCAAGCATGCCACAGCTCGTTACAAGACACGCGCGCTGAACAAGATCGACACGCTCGTCATCCACCACAGTGCGGTGGCGCCCAGCGTGGGGCCGCAGCGCATCGCGGAATACCACGTCAAAAACCTCGATTGGCCCGGGGTGGGCTACCACTTTCTCGTGGGCGAAGACGGCATCATCTACCAGGGCAACAAGCTGCAAACCATCTCCTACCACGCCGTTCAGGCCAATCCGACGGGTGTGGGCATCTGTTTCCTGGGCAGCTTTATGAAAACGGTGCCGCCCCCCGAGCAGCTCCGCGCGGGTGCGCACCTGGCCGCATGGCTGATGCAAGAGCTCAAGCTCGACCTCGACGACATCAAGGGCCACAAAGAAGTCGTCGCCACACAGTGCCCCGGGACACAGTGGCTCGCCGGGCAAAAATGGAAACAGATGCTGCGCCGCGAGATCGCCGCCGTCCAACAAGAGGCGACGCAGCCAGCGACGACGCCCGTGACGACACCGCTGCCATCGGGTGGCAAGACCCTCTACCATTATCTGCTCTTCTGGTCGCGCAACGGCCAGTGGGCAGAGCGTGACTGGGTGAATGCGCTCGCCTACATCGCCGCCTTCCACCCGACTGCCGGCGTCTCGGCACGGGACGCCGCTCAGGCCGAGTATGTGACCATCGTCGGTGGGCCGGCGGGTGTGTCGAAAGAGGTCGAGCAGTGGCTCCGCAGCGGCGGGAGCAAGGTGGAGCGCCTCTCTGGAAAGGACGAGGTGGATACAAAACGCCTCCTTGACGAGCTCGTTCAACAGGGCCGCCGCTTTTATACCTTTGAGGAATGATACAGCCAGGCGGACGAGCGCAGGATCGCGCACCATCGGAGCAGCAGGGCGGCATGACACGCATGGCCTATCACGTCGCCCTGCCTGTCTTTCAGGGCCCCCTTGACCTGCTGCTGCATCTCATCGAGCGGGAAGAGCTCGACATCACAGAGGTCTCGCTCGCTCAGGTCACGAACCAATACCTTGACTACCTGGCGCACGTGGAGGAGCGAAGCCCGGATCAGCTCGCCGACTTTATGGTCGTCGCCGCGCGCCTGATCCTGATCAAGTCGCGTGTCCTGCTGCCAGGGCCTCCGCGCACACCTGAGGCTGGCGACGCCGAGGACGCCGACGACCTCGTGCAGCAGTTGATCGCGTACAAGAGATTCAAAGAGGCGGCCGGCTGGCTGCAAGAGCTGGGGGACCAGGGGCAGCACTCGTACGTGCGCCTGCCCGGCGCGCCGCCGGTCGATCCAGTCGTGGATCTCGGCGACGTCACCCTGGACGACCTGCTGCGTGCTGTGCGCGACGCGCTCACCTTACAGCCGCCCACGCCCTCTGTGGACCGCGCCGTGCCCCCCGTGACGATCACCATCGCCGACCAGATGAGGCTGATCGAGCAGCACGCGACCGCCGGCCGGCCCATCAGCTTTCGCCACCTGCTAGAGCGTGCCACGAGCCGCATCGAAGTCATCGTCACACTCCTCGCCCTGCTAGAGCTGGTCAAGCAACTGCGCGTCACAATGCACCAGGATCGCTCTTTTGGGGATATCGTGATCGCGCCGAGGCCCCAGCCGGCCAGCTCAGCCTGAGCCGAGCGGGCGCTGCAGGGCGCGCCGCAGCCAGGCCCATGCCCCCAGGGCAACGCCGGCACCGGCCCCATTGCAGAGCAGGTCGAGCGGGTCGGGGTGGCGGCCCGGCACGAACGCCTGGTGGAACTCGTCGGACAGGCCATAGAGCATGGCCAGGGAAAAGGCCCAGCAGAGTGCCCTGTGGTCCGTTGCGAATGCCCAGGCGAGGAGCAAGGCCAGCACGGCATAGACGAAAGCGTGGGCGCTGCAACTGATCGCCAGGTCGAGCCAGCCGAGGCTCGGATGGGGCAGGTCGGGTTGAGCCGAAAGGTAGAAGATGACCCCCATCCAGGCCAGCACCGCCCCCCAGCGAACAGGCCTCGGAATGCCCTCCAGCCACTCCAACACCCTCACCTGGTCCGCCTCCCGATCGCCAGGTGATAAGCGCGCTCCACCTCGCCGATGCGCACTTGCCAGCCGAAATGGTCCCAAATGCGACGGTGCGCATTCTGGCCCAGCTCGGCGGCGAGCGCGGGCTCCGATAGCAAGGTGGCGAGAGCGCGCGCCAATCCCTCGACGTCGCCGGGCGCTGCCAACAGGCCGGAGCGGCCATGCTCCACATACTCGACATTCTCGCCCACCCGGCTGGTGACCACCGCCTGTCCCAGCGCCATGGCCGTAACCACTTTGGCCGGGCACCGGGCACGGTTGATCAACGTGTCGCGGTAGGGCGCCACCACCAGGTCGGCAGCGGCCACCCAACGGTGGGCCTGCTCCGGCTCGATCCATTCAGGGTAAAAGTAGACGGCGTCGCCCACGCCGGCCACCTGCGCGTGGTGCCGGAGCGCCTCGACGCCGGCCCCGGGCCCGAGGATCGCGAGCTGCGCCTCTGGCATCCCGGCACGCACCCGCGCCAGCGCGTCAATCGCCAGGTCGAGGTCATTTCCGTGCGGCACGTGGCCCAGGTAGAGGGCCAGCGGGCCACAGCCAGCGCCGACTGCACGGCGGAGCGCGGCACGGTCTGCCCGGCCCGCCGGGGCCACGTCGCGCAGGCGCTCGTCGGGCCCATTCGGCAAATAGATCACGCGCTCGGGGTCGACACCAAAGGTGTGCACCTGAGCCTCGAGCACTCGACTGGCCACCGTGACGGCGCCGGCGTGCCGGGGCAGCCAGCGCTCCTGCCAGTCGACAAAGTGGCGACGTGCGGTCGAGTAGCCGTTCACGTCAGCCCAGCCGCCGCTGCCCTCCCAGTCGTCGGTGTCGACGACGAGAGGGCAGCGGGAGAAGAGAGAGAGGTAGAGCCCCGCCAGGCCACTGTAGCCCGTCGGCTTGAACACGTGCACCGCGTCGGGATCGAGCGCCGCGGCACGGCGCGCCATTTGGAGCGGCACGCGAATTCTGGCACGCAGGCCGTCACCTGAGAGCCGCATGTTCTCCAGGCGCACGCCATCTTGCGCCCAGCAGCGGCCCGAGTCGGCGGGGTGGTCGTAGGGAGGCATCAGGATGGTGACGGTGTGGCCTCGACGCGCGAGCGCACGGGCGATGATAAAGGCGCGCGCGCTGACGGTCCCCTTGGGCTGGAAGGCAAAGGGGCCGATCATGACGATGGTCGACGGCGGCAGCGTGCTCATGGTGTCGATTATACAATAGAACATGCAGGGTGCAAGGAGGGGAGGATGGAAGGTGGGTGGGTGGGTGGGTCCGTTGAGGGTGGGGTTTTCCTTGACGAAGCCGGGTATTTTCGTATAATAGGCTGGGGAGGTGGAATGTGCAGTCTATCCGCGCGACGATAGCTGATCCCCAACATGCACCATCGAATATCTCGTTCAGTAAGGAGAGGTCCCATGACGCGTAGAGGTCTCGATCCACGTTTGCTCGCGGCGATGGCCGTGATGACCGCCATTGTCTTTGTCCTCACCCGTGTGATCCAGGTGCCCACGCCGGTGGTCGGCTACATCCACCTGGGTGAGGTGGGCATCTTTTTCAGCGCTCTGGCCTTCGGGCCACTGGTGGGCATGGTGGCAGGCGGGGTGGGCACCGCGCTGGCCGATCTGACCAGTCCCTACGCCCAGTGGGCGATCTATTCGCTGATCGTCCACGGGCTCGAAGGCTGGCTCGCCGGGTGGATCAGCCGGCGCATGCCAGGCACCGGGGGGAGCATCGCCGCGGTCATAGTGGGCGGCGTGGTGGTCATTGTGGGCTATTTGCTCGCGGGGACGATTCTGATCGGATTTGGCGCAGCCCTCGCCGAGGTACCGCTGAATGTGGTGCAGGTGGCGATCGGCGGCGTGGTGGCGATTCCCCTCTATGCTGCCGTCCGCCGTGCCTACCCGCCGATCCTGCGCTTTAGGCACGATCTCTAGCCCCAATACTTTTCAAACAAGTCAACATGCCCTGCCGGGCGCCACGAACGATGAAAATCGATGCGGCACTTGCTACTGCCCTCGCGAATGCTCGCCGCGGATCACAATCCGCGGCTCTCTCAAGTGCCGCCTAGTTCTTGTCGGCCTGGAACCCTCCCGGCCTCTGGCGCGTCTCTTATCTGCAAGCGTTCCGAGGTGCAAAAGAGGAGGAGAGACATGATCCGTAAATTGGCCCATTCCCTGGTGATCGTCGCCATCCTGTCCACCCTGCTGGCCCTGCTGCCCGCACCCGCCGCCGCGGATGGCATCGTCATTCCCGAGCCGCCGCCCAACGTGCCCATCGTCGACGTCCCCTACCTGACCATCAAATACCACCGCGTCACCGTCACCATCGAGGATCAGGTCGCCACCACCCACGTGGATCAGGTATTCGTCAACGAGGCCCGCTTTGAGGTGGAGGGCACCTACGTCTTTCCCATCCCCGAAGAGGCCGCCATCGGCGATTTTGCCATGTGGGTCGACGGCGAGCGCCTGGAAGGCCAGGTGCTCGAGCGCGACGAGGCGCGGCGCATCTACGAGGACATTGTCCGGCGCCGCCAGGACCCTGCCCTGCTCGAATACGTCGGCCGCAACGCCTTCCAGGCCAGCGTCTACCCCATCCCCCCCGGCGGCGAGCGGCGCATCGAGCTCGAGTACAGCGAGGTGCTCGAGGTCGACAACGGCCTGGTCGAGTACGTCTATCCCCTCAACACAGAAAAGTTCTCGGCCCGCCCGTTGGAAGAGGTCGTCGTCAACGTCTCGCTGCGCAGTGTCGAGCCCATCAAGGCCATCTATTCCCCCAGCCACGACGTCGACGTCGTGCGCCGCGGCGACCACAATGCCGACGTCGGCTACGAAGAGTACGACGTCCTGCCCGACCGCGATTTCGTCCTCTACTACACCGTCTCGCCCGACGACGTCGGCCTCAACCTCCTCACCTACAAGCCCGACGGGCGCACCGATGGCTTCTTCCTCCTCCTCGCTGCGCCCCGCGCCGAAGTCGACGCACAACAAGTGATCGCCAAGGACGTTATCCTCGTCCTCGACGTGTCCGGCTCGATGCGCGGAGCCAAGATCGAGCAGGCCAAAGAGGCGCTGAGCTTTGTCCTCGACAATCTGCACGATGTGGACCGCTTCAACATCATTGCCTTCAGCACCGGCACCCAGCCCTACGCCCGCACACTCGTCGCCGCCGACGAGCGCGGCGAGGCACTGGCCTTCGTCGACCGCCTCGAAGCGAACGGCTCCACCGACATCAACCGCGCCCTGCTCGAAGCCCTGGCCATGATCGATGGCGACCGCCCCTCGATCCTGATCTTTTTGACCGACGGCCTGCCCACCGTCGGCGAGGTCGACGTCGACCGCATCGTCGACAACGTGTCGGACGCGGCGCCGGAAAACGCCCGCATCTTTCCCTTTGGCGTCGGCTACGACGTAAACACCACGCTGCTCGACACTGTTGCACACAACCACCGTGGCGCCAGCGGCTACGTGCGACCCGAAGAGGCCATCGATGAAAAAGTTTCGGCCTTTTACGCCAAAGTGAGCACGCCACTCCTCGCCGATCTCGAGCTCGACCTGGGGCGCGTCGGCGCCGCCGAGATCGGCGCCGTTGACATCTATCCCTATCCGCTGCCCGACCTCTTTGCCGGATCGCAGTTGGTCGTCGTCGGCCGCTACCGGCAGGGGGGCACCACTACGGTGACCCTCGCCGGCGAGGTGAACGGGGTGCGCCAGGCGTTCGAGTACGGCGACGTCGCTTTCCGCGACACGGGCGGTGAGCCATTTATCGCCCGCCTGTGGGCCACGCGCAAGATTGGCTACCTGCTCCAGCAGATCCGGCTGCACGGCGAGGAGCGCGAGCTGGTGGACGAGATCGTCGACCTCTCGGTGCGCTATGGCATCGTCACACCCTACACCTCGTTCCTGGTCGAAGAGACCGATCGCGCCCTCACCGCCGGCGGCCGCCAGGAGCTGGCCGACGCGCAGGCCACCGCTGCGCCCGCGCCGGCCTACGGCGAGGAAGCCGTCGACCGCAGCGCCGGCGAAAAGGCGCTCACCGAGGCCGAGGCGCCCATGGCCGCCCCGACGATGGGTGCTGGTGGCAGCACAGGCAGTGAGGGCCTGGCCGCCGCGCCCCTGCGTTACGTCGACGACAAGACCTTTGTCCTCCACCAGGGCGTGTGGACCGACACCACCTTTGACGCCGACGCCATGGAGGCGGTGCCCATCGGCTTTGGCAGCGACGACTATTTCGACCTCCTCGCCGCCAGGCCCCAGTGGGGGCGCTACCTGGCCCTGGGCCACCACGTCATCGTCGTCCTCGAAGGCACGGCCTACGAGGTCCGCGAGGGCGACGCCCCCCCTGTCGACCTGCCCCAAGCCGCGCAGGCGCCAACACCCACTCAGGCACCAGGCAGCGAGGACTCGGACAACATTTTCCAGGCGGCGCTCCACTTCCTGTCCGGCGTGCTCGATTGGCTGCGCGACCTGTTCCAGTAACCTGGGCCTGCCTGAGGGATGGGAAGGGTGGAAGGTTGGACCAACCTTCCACCCTTCCTACAGATGCTCCTTCACCTTCTCCGCTGCCGGCCGCGTCATCCCCGGCACCGCCGCCAGCTCGTCCACCGTGGCGGCGCGGATGGCGTCGATCGATCCAAAGTGCTTGAGCAGCGCCGAGCGGCGGCGCGCGCCAATGCCCGGGATCTCGTCGAGCTGCGAGCGGATCGTCTGCTTGCTGCGCACCGTACGGTGGTAGCCCACGGCAAAGCGGTGTGCCTCGTCGCGCACGCGCTGCAGCAGGTAGAGCCCCTCTGACGTGCGCGGCAGGATCACCGGCTCACTCTGCCCCGGCAGGAACACCTCTTCCTCCTGCTTGGCCAGGCCCATCGCCGGCACCTGGTCGCGCAGCCCATACTCGTCCAGAACCTCGAGCGCCACGTTGAGCTGCCCCTTGCCGCCGTCGACGATCAGCAGGTCGGGCAGCAGGTCCCACGACGACCTGGCTGCACCCGGGCCCAGCTCGCCGGCCGGCTCGGGCTCGCCGATCCGCTTGAAGCGGCGCCGCAGCATCTCGCGCATCGCCGCGTAATCGTCCGTTCCCTCCACCGTCTGGATCTTGAAGCGGCGATAGTCGCTCTTGCGCGGCACGCCCTTCACGAATACCACCATCGACCCCGTGGTCGCCGTGCCCTGGATCGTCGACACGTCGTACGCCTCGATCCGGTTCGGCGGCATCTCGAGCGCCAGGCTCTCCTGCAGCTCGCCCAACGCCGCCGACTGTTTCCCCTCGTCCATCACCCACTGCGCGCGCAGGTGCGCCAGCGTCTCGGCCGCGTTTTCCGCCGCCATCTCCACCAGGTCGCGCCCCTGCCCCTCCCGCGGCACGCGCAGCACCACGCTCTCGTCGGCCTCCCCGCCGCGCCGGCTGCCCAGCCACTCCTGGATCACCAGCGCCTCGTCGATCTCGTGCGGCAGCAGGATCTCGGGCGGCACGTACGCCGCCTCGTCGTAGAACTGCTTCACGAACGAGGCGAGGATCTCTTGCTCCGTCTCTTCCGCCGCGCCGTCGAGCACGAAATACTCGCGCCCGATCAGCCGCCCGTTGCGGATAAAAAATACCTGCACGCACGCGTCGCCATCCTCGCGCGCAAAAGCAATCACATCCTGGTCGATCATGTCGTGCGTCACGATCTTTTGCCGCTCGACCACGCGCTGGATGGCGGCCAACTGGTCGCGGTACGCCGCCGCCTGCTCATAGTCCCACGCGTTCGCTGCCGCATGCATGCGTGCTTCCAGGCTGGTCACGATCTCGTCGCTCTTCCCCTCCAGAAAGCGGCACAGCCCCTCGATCATCGCCCGGTACTCGTCCTTGTCGACCACGCCGATGCACGGGGCCAGGCACAGCCCCAGATCATAGTAGAGACAGGCGCGCTCGTCCTCGCCCGTGATGGCCCGGTTGCACGTCAGGTAGGGAAAGACGCGCCGCAGCATATGCAGCGTCTGCTGCACCGCCCACGATGCCGTGAACGGCCCAAAATAGCGCCCACCATCCTGCTCCATGCGGCGCACGATCACCACCCGCGGGAAATCCTCCTGCCACGTCACCTTGATGTAGGGGTAGCGCTTGTCGTCCTTCAGGCGCACATTGTAGCGCGGCTTGTGGCGCTTGATCAGGTGGCTCTCCAAGATCAGCGCCTCCAGCTCCGACGCGGTCACGATAAAGTCAATGTCGGCGATCCGCTCGGCCAGGCGCGCCGTCTTGGAGCTGTACTCGGCCGAGGCGTGAAAATAAGAGCGCACCCGGGCGCGTAGATTGATCGCCTTGCCCACATAGAGGATCTTGGTCTTTTCGTCCTTCATCAGATAGACGCCCGGCTTGGTCGGCAGGGCATCCAGCTTTTCGCGCAGCGCGTCGGACACTTTGAGAGCCATGCGCCTATTTTAGCACGCCCGTGCCGTTACGTCAACGCGCGCGCTGTTCTGCTCACCACCTGGCTGACCTGTCATTGCGAGGGCGCCGTCGTTTGGCGCCCGAAGCAATCCCCGACATAGTCACAGATGGGGATTGCTTCGCTCGCCCGCGCCTC
>JAFGIA010000117.1 GCA_016929795.1 Anaerolineae bacterium
CAAGTGCCAGCTAGAGCACAGATCGCTTGAAATTGCATGAAACGACGCCTGATTCTGATGCGCGCACGAAAATGGCCAAAGTCCAGTCATTATACCGTATTGTCTTCTCCTAGGCAAATCTGCGTTTTCAGTACAGGAGTTGATCCGCAAACTGGTCGACTCCAAGTCAACATAGCCCTTGGTGCTCGTCAGTTCTCCAACATTTGAGCAACTTGAGAGATCAATGTCGCGTCAACATGGCAACGCAAAGGCCTTTTGCTCATACTCGCAAATGAAAACTACCGCCTTGCCGTGGCCTTTGCTATAGAACTGATAAGCCCTGCATAACCCCTAGACAAACGCCCCATCAATGTGATATAATCAACTTTGTGACAATACCGGCACATGCCTGCCACCAAGTGGCCCGGCCGTGCCCAGGAGAGAAGTGAATGCTCAGGGGAACGTCCCCAGATCCATCGCATCACGTGGGCGCCAGGCAGATCGTCGAGCACGCTCTGGATCTAAAGCCCGGCCAACAGTTGCTGATCCTTCTCGACGAGACCACTGTCGAGCCAGCGACAGCCATCGCCGAGGCTGCCGAGTCACTCGGTATCTCGTCGACGGCCATCCTGGTGCCCATTGCCATTCAACGCCGCGTCCCGCGTGAAACCGATCTGAGCTTCCCGGCTCAGCGCGCCGCCCGCGAGGCTCGCGCCATCCTCACCTGCGTCAATGCCCGGCCCGACTGCCTCGGCTTTCGCCAGCGTTTGCTCGAAACCCAGTGGACCGCTCATACCAAGATCGGTCACATGCCAGGTGCCACGCTCGATGCCCTCGCCCTCGCCGACGTCGACATGGCTCAGCTTGTCGCCGACTGCGGTTTTGTCGAGGTCGTTCTCGCCCGTGGCACCACCGTCGAGCTCACCAGTTATGCCGCCGGCGGTACGCCCCATCTCCTCACCGCCGACCTTGGTGGCTGGGAGCGCCTGCCCGTGGCCAGCGATGGTCTGATCGCCGACGGCGTGTGGGGCAATGTTCCCTCTGGCGAAACCTACATCGCCCCGATCGAGGGCACCGCCGAGGGAAGCTTTGTCGTCAACGGCTCACTCCCGGGCTATGTCATGGCACCTGGCGAAGAGATCATCCTCCACTTCAAGTGGGGGCGCCTGGCGCACATCGAGCCGGAGAAGAGCCCGGCCGCTGCCTGGCTGCGCGATACCCAGATCTCACCTGCCCAGGCTGCCGGCGATCTCAATTGGTCCAACCTGGCCGAGATCGGCGCCGGCCTCAACCCTGCCGCCCAACAGCTCACAGGCAACATGCTCGTCGATGAAAAGGCTGCCGGCACCGCCCACGTTGCCCTCGGCAGCAACACCTTTATGGGTGGCGCCGTCAGCGCCACCATCCATTGCGATCTAGTCACCCGCGCGCCCACCATCCGCGTCGACGGCAAAATCGTCGTCGACCGCGGCCGCCTCGTCCAGAACGAGGCCGTCTGGCTCGAACATTTCGGACAGGTCTCACTCGAATCGAGTCCCATGCGCACCGCATCCCGCATCGCCCGTTCTGGCGTGCAGGCCCACCACACGCCCGATAGGCGCTTGCAGCGCGTGCTCCGCTCCGAGCCAGGGCGCGTTTCCGCCTGCTCTGTCGGCAACGCAGCCACTGCCGGCCTGGCCGACCGTCTCTACCGCCACCTGCCTGACAGCGGGGACGCCGTGCCCTTGCCCGACCTTGCCAGGCAGGCAGGCATCGACGCAAGCGTGGCACGCCAAGTGCTCCACATCATGTGGGAGTACGATCTTGTCAAGAGCCTGCCCTGAGTGGAAAAGCCTACCTTGAGTGAAACGAAAGGGGCATGATGGGACACAAAGATTGGCCTCCTCTGTTGCGCCTGCTCAGCGATGATCTGGGCTACACCGCTCGCGCTTCCGGGCGTACCCTCGGCTACGATCTCTACAGTGTGGACCTCTCCACCTGGAAACTGCGCCTGTCCGACGCCACCCCCGTCATCTGGGTCAAGCGCACCGACCTGGAAGCGACGACACCCCATCACCTCTTTGAGAGCCTGGCCGACGTCCTGCGCGAGCGCAACCTGACCCGCCAGATCGTTATCGTCCTGCTCGACGGCGACAGCGCCCCTCTCCAAAAACTCGCCACCAGCCCGATCTATAGCCTCGTGATTCTGGGGTGCGACGAACAGGCACGCGTCACCGATTCACGCCGCCCCACTGGCGAGTTGCTCGACCTCATCGCCGCCCAGGTCCCTATCTCGAGCCTGGCACCCTACGAGACGCGCGCCCCCGTCACCGGCAGCCGCTTCTTTGGGCGCGAGTACGAGATCTCGCGCGTCATCGGCAACCCCGATACCAACCACGCCCTCCTCGGCATTCGCCGCATCGGCAAAACCTCCCTCCTGCGCGAGGTTGAGCGCATCCTCAAAGAAAGCCAGGATCCTGCGCAAGTCATCTATCTCGAATGCAGCGATCTACTCAGCACCGAAGATTACGTCCGGGAGGTTGTGCGCAAGCTCAACCCCCGCGAGCTGCCGCGGCTGCACATGCAAAAGTACGTCTTTTTCTTCCCCGACTTTCTCGAGCGCATGGCCCGCGCCAACAAGGCCAAGCTCGTCTTTCTCCTCGACGAGATCGACAACCTCGTCCTTGCCCAGCGCGGCGATTGGGAGCTATTCCGCATGTTGCGCGCCTCGGCCAACAAGGGCGCTTGCCAATACATCCTCGCCGGTTTTCGCGAGGCGATGCGCGAGCAATACCTGCTCGACTCCCCCTTCTACAACTTTGCGCAAGAGATCCGCCTCAACGAATTCACACGCCGCCAGGCGCACGATCTGATCGTCGTCCCTATGGAGAACCTGCGAGTCCGCATCCGCAACAAAGACGACGTGGTCGGCCGCATCTACGAAGAGACTGCTGGTCAGCCGAATCTGATCCAGTACTATTGCATGATCCTCCTGCGCCGCCTCGACCGCACCGGTGAGCGCGAGATCAGCCCTGAGAGCCTGATCGATGTCTATTCTGACGAAGGGTTCAAGAGCCACCTCCTGACGTCCTTTATGCAGAACACAGAGAACCGCGAGAAAGCCCTCATCTATGCCGTGCTCATGGCCTCCGATGGGCCGCAGGCGCGTGGTTTCTCCCATTCGTTCATCGACGCCGCACTGCGCAAGCGGGGCATCGTCCTGCCTCAGGGCGACATTGACGAGGCATGCAGCGTCCTCACCCTGGCCGGCATCGTGTACCGTCGCGGCAAAGAGTACTTTTTCGCGTCGCCCGTCTTTACCAAGGTGCTGCAGGGCACTTATGACCTCGAATACCTGCTGCGCAAAGCCAAAGAGGAGGGGGTATGAACGTGCCCGATCCCCAGGCAGATGCCGCCAGCGCCGCGTCCGAGGCCCCGACCCTCGCCAGGTACTACCACGCAGCCCTCGACCAGATCGTCGAGGCGCTGCGCGAGGGCACTTATTGCGCCGTGCTCGGTCCGCGCCTATCGGGCAAAACCCACCTCTTGCGCTACGTCGAGCGCACCCTCACCGCCGAGCCCTACAGTGGACGGTCCCTCGGCTGGCCGTGCGTCTATGTCGATCTCCATGCCATCAAGGCATTCACCCTGCAAGGATTTTTCGCCGAGCTGACCGATGTCATCCGCCTGCGCCTCGCGGCGCTCACCGGCCGCAGCCTCCCCGGCATCGATCTCGGCGACGCCGGCAGCGCTACCTTTCGCGCCTTCCTGACCGACGTCGTGTCGTCGCTCGATCGAGACCTCGTCCTGATCGTCGAGCACCTGGAAGCCCTGCCCACCGACCTGGTGCAGGCCCTGCTCACCTCGCTGCGCGCCGCCTATATGGACCAGCAGACGCTCGATACGCGCATCCTCGTCATTGTGTCCGGCGCCCTCAGCCTCGCCAGTCTCACCGTAGGCGAGTCTTCGCCCTTTCGCGGCATCGCGCGCCGCATCCTCATCGGCGATCTGTCGCGCGCCGACAGTGCCGAACTCGTCGCAGATCAACTCACCGCCGCCGGCCTGATCGCCTCAAAGCGCGCTCACCGCTCCCTCTTGCGCGCCACCAGCGGCGACCCCTACCTCATCCGCCGCATCTGCGAACACTGCATCGAGCAAACGTGCATCGAGCAAGCGCATACCGAGGCGGCGACCACCGGGTCTCCGCCCCGCCTGCGCGCCAGGATGGTGCACCGTGTCGTCCGCGCCTTCCTACACGACGAGGTGTACCAGTACGCGCCGTTGCAGGAAGCAGTCCGGCTCGTCGAAGAGGACCCCGACCTGCTCCACTGCATCTTGCTCCTCGTCGCCCACGGCACCGTGGCCCGGTCCGAGCTGCCCCTGCCCCTCTCCCCCGACCTCGACCCCCTCTATCTCACCGGTGTCGTCGAGCAAGTGGGAGATGGGAGCTACCGCATCCAGAACCAGATTTACCGCGACTTTTTCACCGCCCACTTGCACGCTGGTCACGTGGGCCACCTGCTCGCCATCACCGGCCGCTGGGACGCGGCGATTGACTACCTGGAAGCAGCCATCAAAGAGGGGAACGAGCAAGCGCAGATCGATCTCTTGCCCTCCGTCATCAACTCGATGTATGCCGCCGACGACATCGGCCAGGCAGCCCGCTTTCTGGCCCGCGGCCTGGCCGCTGGCTTTGGCGTGGTAGAGGCTCGCGTCTGGCATGCCACACCCCACGAAAAGGTCCTGCGCCTCGTCGCACACATGGGGCCATCTGCCGGCGCCGAGGCCCCGAGTTCCCCTCGGGCGAACCCGAGTACCCCTCGGGCGTGGAGTGCAACCGAGATGCCACTCACAGCCGATCGCCTCGAAGCCCGCGCCTGCCGCCAGGGACGTGCCCTCCGTGGCCATGAGGGACCGCGTCACGTGTGGCGCGTCATCCCACTCCTCGTCCCCGGCCTGAAGCCGATCGGGGCTGTCACCCTATGCGATGACGTCCCGAGTATCCTCTCGGGCCTTGCCACCCGGTCTGCCGGTCAGCGCGAGCGCGACCGCCAGCTCCTCGGCTACCTCAACCAGGCGGCACGCGCCTTGCATGCCGTCACCACCCGCCGCCGCGAGCTGACTCTCGCCGGTCGCGTGCAGACCAGCCTGCTCCCCGTCCGCCCACCACAGGTGCCCGGCTGGCAGATCGCCGCCTCCCTGCGCCCGGCCCGCGAAGCGTCAGGCGACTTTTTCGACTTTATCCCACTCCCTGGCGGGCGCCTGGGCCTCGTCATCGCCGACGTCGCCGACAAGGGCATGGCTGCCGCCCTTTATATGGCTCTCAGCCGTACCCTGATCCGCACCTACGCTACCGACTATCCCGAGCGCCCCGACCTGACCCTGCGTGCCGCCAACGCCCGCATCCTGGCAGATACCCAGGCCGACCTCTTTGTCACCGTATTCTACGGCGTCCTGTCGCCCGACACCGCCACCCTCACCTACTGTAACGCGGGCCATCACCCCCCCTATCTGCTCAACTCGCGCAACGGCGATGCCCCCCAACCCCTTCCCGGGCATGGCATGGCACTCGGCATCATGCACGACACCCATTGGGAACATACCACCGTCACCTTCCCCCCGGGCGCCGCCCTCGTCCTCTACACCGATGGTGTGCTCGACGCGCAAAACTCGACAGAGAGCCGCTTTGGCACCCAACAGATGCTCGACGCCGCCCTGGCTGGCTTACGTGCCGGTCGCAATCCCCAAACCGACATCCTCAACCGCCTGCAACAATTCGTCGGCGACGCGCCCCAGTTCGACGACATCACCCTGATGACCGTCGTCCGCGATCCCACGTAGCGATTCGGGGAGGACAAAGTGACCCAAGAGCCCAGGCAGCAAAAGTGTTCGATCGTCGTCTTTAGCGGAGACATGGACAAGGTTATGGGCGCCTTGATCATTGCCACCACTGCTGCCGCCATGGGCATGGAGACCAGCATCTTCTTTTCCTTCTGGGGACTAACGGCCATCCAGAGGGGCAACCGCACAGGCAAGGGCTTGTTCGGGCGTATGCTCGGCTTTATGAACCGTGGCGGCATCGACCGCATCGGCCCGTCGCGCTTTAATTTCGGGGGCATAGGGCGATGGATGTTCAAAAAGATGATGCGCGACAAAGGTGCCACCTCTCTGCCCGGGCTGCTCCAAACGGCCATCGACCTCGACGTTCACTTGCTCGCCTGCCAGATGAGCATGGATATTATGGAGATCAAAAGAGAGGACCTGATCGATGCAGTCGAGGACGTCGTCGGCGCCGCCACCTTTGTCGCCAAAGCCCAGCAGTCCGAAATCCAGCTTTTTATCTAGCTCTGACTTTTCGTCTCGAGGGTGCGATAGGAGGACAACAATGACCGAATTCATCCCTGACCAGACCCTGGATGCCACAGGCCTCAAGTGCCCCATGCCTGTGGTCAAGACCAGCAAGATCATCAAGGATGTGCCCGTTGGGGGCATCCTAAAAGTCCTTGCCACTGATCTCGGTTCCATGGCCGACATTACGGCTTGGGCCAAGAGCACCGGCAATGAGCTGTTGAAGGCATCCAGGGATGGCGACGTCTTTTGCTTCTACATCCGCCGCGTCAAATAGAACCCCCAATATGATGCGTGATGCATGAGAGGCTATCTCACGCATCACGCATCACATCTCACTCAGATCTTGAATTCGCCATCCTTCGCGAACAACACCCCATCCACCCACACCTCGCCGCCCTGGCGCAGGTCGCAGATCATGTCCCAGTGAATGGATGAACGGTTCAGGCTGCCCGTCTCGGGGTAACCGGTGCCGACTGCCATGTGCACAGTGCCGCCGATCTTTTCGTCGAACAGAATATTCTTGGTAAAGCGCTGCACCCCGCGGTTTGTGCCGAATGCGAACTCGCCCAGGTAGCGCGAGCCCTCGTCCGTGTCAAGCATGGTCAGCAGATACTCCTCGTTCTTGGCCGCCGTCGCCTTTACCACCTTCCCGTCCTCGAACCACAACCGCACGTCCTCTACCTCGCGCCCGCCTTCGCACGCCGGGTAGGTAAAGCGCACAGTACCGTTGACACTGTTCTCGATCGGCCCCGTAAAGATCTCGCCGTCGGGAAAGTTCTCGTGCCCATCGCAGTTCACCCACGATCGCCCCTTGATCGACAGCGTCAGGTCTGTATCGGGTCCAACCAGGCGCACCTGGCCCTTGTCCTGCAGCCAGTCGATCAGCTTCTGCTGCTCGCGCGATACAGCCTGCCAGGCTGCGATCGGGTCTGGCTCGTGCACCAGCGCCGCGCCATAGACAAAATCCTCAAACTCGCTCAGCGACATCTCGGCGTCCTGGGCAAAAGCATTCGTCGGAAAGGCGGTGCCGGTCCACTTTAGTTCCTTGTTGGCCGCGCGCTCAAGGAAGCGCTCCGATATCGGCCGCTGCGCGCGTCCGCGCCGCGCTTGCCTGGCCGGGTCGACGTTCGTCAGCGCCTTGGTGTTCACCTCTGTCCATACACTGATGCTCGCATGGATGTCTTCCACCGCCTGCCTGAGGACGCCCGGTATATAGTCGAGCTGTTCATCACTCGCAACCTTGAAAAGGATCTCGGCTGTCTCGTCAAACCCCACCCGCAACCAGGGATGTCCCCCACGTTCAAGCACTCTCTTATAGATCGCCAACAACAGCGGTTTCCCCTCCGGCGTCCCAGACACCTGCACAAACTGCCCGGGTTGCACATCCACCGAATAGTCCACCAGAATGCGCGCCACAGCTTCCACACGCGGATCTGCCATCTCTTTCCTCCTCCTAATCAACCTTGATGCACCTGATTGTAACACTGCGCTGCCCCCAAGTCAAACCCGCTGCCCTCGCAGCCGCCATTGGGTTTGACTTTCCCCCCTTCTTTTGCTACAATCCCCCCTGCCGCCAGTCGGCTTTTTCGGAGAGGGAAATCTTTGTTACCGAGATCGAGCACCGGGAGAGAGAAAAGAGGTACGCTCTGTTTCTCAGTAGCCGTCGTGCTGCTGTTGGGCAGCTTTGCCCTGCCCGGATGCGGGCAGATGCTTGTACCCCCCACGCCGACTGCCGTACCTGTCGCCGCCGGCATAGTGCCCACGGTCACCCACACCCCACGCCCCACCGCCACACGTCGCGCCACCTTCACTCCCGTACCCGCCACCCCATCCGACACACCCACACCGACCATCACTCCCACTCCGATCATCTATGTCATCCAAAAAGGCGATACCCTGATCCCCATCGCCCGCAAGTTCGGAGTGACGGTGCAAGAGATCCAGGATGCGAACGGCATCTCTGACCCACGCCGGCTGAGTGTTGGGCAGGAGATCATTATCCCCGTCGGCGAGGGACCAAGTGCCCCGACCATAGTGCCCACGCCCACCCCCATCGCCTTTGCCATTCGCGGCATCGGCTTTCACCGCACACCCGTCGACAGCTTGTGGTGCATGGGCGAGATCGTCAACATGTCGGGCAAACCGGCAGAGGAGGTGCAGGTCGAGGTCTCGCTCCACGACACGGACGGGCGGCTCCTGGCCTCGGGCAGTGCCCTGGCAGCGCTCGATATCATCCCTTCGGGCGGACACTCTCCCTTCGCCGTGCTCTTTGCCGCGGCGCCGAGCAGCTTTGCCCAATACCAGACGCGCGTCCTGGCCGGCGTGCCGAGCACCCACCTTGGGCCACGCTATCCCCACCTGTCCCTCGTCGACGACTGGGGCGGCTGGCTGGACGGCGCCGAAAGCGGCAACTATCAGGTGCGCGGCGCAGTGCAAAACACCGGGCCTGCCGACGCACAACGTGTAGCCGTGGTCGTGACATTGTACGACATCGAGGATCACGTCGTGGCGGCGCGCACCGTTCAGATCGCCGCCGACATCTTTATAGCGGGTGCCCGCGCACCATTCGAGGTCACCCTGGTGCCCGTGGGAGATGTGGCGCGCTACGACATCGCCGTGCAGGGCTGGTGGATTGGCTACGAGATCCCGCTGCCGACCGGAACGGCCGGGGCTGTTCCTTGAGGCCTGTGTTGTGAACAGCCTGAAGCGTATCCTCCGGCACAGGCTGGTGTTATGCCTGTCGGAGGACGAAAAGAGATGAACGACACAAACGAGACGGCCAACGAGTCCCAATCGTATAACCTGGCCATCCGTGGATGGTACCGCTTGATTCGGGGTGCGGTCGGTCTGCTGCTGCGCCTCCTGATGCGTGTGAAAGTGGAAGGCAGAGAGTATATCCGTGACCCCGGGGGGTATATGCTCATTAGCAACCACTTGCACTGGCTCGACACCCCCATCCTGGCCGTGGTGTTCCCCTACCGGCCCTACGTCTTTGCGGCATCCAAGTGGGCCAGTCACTTTTTTCTCGGTCCCCTCCTGCGCTCGACCGACGCGATCTTTGTGCGCCGCGGCGAGGTGGACCGCAAGGCGCTGCGCCAGGCGTTTGACGTGCTGTCTAGTGGTGGCATTCTCGGCCTGGCACCTGAGGGCACCCGCAGCAAGACCGGGGCATTGCAACAGGGTCGAAGCGGGGCCGCGTACATGGCCTTGCGCACCGGTGTGCCCCTGCTGCCTGTGGTCTTGACAGGCCAGGAAAAGGCAATCCCCTCGCTCCGCCGCCTGCGCCGGCCCACGATCTACGTCCGCTTTGGGCCGCTCTTTGAGCCCCCAGACCTCCAGGGCAAGGCGACGCCCGAGCAAGTGGATGCCTTTGCTCAGGAGATCATGTACCGCCTGGCTGCCATGTTGCCGCCCGAGTACCGTGGCGAATATGCCGATGTCGAACGGGTGCGACCCGACCTCGTCGCTGCCGCCGCGCGAGCATAGATATTGAACCGATCACTCATCGAGGAGCACAAACATGGAACGAACAAGTTGTAGCCTGGGTTGTATTCTCGCCTCACTGGGCCTCGTCCTGAGCTGCTGCCTGCTTCCTTATCTGGTCAGTAGCATCTATTCCATCGTCACCACCGTCCTCCAGGTTGAGGGCGTGCCCGATTGGTTGTGGGGCGACTGGCTCTATTCCGTCGTCGGCGATACCGGTCCTCTGTACATGATCCTCGCCGAGGGCCCCATCTGCTGTGTGGGTGCGTTGGGCCTGTTGATCGTCATCTTTGGCCTGATCCTGTCCATCAATGGGGTTGGCACCGCCGAGCCCATCCAGACCACTCCCCCCCATCCGTCCACCTTGCCCCTCGAGCCCTTCGACACCGACACCCTGTAGCCACCCAACATCCTGCTCAAATCCGGGATGGTGCGCGCTCGCGCACCATCCCGCGAGGCCGCCTCCCTCAACCAAGCATCCACCCAACTACCCTCCACACCTCTTTTATGCTATAATCCCTGCCAGGAGGGATCCATGGGCGAACAACTCATCCTCACCCACGAAAACACCGACTTTGACGCCCTGGCGTCGCAACTGGCAGTCTGGAAGCTCTACCCCCAGGCCACGCCTGTTCTACCACGTCGCCCCAACCGGAATCTGCGCGACTTTCTCACCCTCTATTGGGATGAGCTGCCCTACCTGCGCTACGAAGATCTGCCGCGCCGTGTCGACGTCGACCGTATTTTTCTCGTCGACACCCAGACCCTCGTTACCCCGCGAGGCATGACCGACGACACCGAGGTGCAGGTCATCGACCACCATCCCCTCAGTCGCAAGCTGCCTCCCAACTGGAGCTACACGGGCGAGGAGGTGGGCGCGACCACCACCTTGCTCGTCGAGCGACTCGCGGCCACCCACCATGCCCTCACGCCTGTCGAGGCCACCCTGCTCACCCTTGGCATCTATGAAGACACGGGCTCGCTCACCTATCCCACCACCACTGCCCGTGACCTGCGCTGTGCCGCCTGGCTGGCAGAGCAGGGAGCCAACCTGGCGGTTGTGAGCGAGTTCCTGCACCATGGGCTGACCGACCAGCAGCTTGCCCTCTATGACGCTTTGCTCGACAGCGCAGAGGTGATCGACGTGGCAGGCCACACGATCGTGATCACCACTGCCACTGCCGAGGGATACGTCGAAGAGATCTCGACCCTGGCGCACAAGATCCGCGATCTGTACGACCCTGCCGGGCTCTTTCTCATCGTCGACCTGGGCGACTATCTACAGCTCGTCGGCCGCTCGACCACCGACGCCGTCGACGTGGGGCATATTGCCACCCACTTTGGAGGGGGCGGGCACACCCGCGCCGCGGCCGCGCTCATTCGTGGGCAAGAGATATCCGATGCCCGCATCGAACTGATCGATCAGCTCGATCAGCACATCCGTCCCTCCGTCACCGTCAGGCAGATCATGTCCTACGGTGTGCAGACCCTGTCGCCAGAGGCCACCGTCGACGAAGCGGCAGAAGAGATGCTGCGCTACGGCTTTGAGGGCTTTCCCGTCGTCGATGCCACCGGCCACATCCTCGGCGTGCTCACCCGGCGCGAGATCGATCGCGCCCGGCGTTTGCACCTCGGCAACATGCCCGTCAGTCACTATATGACCAAGGGCGACATCTCGGTCACACCCGACGACTCGGTCGAGCGCTTGCAGCAGGTCATGACCCAACACAGTGTCGGCCAGGTGCCCGTCGTCAGCAATGACGAGATTATCGGCGTTGTCACCCGCACCGACCTCATCAAGCTGTGGGCTACACCCACCCACCCACCGCCCCGCAGGCGCGAGATCGCGCAGCGGATCGAGACGGCCCTGCCCACCGCACTGGCCGATCTCTTGCGCCTGGCAAGTGGCCTGGCCCAGGAGATGGGTTATCCCCTGTACGTCGTCGGCGGCTTTGTGCGCGACCTGCTCCTCGGCGAGCCCAATCTTGACATGGACCTCGTCGTCGAGGGGGATGCGATTCGCCTGGCGCGCCGGGTTGCGCGCCAGATCGGCGCGCGCACCCGCAGCCACAGGCGCTTTGGCACTGCCAAGATCATCCTCGAAGGCCGAGAGGGCGAGTTTGGCGTCCCTTCTCTCGACTTTGCCACCGCCCGCCTTGAATTCTATGCCCACTCGGCCGCCCTGCCCCAGGTGGAGAGCGGCAGCATCAAGGCCGACCTGCACCGCCGAGACTTTACGATTAATACTCTCGCCATCCGCCTCGATTCCGACCATTATGGCCGGCTCCTCGACTTTTACGGTGGCGAGGAGGATCTGCGCAACGGCTTGATCCAGGTCCTGCACAGCCTGAGCTTTATCGAAGATCCGACACGCATCATGCGCGCCGCTCGCTTTGAGCAGCGCCTCGGCTTTCAGATCGAGGCCCGCACCGCCGAGTTGATCGAGAACGCGCTGCCCATGTTGTCCCGCGTATCGGCCGAGCGCCTGCGCCACGAGCTGTACCTGATCTTTGCCGAGACCAGGCCAGAGCGGGTGTTGCAGCGCCTCGATGAACTCGACGTCTTGAGCCAGATCCATCCCAGTCTGTCGTGCACCCCCGACACCTGCCAGCGTTTCAGCGCACTGCGCGACGTGGTAGCCGAGGGAACCTGGGACATCCGGCGTAACGAATCAGGCGCCCCCGCGCCCGGTCTCTACCTCGCCGTCTGGGTGTGCGATCTCGCTCGCAAGGATGTCGAGGCGCTCGCCTCACAGATCAAGCCCTTCCGCCAAGATCTCGACCTGCTGCGCGAGGTGAGCCACCTGCGCAGCAGAATCGAACAACTCGCCCAGCCTGACCTGACGAACGCCGAGATCTATGCCCTGCTGCACCGCACGGGCAGCGAGGCGCGCCTTGTTACATGGCTGTGCGCCGATTCGGAGCGTGGGCGCGCCCGCTTGCTCCTCTACGAGACAGAGCTACGCCACGTCGAGCCCATCGTCGACGGCACCTACCTGAAGAGCCTCGGCCTCAAGCCCTCGCCCCTCTTTGGCGAGCTCCTCGACGCCGTGCGCGATGCACGCCTCGACGGCCAGATCGCGACCGAGCAAGAGGAAAAAGCCCTGATCGCTCGCCGACTCGCCAAGCACGGAGAGGGCGTGTAGAGCGTGTTTTTGAAAATCATCCTGGATCGGCGATGAGCGCGCCACCAATCCCCCGCCGCATCGCCGTCATCGGCACATCTGGCTCTGGCAAGACCACCTTTGCACGCCGTGCCGCCGAGCGCCTCGGCATCCACCACGTCGAGCTAGACGCCATCTTTTGGGGGCCCGGCTGGACTCAGACACCTGTCGACGAGTTTCGCGCCCGCACCGCTGCCGCCCTCGCCGGGGATGCCTGGACTACCGACGGCAATTACAGCAAGGTGCGCGACATTGTCTGGGGGCGCGCGGATACCGTCGTCTGGCTCGACTATCCCCTTCCCCTCGTCCTGTGGCGCGTCACCACGCGCACCCTGCGCCGCTGCCTCACTCGTGAGGAACTGTGGAGTGGAAACCGGGAAAACGTTCGTGAGGCCTTTTTCAGCCGCGATTCGATCATCCTCTACTCCCTACAAACCTACCGCCGCCGCAAGCGCCAGTACCAGGACCTCTTCTGCCAGCCCGAATACGCCCATCTCCATGTCGTCCGCCTCTGCTCCCCCCGCGCCACCCGCCGCTGGCTCGCCCAACTCCCCGCCCCTCTTTAAGTTTCGTATCATCTCAATGACTTGGGGGATATAAGGCGGATTGGCAATCCACCCTATATCCTCCCCGACTTTCCCCTCTGGCACAATCCACCGCTGTGTGCTATAATACTCCCGCGTGATAAACACGACCAGTTCTGTCGGTCTACAACCCGCCATCCATTCCGTATCACGTTGTCACGTGTCACATACCATGAAAATCCGAACACACGCCATCCGAGCGCTGGACGAACTGAATATCCCATACACTGTCGTCGAGCAGGCCCACAAGGCCAAGAACGTCGAGCAGGCTGCCGTCGAGCGAGGGGTGCCCGTCGCGCAAGTCGTCAAGACCCTGCTCATTCGTCGTGCCAACCGCCGCCATGTCATCGCTCTCGTACGTGGCGACCAGCGCCTCAGCCTGAAAAAGCTGGCGCGTGTCGTCGGCGACAAGGCGCTCGACCTGGCGCCACCCGAAGATGTGCCGCGCATCACCGGCTACCAGATCGGCGCCGTTTCCCCTTTTGGCCTGCGCCGGCACGACGTGCCCGTGTATGTCGACCACCACATCCTCGACGAGCTGCGCGTCGGCGTCAGCGCCGGCCGCCACGACGCCGGGATCGAGATGGCGACCGAGGACCTGGTGCGCGCCGTCGGTGGGCACGTCGCCGATATCACCGAGTAGCCCTTCCTGTTGTGAGGATCTTTGACCCCAGAAGACATTTCTGCCCTTCCGCCAGCCGCCTTTGACCGGGCCCGCTATCTGCGTGTCATACGCTTTTTCGCCGGTGCCGTCGCCCAATTCATCGTATGGGAGATCGTCCTGCGCCGTTTCCTCGGCCGACGGTTTGTCGCCCGCTCGCAACAAGCCCGCTGGCAGCGCGTCGCCCGCCGTTTTCGCGCGCTCGCCGTCGAGATGGGTGGCGTCCTCATCAAGCTGGGCCAATTCCTGAGCGTGCGCGTCGACATGCTACCCCCCTCGGTCACCAGCGAGCTGGCAGGCCTGCAGGATGAAGTGCCCCCCGAGTCGCTCGACGACGTGCTCGCCGTGATCGCGGCCGAGTATGGTCGCCCCGTCGACACTGTCTTTACAGCGCTGTCGCCCACCCCCGAAGCGGCCGCTTCCCTGGCCCAGGTGCACTGCGCCCGCCTATCGCCCACTGCGTCGTCGACCGCACCAACCGACACTGACGTCATTGTCAAAGTCCAGCGCCCCAACATCGCCACCCTCGTCGAGACCGACCTGCGCGCCATCGCGACCGCCGCCGGCTGGCTCAAGCACTATCCACCCATTCGTCGCCGCGTCGACATGGATCTGCTCTATGGTGAGTTCGCTGCCACCACCCGCCGTGAGCTCGATTTTATTGCCGAGGCTGAGCACGCGCGGCGCTTTGCTGCCGATTTCGCCGCCGAGCCTGGCGTGCGCGTGCCCAGGGTGTACGATGACGTATCCACGCGCCGCGTGCTCGTCATGGAGGACGTAGCAGGCATCAAGGTAGATGATCTCGAGGCCCTCGCCGCCGCGGGCATCCGCCGCCCTGCCGTCGCACGCCGCCTCTTTGACACCTACATGGAGCAATTCTTCGTCCACAACTTTGTCCACGCCGACCCCCACCCCGGCAACCTCTTTGTCCGGCCCCTCGGTGAGCCGGCCACTCGCGACGAGACGGGCGGCCGTCCCTTTCAGCTTGCTTTCGTCGACTTTGGCATGGTCGCCACCGTGCCCGAGCGCGTGCGCACCCACTTTCGCGATTTTTTGATCGGCTTTGCCACCCAGGACACAGCGCGGATGGTGCGGGCCTACCAGGGAGCCGGCCTGCTTCTGCCTGGAGCTGATCTGAAACGCCTCGAAGAGGTCGAGGGCGAGCTGATGGCGCGTTACTCCGGGTTGACCCTGCGCCAGGCGCGCAACAGGGCCATGAGCGAGTGGCAGGGCCTGGCGCGCGAGTACCGCGACCTGCTCTTCGAGATGCCCTTTCAGGTGCCCACCGATCTTCTCTTCATCGGCCGAGCCCTGGCACTCCTCGTCGGCATGGCCACCACGCTCGACCCCGATTTCGACCCGTGGCAAGCCATCCAACCCTTTGCCACCGAGGCTGCCACCGGTGAAGTGCGCCGTGACTGGCGCGAATACCTCCAGGAGGGAGTGCGTGCCGCCCAGCTTCTCCTGTCGCTGCCAGGCCACGCTGATAGCTTTTTTCGCCAGGCCTCTCAGGGCAACCTGGCCGTGCGCACGACGTGGGCACCCGACGCCGTGCGCACTGTGCGTCGCGTAGAGGCTGCCATCAACCGCCTGGCGTGGGCCGTCGTGTTCGCAGCCCTGTTGCTGTCAGGCATAGCCATCTATCTCGTCGACGGCGCCGCCCCCCCCGCCTACGCCCTATTTGCCCTGGCGGCGCTGGCCCTGCTCATCTCTGCCACGCGTTAGAGACAGGCCATACATGATTGAGCAGATACAGCCTCGAGCTATTTTACCCACACTGGGTCCCAGTCATTGAACGGGTTGTTGCTCAGGTTCACCAGCCCCGTCAGGTCGACGTTGATCACCCAGATCTGTGGATGTCCCGTATCGCGATCCGACCAGAAGGCGATGCGCGTCCCATCCGGCGACCAGGTCGGCCGCTTGTCAAACCCCGTGTAAAACGTCACCTGCCGCTCGCCCGTGATCTCGGCGTCCATCACGAACAGGTCGTCACTGCCGGCCCGACCCGATACGAACACGATCTGCCGCCCGTCGGGTGACCATGCCGGATCGTAATCGTCTGCGGGGCTGGTCGTCAGCACCCGGTCCTCGCCAAGCCCCACCCGCCAGATGTCCAGGTTGCCCTCGTGCTCGCGCACTTCGAGCCACAGACTGCCCTCTGGATGACGTGCCTCCACTGCGGCCGCCTCGTAATAGATCCGCCTGTCGTGCAGTCGGAATGTTCCACTCCCATCGGCCTGCATCGCGTATACCGCCTGCTCACCGTCGCGGTCGGACAAAAAGAGGATCCACCCGCGCAGTGCCGATAGTGTCACCGCTGTCGGCGCGGGAGCCGGGGTTGACGGCCGTGACGTGGTGGGCGTGGCAGTCAAGCGCACCCCCGGCTTGCTGGTCCGTGTCGCAGTCGGCGACCCAGCAGCCTCTTCAGTCACACTCGGGGCCACTGTCGGCGTCGTCTCTGTCGTTGGCATTGGGGTGTCGCCCGCGACCACTGGGGCGACCCCCGTCTCTGTCGCCGGCAGATCCGCAGTCCGGATCACCATCGCCGTCCATGTAGGCGTCGGCGTCGCAGTCGCCCTGCGCGTTGGCCTGGCCGTCGGCGACGAGGTGGTGGTCCGAGAGGGCGTCACGCTCACGCGCACCGTCTCTGTTGCCATGGGCGGCACCAGCGTCCCTCCTTCCTGCGCCACCCGCGCTACAGCAGTTGACGTAGCCGTCGGTACACTTGACAGCCCGCCGTCGCGCGACACCAGGAGCACCGCGATCAGTGCAAGAAGCACGAGGATACTCCCAGTCGCTGCATACGCCATGCGCCGTCCAGTGCCCACCGGGCGTGCCCGCTGCCCGGGCGCCTTGGGCTCGGTCACGGCCTGTGCTCGCTCCACATCGACTATCGCGGCTGGCATCGGTGGCAATGGGCGAAGCGGCATGTCCTCCATGCGACCTATCGGCGGCAGCCCATGCGCTCGATCGCGCTCTCTGCCTGCTGCGCCCTTGAGCGCCTGTTTCAGGTCATCGATCAGTTCTGCTCCCGACGCGTAACGATCTCCCGGTTCCTTGGCCAGTGTTCGCAGCACGACCAATTCCACTTCCGGGCTCAGATTGGGACACAGCGTGCGTGGTGGCCGCGGTACTTCACTCATGTGCAATAAGGCAATGTCGAGTGGATCCTCTGCATCGAACGGCACCTGCCCTGTCAGCATCTCGTACAGAACCACGCCAACGGCGTAGAGATCGCTCTGTGGTACAGCGGCTGCCGACGAAATGGCCTGCTCTGGCGCGATATAGTGAAGCGAGCCCAGGATCTCGCCCCGCGTCCCGGCGTCGCTGAGCAACGCCAGGCCAAAGTCGGTGAGGATCGCATCGCCGTTTGAATCGAGCAGAATGTTGGACGGCTTGACGTCGCGATGCACCACCCCCCTGCTGTGCGCAAAATCGAGAGCGTGGCATACCTGACCGAGGATGTGCACCGCCTGCTCTACCGGCATTCTGGTCCCGGCATCGTGATGCGAGTCGAGGAGCACGCGCAGGTCACTGCCTTCCACGTACTGCATCGCCATGTAGAGCACTCCGTTCGCCTCACCATAGCGATAGAGTCGCACGATGCCTGGATGCTCGAGCTGGGCAATGGCACGCGCCTCACGCTCAAAACGCGTTATATACTGCGCCTCCGCTTGAAACGGGGTGTCTATGACCTTGATCGCCACCTGCCGCTGCAGGCGCACGTCGACCCCACGATAGATACGAGCCATACCGCCCCGGCCCAGCAACGTATCGACGCGGTACTCGTCCAGCGTTTTTCCCAGCAGTGCATCCTGTCCTGTCGTTTCCTGGACAGGGGACGGGCTCTCGCTGCCCTCGATCGCCCGCATCAGCGCGGCCATCAACTCGCGCCCGGTCTGGTAACGCTCTGCCGGCGCTTTGCTCAGCGCCTTGAGCAGCACCACCTCGGTCGCTTGGTTCAGCAGAGGGTTGATCTCGCTCGGTAGCGGGGGGTCGAGCGTCACGTGCTGCAGCGCGACGCTCGTCGGCGAGGGGTCATCGAACGGCACACTCCCTGTCAGCAGCTCGAACAAGACCACGCCCAGGGAATAGAGATCCGACTGTGCCACGGCGTCTCCCGACCTGCGCGCCTGTTCAGGGGCGATATAGTGTGAGCTCCCAAACACCTGCCCCTGTGTCCCTTCGTGCACATCCATCGCCAGCCCAAAGTCGGTCAGCACCACGCGCCCGTCGTTCGAAACGAGCACATTTCCCGGCTTGACATCGCGGTGGATCACCCCTTTCGCATGGGCATAGTCGAGGGCACTGGCAATCGCGTGCCCGACACGCAGCACCTCTGCCGGCGATAGCAACTCGCCTGCTGCGCGTACTTCCCGCAGCAGCGCTGCCAGGCTCTTGCCCTCGATATACTCCATCGCGAAATAGTAGAGATCGTCTTGCTCGTCGGCGAAATAGACCTGGACGATGTGTTCGTGGCGCCATGTCGCCACCGTCTGTGCCTCGCGCAAAAAGCGGCGAGCATAGCCCGGGTCATCGCGGTAGCGGGCGTCGATCACCTTGATCGCCACTGGACGCTTGAGACGCACGTCAAGCCCGTAGTAGACCTGCGCCATGCCGCCACGCCCGATCATACGCTCGAGGCGATAGTTGCCCAACTGCCGCCCCACCAGCCGGTCGTCGCTCACCGTCGCCCTTCCTTATGCGCCATGCGTCTCACGGCTGGCTCGCGTGATCTGGTGCAGGTCGCGCACAAAGGCATTCAGGCCCCGCGCGTACGATTGTAAATAGTCTCGCGCCATCCATTCGGCCATCGGGCGCTGGCTGCACGCCATCAGCAGGGCGACATGAGGGCGAAAATCACGTAGACTGATGCACATCACCCCTTCAGCATCCGTCACGATCCCCCACGCCAGCGTCTTTTTCTCATTGTCATCTTTGGCCGTGGCAAAGCGCGTAATCGTGCTCGACGGCACCACGGCGCCAACGTTCGACAAGATCTCGCGCCCCTTGATAATATCGTTCAGCACCTCGATACGGCCCGGAAGCCTGTCGAGCATACGCTGCAGGGGCGTTGGCAGGTGCGCCAGCAGCTTGATCGTGCCCACACTGCCGCTCTCGCCGGCGATCGCGATCTCTTTGGCCCGGCTCATCACCTGCCCAAACCCCGCGATCGTCGCCAGGTAGATGCGCTGCAGCCGGTCGAACTCGGCGTAGAGTGTGCTCGGATCTCCCACCCCATTGCGGTATCCTTCCAGCGCTTCCTTCACCTGGCGGTGCAGGCCAAGCAGGTCCAGCTCTGCCAGCGGCACCTGGAATGTCATCGGATACACCCTGTCGCGCGGCGATCGCAGGGTGGCGTCGACGAGGATCATGATCGCCGGGTTGGTCCGGCATGTGCCGGTGCTATCGAGCGCCGCCAGTGCCGCTTGGCGCGTCTCGGCATTGCCTTGCAGCACTCGAAGTGCGCTCACCAGTTCCGGATCGGGTTGGTAGGTGGCGGCGTGGATCGCTCGGTAGAGGACAAGCAAGTCGTTTACCGTCAGTGATATCAGGTCGTTGCGCAGCTTGAAGAGGCGCCGCAAGAACTGGATCGCCTGCAAGTTGACTTGGCGCGTCTCGGCACTTACCTCGGGCATCACCCGGGCTGCCTGCCGGGCGGTGTCACGGCTGGCGATGTCCAGTCTACATGTCAGCGCATGGGGAGGATGTGGTGCGACACTCGGCGGTGGCAGTGTGTGCAGGTACGCCGCCCACGACAGCGCTTCGTTAGTGACGATTTCGGCCAGCGCTGTGCCCCACGTCCCGTCGATAAAGATATGCGATTGATCGAACACAAATGTCTCGCCTGTATCAAAAATCGTCAAGGCGTGGTCCCCCAGGCCGCGCTCCGCCTGGCGCAACTCTGGCAGCGGCAGAGCTCGCGGCCGCTGGTCAAAGTTGAGGACGACCGGCGCAAGCTGAAGTGCCTCCAGATCCGCTCGTACAGTCGCGTCCACTGCAGCGCGCAGGTGCGCCGCGTCACTGCGCCGGATCGAGGCCAGTGGAGCGAGGTTGAGCGGAGGGGCACTGGGAGGATGGCTCAACATCGCCGCAATCTTGCGCCGGATCACTTGCACATCAGCCGGACCTTCGCCTCCCGGCGCACATGCCGGGATCAAGTAATAGCGTCCCTGGTAGATCACTGCCACACATGCTTCGGCGAGGGGAATCGGAATGCGCGTTTCGCCGTACGTATCTGGCCGCAAATAGGCCAGGATCGACATCTGGTCCTGGTAAGCGGGCAGATCCCGGCGTTCGGCAGCCTCCACTCGCTGCTGCCACTCGCGCCGCAGGCTCGTCTCGAGGCCTGCCAGCCGCCCGCCCAGGAATCGATCGAAGCAAGCGCGGCGATAGGTTGGATAGTCCTGGCTCGCCTCGGCGTCGAGGCCGCGGCCGTAGGGGCGCTGCATCTCCCACTGCCGGTACAGGCGCGCCGCTGACATCGATTCTGGCCTGCCGGCTGTCACGTCCTGCAGCAGCCGGATATATACCCTCTCGCGCCACTCGTTCTCCAACAGATCATTATACTGGTGCATACAGAAAACAGCCGCCATCACCCAGGCCGTCATCCGGTCCACCTGGTCCAACTGAAGCCGGTGCTCACTCAGAATTGTGTCAAAGCCGTGGGTCTCGTTCGCGTGGCGCGCCGTATCCTCTCGTAGTGCATAGTCGGCATAGAACTGCCAGGTGCCTTCTGGAAAAGAGTCTTCAGGGTTCTTGCCCGCCAGGCGCAGCAAGTGCTGATAGCCCCAGATCACCGCTGCCGGCCCGGCAAAGACCGCCGTGTAGAGCACCCGATCCAGCGTTTGCTCAACACCTTTGAACAGCAGGTTCACATCGCGGCGCACAGTGCGCAGCGGCGCCTGGCGCCCCGTCAGCCGCGCCAGCCCGTTCAGGATCACGCCCGGCACGTTGCCTGCCGGCACCATCTGTGCCACCAGGTCGGCGACGGCATCCACCTCGGGCAGCGCCAGCGACGAGAGATCGCGAATGCTCGTCGACCGGGCGACGGCTTTCAGGTTGGCGGCTGTAATTGTCGAAGCTTTTCTGTATCGCCCACCAATATCCATGGCTGGCCGCTATCGCGCCACGCTCCTATCCCTGGCGCCCGGCTGTACCGCGACAACGCCGTGCAACACGCGCGCCACTTCACGCTCGGTTCACTCGCGATCCTAACGAAATGATTTTATCATAAACCGGCATATACTCCAAACCAGTGCACAGATGAATGCAGAAAGAGGAAATAAAAGGGGCAAAGACCATACTACAGTAGGAGCATCGCGTCGCCAAACGAAAAGAAACGATACTCCTGTTCTACCGCCTCGTCGTACGCGCGCAGAATCATTTCCCGCCCTGCAAAAGCCGACACCAACATCAGCAGCGTGCTGCGCGGCAGATGAAAATTTGTGATCATTGCCTCGACCACCCGAAAGCGGTATCCGGGATAGATAAACAGATCGGTGGCCCCTGTATAGGCAGACACGGTGCGCCAGCCGCACGCGATCCCCTCTTTGGCGTCGCATCCCACCTGCGCGCTCCCCCGGGCTGCCGTCTCCAGCGCCCGCACTACCGTCGTCCCCACCGCGATCACCCGCCGCCCTTCGAGCCGCGCGCAGTTCACCTGCTCTGCCACAGGCGCCGTCACCTCAAACCACTCGCTGTGCATGGGATGCTCTTCCACTGTTTCTTCCTTCACGGGCCGGAACGTGTCAAGGCTGATGTGCAGCGTCACGAACGCCAGCTCTACCCCCATGCGTCGCACCTGCACCAGCAGCTCTGGCGTAAAATGCAACCCGGCTGTCGATGCCGCCACCGAGCCTTCGATCCGCCCATACACCGTCTGGTACCGCTCGTCATCCGCCAGAGGCTCGTGGATGTAGGGCGGCAGTGGCATCACCCCCACCTCTTCCAGCCACGCATCCACCGGTTCCTCGAATCGCACCACCCTCCCCCCGGCCTCTGTCTCCCCAACGATGGTCGCCCTCCACCCCCTTCGCCTCCCTGTCACTTGCCGTTTGCCGGCTGCTGCTTGCTCCACGACCACGCCCGCGCGCAGCCCCTTGCCTCCCACCAGCGTTTCCCACGTATGAGGGTCGCGCCGGTGCAGAAGGAGAAGCTCGACCTTGCCCCCCGTGATCGCTTTGCGCCCAAACAGCCGCGCCCTGATGACCCGCGTCTGGTTCAACACGAGCAGGTCGCCGGGCCGCAAATAGTCGATCACGTCACGAAACACCCTATGCTCGATCTCATCGCGATCGCGGTGCACCACCATCAGTCGCGAGGCGTCACGCGGCTCAACTGGCGTCTGAGCAATAAGCCGCTCGGGCAGGTTGTACTCGAAATCACTTGTCTTCACGGGCTATTCTCTGTGTCAGAGTATCATCTTGCGAAAAGTCACCAGCTCTACATCCCCCTCTACCAGCCGCGCACGCACCCGTGGATCCATCAGTGCGCTCAGGTCGCCCTCCCGCCAGTCGCCATCGTACCCGGGATGCGCCAGCAGCTCGCTCACCCACCCCTCGCGTAGCCCATCGATCAGATCGAGCACATACTCGGGCGTGCGGTTGCCGGGCATTGAAAAGTGCTGGATGAACGTGTTGGGCCGCGCGATGCCCGCGTTGTCGACCCAGCGCCGGTAGCAAGCCCCCATCCAGCGCACAAGCCAGGACGGCAACCCGTTGTGCGCCGCCAGCCGCTCCGCCTGCTCCTCCAGATCATCGCCAAATGGCGCCCGGATCGGCAGGCCATATTCGCGCGCCAGATCTAGCGTCACCTTGAAACGGTCAGGGCGCACGTACGAGATGGCGCAGTGGTTATCCAGGTGATCCGGCTGCCTGCCCACGTCGGACACAAACCGCTCGATCTGCGCCTGAAACTCGGCGCAAAGCTGAGCCGTTGACCCCGGCCGCAGGCTGCGCAGGATGCGAGCATCGTTGAGAAACCTGCCGTCCTCGCCAACCAGCGCCGGCACCTGGTCCACGGGCAGCACCGGCCGCCCGTCATTCATCACCAGGTGCACGCCGGCCCCCAGCTCCGGGTGCTGGCGCAGGTACGCGGCCGCCGCGGGCCACGCCGGCATATTCGTCATGCACGACGTGCTCGTGACCACGCCCGCCTGGTGCAGATCCACGATCCCCCGCACCACCCCCTCATCGTATCCAAAATCATCTGCATTCACAATCAACCGTTTCATCCGCTCCACCCCACCTCTATTCCCTACCTCCCACTCCCCGCTACCAGATTCCCCAACTCCCCCTGCATTGACCACGGCCCTGTTCGCACGATCCTCACCTGGACGAGCTTCCCAACCAGATCTTCTTCTCCCACGTCGACAAACACCAGCTTGTTCGTGCGCGTGCGCCCGCGCCACTTGCCGCGGTGCCGCTCCTCGATCAGGATCTCGACCATCTGGCCGAGTAGCGCGGCATTGATCTCGCCCACGATCCGTTCTTGAAGATCATCTACCGCCTGCCGGCGCCGCTCCTTCTCTTCCTGAGGCACGTCGTCGGCCAGTCGCTCTGCCGGCGTGCCGGGACGCGGTGAGTAGGCGGCGACGTGCACCATGTCGAACCGGATCTCTTCCAGCAGCCGGTAGGTCGCCTCGAACTGCTCGACCGTCTCGCCTGGAAAGCCGACGATCACATCCGTCGCCAGCCCGACGCCTGGCATCGCCTGCCTGACGCGCCCCACCAGGTCCCGGTACTGCTCAACCGTGTACGGCCTGCCCATCCGCCGCAGCACCTTGTTATCCCCTGCTTGCACCGGCAGCTCCATCTGCTCGCACACCTTCGTCAGCCTCGCCGCCGCCTCGATCACCCGCTCCGTCATGTCCGACGGGTGCGACGTCAAAAACCGGATCCGCTCCAGCCCCTCGATCCCATGCACCGCCTCCAACAAATCCGCCAGATCTGGCACTCTTTCTTCCCCCCCCTCTGGGGGGGGATTGAGGGGGGGGAGGTCATGGCCATACGAATCCACATTCTGCCCCAGCAGTGTCACTTCCTTCACCCCACGCACCGCCAGATCGGCCACCTCCGCCACAATCTCGTCCACCGGCCGGCTCACTTCCCTCCCACGCCGGATGCGCACGATGCAGTAGGTGCACAGGTGGTCGCAGCCATAAGAGATCGGCACCCCCACAGAGACAGGTGACGGCACGGGAATTCGGGATTCGGCCACGCCCGTGCCCGCAGCGAGGGTACGCGCGAGATCGACTACAGCGTCGACGTCAGACGGGAGGATAAAAGCGTCGACCCACGAGTACCGGTGCTGAATCGACGGGATCTCGTGCACAAAGCAGCCCATGAGCGCGATCCGGAGCTCGGGCCGGCGGCGCTTCAGTCCTGCCAGCGACGTCAGCCGCCCCACCACCTTGTCCTCGGCGCTCTGCCGCACCACGCACGTGTTCATCAAGATCAGATCCGCATCTCGGGGGTGATCCACCTCCTCGTAACCCAGCTTGGCCAGCTCCTCGGCTGCTCGTCTCGAGTCGGCGAAATTCATCTGGCAGCCAATCGTCCACAAATAGTACTTCATAAGTCCCTTTCAGAAATCAATCTCGGCATCCCGCAGCAAAGGCAACACCGCATCCCTGCCCGACAGCAGCGGCTCGGCGATGGGCCACTCGACGCCGATCTCGGGGTCATTCCAGATGATCCCCCGCTCACAGTCGGGTGCATACTCGTCCGTCACCTTGTAAAACAAGTCCGCCTCGTCGCTCAGTACGCAAAAACCATGGGCAAACCCTGGTGGCACCCACAGCATCTCTCCCCTCTCGGCACTCAGCTCACATCCAACCCACCGGCTGAACGTCGGCGAGCCGCGCCGAATGTCCACTGCCACGTCGTAAACTCGCCCGTGCAGCACCATCACCAGTTTGCCCTGTGCACGTGGTGCCTTCTGGTAGTGCAGCGCTCGTACCACACCCTGCTGAGAGTGCGAAAGATTGTCCTGGACAAAGGCGGCGGGAATGCCCTGCTCGGCAAAGGCTGAGGCTTTGTACATCTCTTGGAAAAAGCCGCGCCCATCAGGGAACCGCCCTGCTTTCACAAAAACAACGTCGGGTATTGCGAGTCTGTAAAATTCAAAGGGCATAATTCTCTCCTCCTGCATAGTTTCAAAACAGATCCAGGGCCAATACCTTTCGAACAAGACTCAAGCCCCCGTCCCCGGGGGCAGCCCGAGACGGGCCCGGGAGCTTGTGAAAGGCATTGGATCTAGAGCCGGCGCAGGATCTCGCGCGCGGCCACCAGCCCCGACGCCGATGCCTGCACCAAGCCGCGCGTCACCCCTGCGCCATCGCCGGCGGCAAACAGGTTGTGGACCTGCGTCTCCAGGTCACGCGTCAACTCCAGGCGCGATGAGTAGAACTTGGCCTCGACACCATAGAGTAGTGTGTGCCGCGAAGCCACCCCTGGCGCCACCTGGTCGAGCGCGTCGAGCATCTCCAAAATATTGACCACGTACCGGTAGGGCAGCACCAGGTTCAGATCCCCCGGCGTCGCCTCCCCGAGCGTGGGCCGGGTGATGCACCGCTCCAGGCGTTGGTCCGTCGTCCGCCTCCCAGCGCGTAGATCGCCCAATCTTTGAACAATGATCCCGCCCGACAGCAAGTTGGCGAGCCGCGCCACATACTTGCCGTACGCAATCGGCTCGCGAAACGGCTCGGTAAAGTTCTTGCTGACCAGCACGGCAAAGTTTGTATTCTCTGTCTTTTGCTCGGCGTACGAATGCCCATTGACCGTCAGCACGTCGCCAGCCCACTCGGTGACGACTTCGCCATACGGGCAGACACAGAAAGTCCGCACGCGATCGTCGAACGAGTCGGAAAAGTAAACAAACTTGGGCTCGTACAGCAGATCCGTCAGCGGCGCCAAGACGTGTGCCGGCATCTCGACGCGTACCCCAATATCAACGGGATTTATGCTCAAGCTCAGCTCCAGATCGCGTGCCAGCTTGGTCAACCAGTCGGCCCCTTCACGCCCCGGCGCCAGGATCACGTGCCGCGCAGTGATCGTTTCCCCCTTGGCTGTCTCGATCCCCGTAACCGTGCCGTTTTGCGTCAGCACCCGCACCACTTCAGTCCGAAGGCGCACCTCGATCCCGCGCGCCACCACCTCGTCGTACATGGCGCCCAGGATCGCCCCACTCCGCTCGGTGCCCAGATGGCGGATCGGGTAATGCAGCAATCGCAGCCCTGCCAGCGCCCCGCGGCGCTCCACCTCCTCAATCCGATCCAGGTCACCGTTGTATGGCCCTCCGTCGGCGCCATAGCGCACCCAGAGCGCATCCACCTCCTGCACCATTGCCTCCGCCTCGGCCAGGCCACGGATCTCGGCCAGCAAGCCGCCCACCTGCGTCGTAAGGGTCAGCTTTCCGTCACTAAAGGCACCTGCTCCTCCCCAGCCGGTCATGAGGTGGCACGTGGCGCACTTCATGCACCGGCCATACTCACGCGACGGGCAGCGTCGCCTTTCGAGGCTCGTCCCCTTGTCCAGCATCAGCACGCGCGGACTCGCCGCTCGCGTCAGCTCCAGGCCGGCAAAGATGCCTGCCGGTCCCGCGCCGACAATGATGACGTCATAGTCTGGCTGGCTCATCTCCTCTTCTCCTGTGCAAGCAAAGCTTGAATGCACTGGCGGCTGTGCGCCCTGGCATCTCGGGCCAACGACACCAGATCCAGATCATCGGCCAGTCGCTCACACGCGCCCAGGTCCACCTCCACGCGGCGCCGGTGCGCCTCCAGATCCCTCTCCAGATCGGGGTCGTCGGGGGCATCACTCACCCGGCCGTGCCGGCACCACTGCCAGTGTCGGCGCACCATCCCCAGGTAGGGCAAAAAGCCGCCGCCCGCGCGGACCTGGGGCAGCACCCCCTGGCGCAGCGCTTCCAGGCAGTCGGCAGGAATAAACGGAAAGGGGCCATTCGGCACGGACGCTCGTTCGAGTGCGGTCACCACCCACCCCGGATCGAGTGTCATGGCCCACAGACGGGGATCGATGACGGTCAGAAAAGCATCGACGTTGGGAAAAGTCTTGCCCGTCGCCGTCAGATCATTGAACATCCGCTGCGCAAAGCGGCCGGTCGCCTCGTCGGTGGCCACGTGGCACAGATACCCGAGCACAAAGGCCTGCTCAGCAGGCACCAGGTCACCGTAAGGCGCCCGCATCAAGTCAGCGGGGCCATCCAGAAAGCGGCGGGTGCGCTCACTCACCCAGGCAAAGTTTCTGTCCTTGGCGACAAAGTGGGTCGTGCTCTGCTCCAGCCCCTCGCAGAACTTGTCCACGTCGGGAGCCAGGCAGCCCAGAAGAAAGGCGCCACCGTGCGCTGCCGCATGCCAGCCGTTCCCTGGCGGTCCGTACTCCTCTAGCTCGGCCCACACGTGCTCGCCAATCATGAGGTGAGTCAGAAACGGTGCCACGTCAGACCGTCTCCCGCGAGGCAATGGTCAACAAGGGGAAAAACCACGTCGAGTCGATCCCAACCCGTCCCGGCGGCAATGTCGAGGCTGCCATCAAGCACTCTGCCTCTGCCACAGTATAGCCCGCCCGCAGCGACTCGTAGTAGCCACCATATCCCCGGTAGCTTCCAAAGAGCAGGCTGATGACCGGGACGCTCGCGTACGCGAACAGGCGTTGCACCAGGTTCGGCTCGCGGTACAGGTCGACCACGTAGTAGCGCCCGCCAGGACGCAGCACGCGCGCCATCTCGTCGAGCACCTGCTCTGGCGTTTCCCAATGGTGCAGCGCAAAAGAACTGAACACCAGATCAAAGGTGCCATCTGCAAAGGGCAGCCGGTAGCCGTCTGCCTGGAGCCACCGCGTGCGCCCCTCTACGCCTGCCCAGCGTGCCCGCTCGGGTGCCTGCTCAACCATGTGCCCCGACCGATCAAGTGCCGTCACCAGTAGCTCCGGGCAGCGCCGCGCCACCTCGGCCGCCACCACACCGGGTCCCGTGCCCACGTCGAGAGCCCGGCCTTGGGCCACGCCCTGTCTCAGCACGCCCCTCACAAAGCGCCGGTAAGCGGAGCGCATCACACACGTCCCGGACATGAGCGCGTACAGGCGCGTCACCCACCTGGGCTCCAGGTCCGCCCGCTCGGGCACGCGGTGTGCCAGCCGAAAGTAGCTCATGCGCGCTCACCCCTTAAAGTGGCGCCACGTGCGATCCAGCCCTGCGCGCAGATCCACCTCCGCGCGCCATCCCAGTTCGCGTTCGATTTTTGCACAGTCGAGGTACGAATCGCGCGCATCGCCCGGGCGACGGGGACCGTGTTTCGGCTTTACATCGCGCCCGGTCACGTCGAGCAGCGTATGGAACAGAACATTGACACTTGTGCCCACACCTGTCCCCACGTTATACGCCTGGCCGTCGCCGCCGTCGAGCGCCGCCCCATTCGCCCGCGCACAGTCGCCCACGTACACGAAATCGCGCGTCTGCTCGCCGTCCCAGTGGATCTCGGGTGCCACGCCGTCGAGTAGATCCTGGCAAAAGATGGCAATCACCCCCGCCTCGCCGAACGGGTCCTGGCGCGGTCCATAGACGTTGGCATAACGTAGACTCGTCCACGCCAGACCGTGCTCTTGCCCGTACAACTGTACGTAGCGCTCGCCCGTGTGTTTGCTGAGCGCATAGGGCGATACGGGCTTGGATGGATGCACCTCGTCCATCGGTAGGTACTCGGGATTGCCGTACATCGCCCCCCCCGACGAGATATAGATCACCTTGCGCACACCTGCCTGGCGCGCCGCTTCGAGCACAGAGATCGTGCCGAGCACATTTTGCCTCCCGTCGAACAACGGCTCGCGCACCGAGCGCGACACGCTCGGATTGGCTGCGTGGTGGTTCACCACATCCGGGCGCTCGCGCTCGAACAGAGCCACAAGCCCGGGGTTATTGACGTCCATCTCCACCAGCCTGGCCTCAGGGTGCACATTCTCGGGCCGGCCGGCGCTCAGGTCGTCGACAACCACCACCTCGTGACCTGCTTCGACATAGCTATCAACGACATGCGAGCCGATAAAGCCGGCTCCACCGGTGACGACGATCTTCATCTGTTCACTCCTATCCAGTCTTGCCGCTATTGTAACACGCCTGGCGCAAAGGCTCAAATCTCGCGCGAGAGGGGTTGGCAGGTGCGGCAAAAGCCCGCTATTGGCTATCGAGGTACTCGAGGTAAGGCCGCACCTCCTCTTCCCGCCGTGGGTTGAGGCGCAAATACTCCTGAAAGTGTTCGCGCGACAGGTCATGGCGCGCCAGGTCGAGGTAGGTGAGTGCCAGGTTCCAGTGGCTGGCCGAGTCATCCGGATCGAGGGCAAGCGCCTGCTCATACGCCTGTGCAGCCTGGACCGGCTGATTCAGGTGATTGTGCGCCAGGCCGAGGCCGAAATATGCATCGGCATCAGCGGCGTCAGGGTCTGCGGAGATCGCCGCCTCAAACTGGTCCACCGCCTCCTGCCACGCCTCACGTGTGATGGCCTCGCGCCCCTGGTAGAGGAGCATCTCGGCACTGTCGCGCCGCACGACCGTTGCTGCAGCAATGCCTGCCATCAACAGAAGCAGAGCGGCTGCCACGGCGGGCCAGTAGCGCGTCGGGCGATTTTGATCGATGACGCGCTGCGCGTCGGGGTCGAGGGCATAGTGTGGGGCGAGCGCCCAGCCCAACGCAAAGCCGCTGACCAACCCGCCCATGTGCCCCAGGTTATCGATCCCCGCCTGCGTGAAGCCAAGAAAGAGGTTGATGGCGATCAAAAAGGCAATGTTTGCCAGGCGGGTGCGGCCCCACGCCCCGAAGCGATCGCGATGGAGCCAAAAAAACGCCGCGAGCGCGCCCACGATCCCAAAGATCGCCCCCGAAGCGCCGACCGAAAGACTGTAGCTAAAGGCGTAGCTGGCGAGGCTGCCAAAGAGACCTGTCACGAAATAGACGATCGCGAACCGCATCGATCCAAATAGACGCTCCAGCTCGGTCCCGATCGCCAGCAGGGCATAGCCATTGAAAAAGAGATGGGCGAGTCCGATGTGGAGGAACATGGCAGTGAACAGGCGCCAATACTCACCCTCGGCAATCAGGGGCGTCACCTTGGCGCCGAGCATCACGAGCACATCTGTACTCGTCGAGCCGCCGAGCGCCGTCTCTACGAGAAAGACGAGAATGACGGCCCCAAGCAGCACGTAGGTCACCACCGGCCGCGTCGTCGGCACGCGATACGATATTGGACGGATTGCCGGTCCCAACTCGGAGTCGTTCACAGCTCGATCCGACGTGGCATCGTGCGGCAGTGCTCGGCCCGCATGATGGCCGCCACGTCGTCCACCGCCTCGTCGAGCGCATCGTTGCGGTTCAGGACAACGTAATCAAAGTTGCACACCATCTCCATCTCGGCGCGCGCCGTCTCTACCCGGCAGCGCAGTGCGTCATCTGATTCGGTGCGTCGCTCGCGCAGGCGCGCGATCAGCTCCTCCTCCGACTCGGCGACGAGAAAGATGGTGATCGCGCCCGGGATGAGGCCCTGGATCGTCGCGGCGCCCTGCACGTCGAGGCGCATCACCACATCCTGTCCCGACGCGAGCGCCTGGCGCACGTGTGCCCTGGGAATCCCTTTGAGCTGCCCGTACACCACGGCGTGCTCCAGCATCTCCCCGTCCTTGATCATCCGCCGAAACTCGGCGGTCGTGTAAAAATAGTAATCCTCGCCATGCACCTCGTGCGGCCGCGGGGACCGGTCGGTGGCGGTGACGACAAAGTGAAACGGAAAGCTGCGCTCTTTCATGCGCTGCACCACCGAATCCTTGCCCACACCTGAGGGCCCCGAGATGACCACCAGCAGCGGCGGCCTCTCGCGGCAGAATGGGTCGGCTACGCCGGCCTTGCCCGTCATAAGCTCTGCCTCGAACGTGTTCACACCTTGCTCCCTGGCTTCAATTTCGGTATAATAGTATCAGCTCAATAAAGAGGGGAAAGTTGGGGTGTGTGCGGTGCCCGCACACACCCCAACCCCCAATTATTGAAAAGATACGTATAATAGTTGACATCCGTACAATCTGAGTCGAAAGGTATTGAGTAATGCCGATCTATGAATATCGCTGCGCCGACTGTCGCCGCAGAGTCAGTATCTTTTACCGGTCGTTCGATGCCATCCCTGCCGAGCCTGCCTGCCCGCGCTGCGGTGGCTCGCACCTGCGCCGCCTGATCTCGCGCGTGTCGCTCGTGCGCTCCGAAGATAGCCGCATCGACGACCTGTCCGATCCATCGATGCTCGATGACCTGGACGAGAACGACCCGCGCAGCCTGGCACGCTGGATGCGCAAGATGGGCGACGAGGTGGGCGAAGAGATGCCGCCCGAGTTCGACGAAGTAATCGGCAGGCTCGAGTCGGGCCAGAGCCCGGAAGAGATTGAAGAAGCGATGCCCGACCTCGGCAGTGACCTGAGTGGTGGCGGCATGGACGACCTGATGTAAAGAGACAGGCTGCAACAACTGCGAGACCCCCTCTAATACTGCTCGAACTCGACGACGTCGAGGACAAATACCGTCGCGCCACCGACCTGCACATCTACCGGCGTAGGCAGGTACATCTCGCCCGGCTCCATCACCGGCGGCAGCGGGTTGACGTACTGTGTCCGCGTGCGGCAGTTTTCGCGGATCAACTTGAGGACTTGTGCGACCATCGCATCTTCGGTTCCGACAAAAATCGTCGCATTCCCCTGCCGCAAAAAGCCGCCTGTGGTGCTGATCGTCGTGGCACGAAAGCCCGCACCCATCAAGGCGTCGACCAGCCGTCCCGCGTCGTCGCCATGCACAATGCTCATCACCAGCTTCATGCTCCCCCCCCGTTTTGTGCGCAGCGCCGAGCATACTCTGCGTCCAGCACCGCGACCAGCACTGCTGCGTGTACCTCCTCAACGCCCAACCGTGCGTCGATCACGACCCACCGCTCAGGCTCGCGCATGACCATCTCCAGATATCCGGCGCGCACCCGCTCGTGGTAGTCAATCTCTTTTTGCTCCATGCGATTCCAGCCATCGCCGGCTGCACCCACCTTGCGCCCCAGCCCTGTCTCTACCGGTACGTCGAGATAGATGCTCAGGTCAGGTACCAGGTGCCCAGTAGCAAATCCGGTAATCGTGCGCAGCACTTCCAGCTCACGCCGGTGACCATATCCCTGGTACGCGAGGCTCGAATCTGCGTAGCGGTCGCACAGCACGACGCCACCGCGTGCCAGGTGCGGCCGGATCACCTGGGCCACGTGCTGTGCGCGGGCCGCCGAAAAGAGCAGGAACTCGGTGGTAGACACCATCTCGGTATGCCGTGGGTCGAGCAGGATCGCCCGCACGCGATCGCCAATGGCCGTGCCACCTGGCTCGCGCGTCGTCAGCACGTCGAGTCCCATATCCCGCAGATGTGCGGCCAGGAGCGCGATCTGGGTCGTCTTGCCCGAGCCCTCTGGCCCTTCAAACGTGATAAACAAGCTTACTCCCTGCCCTTCGTGGTTCTTGTTTCAAGCGATGCGCCTTCCCCTGGCAACGCTGCAAGAGGCGAACACGCCAGCAGGCTGGCTGCCGCAGCCAGATTATACTAGAAAACCGCCCCTGGAGCAAACGAGGCAGGCCGCCAGCTTGGCTTTGTGTGCGATCTGTGCTACAATGTCCCTGGATGGGCCCGCCGCTGGTGCTTGATCCCAACGTCCACATCTTTTTATTGCACCCTTGCCACAGGAGGCTCACGTGCGGAAGCGGTTGCTTTTGTTGGCACTTGGCTCGATCGTTGTACTTGCAGCATGTGCAAGCAACGGCGAGGTGACAGAACCAGGTGGAGGAGGGGCCGCGGGAGATCCGGCAGCCGGCGAGCAGGTGTACCACAACGTGGCGTTGCCCGTGTGCCATACCTGCCATTCTCTCGAAGCAGAGCAAATGCTGGTTGGCCCATAGACTGGTGGTCATCCGCGGCCCCGGACGGTGCACAGCCCGGGGCCGAACATAATAGAGGGGGGGATATAATGATCGTAACCACGGACGCGTTGTTTCAAGTAGCCTACGAGAGTTTTGCCGTCGGGGCCTACAACATCAACAACATGGAACAGTGCATCGGCCTCTTTGAGGGCAACATGGAGTCGAAGGCACCCTTCATCATCCAGATCTCGCGCGGCGCGCGCGATTATGCGCGCGTTACAATGCTCGAGGGGCTCATCCGGGCGGCGGACGAGCTTTACCCCGAAGCCATCTTTGCCGTCCACCTCGACCACGGCAACGAGGCGGTGGCGATGGAGTGCATCAACTCGGGCTTTTACAGCTCGGTGATGATCGACGCATCACACATGCCCTTCGAGGAGAACATTGCCACCACCCGCCGGGTGGTCGAAGCCGCACATGCCAAAGGCATCAGCGTCGAGGCCGAACTGGGTATGCTGGGCGGCGTCGAAGAGGACATTGCCGTCGACGAAAAGCATGCCGCGCTCACCGACCCGGACGATGCCGAAGAGTTTGTGCGGCGCACAGGCTGCGACAGCCTCGCCGTCGCCATCGGCACCAGCCATGGTGCCTACAAATTCACAGGGCGCCAGTCGCTCCACTTTGGCCGCCTCGCCGAGATCCACGACCGGCTGCCGGGGTTTCCCCTCGTCATGCACGGATCTTCTTCTGTGCCGCGCGCCGAGGTGGAGAGGATCAACGCCGCCGGTGGTGCCATGGACCCATCGGCACGTGGGGTAGACGAGGATGAGTTTGCCAGGGCGGTACCGCTCGGCGTCACCAAGGTGAACATTGACACAGATGGTCGCCTGGTGTGGACACGCGTCCACCGCGAGTACTTTCGCGATCAGCCTGCCAAGTTCGACTTTCGAGCGCCAGGCAAGATCTTTATGAAAGAGTATGCCGATTTTATTGCCCACAAGAATGAGAAGCTGGGCAGCGCAGGCCAGTTGGAGAGGGTTCGCCGGGCACTGACCGCCTAGATGACGGCGTGACCTGCACGCAGAAAAGATCCGGCTCCCTGCACTCGCCTCTAGGGTACTGGGACGAGTACAGGGAGCCGTGGGGCTGCGATATGGACACAGAATGGAACCAGGCGGGCGTGATCGGCGACAACGTATGGACCGTCTCGGATCTGACCCGCTACATCACCGGGGTGTTGGAAGCGGACAGGGCGCTGCGCCACGTCTGGCTGCAGGGCGAGATCTCGAACCTGCGGCGCTATGGCAGCGGTCACGTCTATTTCGATCTGAAGGATAGCCAGGCGACACTTCACTGCGTCATGTGGCGCTCGTCGGCACAGTGGCTGCAGTGGCAGCCAGGCAACGGCGACGCAGCGCTTGCCCACGGGCGCATCTCGGTCTATGCGCCGCAGGGCGTCTACCAACTGGTCGTCGACCAGCTCCGCCCGGCTGGGATGGGGGACCTCCATGCCCAGTTCGAGGCGCTACGCGACAGGCTAAAGGCCGAGGGACTGTTCGAGGCGGCACGCAAACGGCCACTCCCCCCCTTCCCACGCGTGATCGGCATCGTGACGTCGCGCCAGGCAGCAGCGCTGCGCGACGTGCTGAACGTGCTCCGCAGGCGCTACCCCCTGGCGCGCGTCGCGCTGTCGCCCTGCCTGGTGCAAGGCGACCAGGCCCCAGCCCAGATTGTCGCCGCCATCCGCCTGCTCGACACACGCGACGACGTGGACGTGGTCCTGCTCGTGCGCGGCGGCGGCTCGATCGAGGATCTGTGGGCCTTTAACGACGAGCGGGTAGCGCGTGCCATCGCCGCCTGCCGCCAGCCCGTCGTCAGCGGCGTGGGACACGAGACCGATTTCACCATCGCCGATTTCGTCGCCGACGTGCGCGCGCCGACGCCATCGGCAGCCGCCGAGCTAGTCGTGCGCGACCAGGCCGAGCTACGGCAGCACGTCGCCGCGTGGAACACGCGCCTGCAAGAAGGGTTACGCCGATGGCTGGACAGCGCGCGCCAGCTACTGGGCGCAGAAGAGCGACACCTGCACGGCCAATCACCCGTGGGCCGGATCGATACGGCACGGCAGCAGGTAGATGACCTCGGCCGGCGCATGGGGCAGTCGCTGGCGCATAGGGCTGCCTTACAGCGCTCGCATGTTGCCGGAATGGAGGCGCGCCTCGCGGCGCTCAGCCCACTGGCGACACTGGAGCGCGGATACGCGATCGTGCGTCGGCACGACGACGGCACGCTGGTGCGCAGCACAGCCCAGGTCACTGCCGGCGACAAGCTGGCCGTGCAAGTGCACGACGGCGCTTTTAACGTCCAGGTTGAGACTCGAAAATGACAGAACTCTCTGAACTCTCGTTCGAAGAAACGTATTCACAGCTCGAGCGCATGGTGCAGCGCCTGGAACAGGGCGACTTGACCCTGCAAGAGGCCATCGAGACGTACGAATGGGGCATCCGCCTGGCGCGCCACTGCGGTGCCCTGCTCGACGCAGCCGAACTGCAGGTGGAGGAGCTGCTAGAGGAAGAGGTAGCCCTCGACTGACAGGCCTCGTGCCTTGCAAGCTGTGGCACACCACCCGGTTCGCAAGACGAGGTGCTACACGCCACACCTCGGCATACCCGGGTGGCGCGGCAGCGCCGCCAGCCCCGGCTGCAACGTGAAATAGCGCTCATAATCGGGCGCCCAGCCCCGTGGCCAATAGGTACCGGATGCAGGATCCTGGTCGTACTCTCCCTGCTCCGCGCCGGCAGCGATACGCGCCAGTAGCTCGATCGTGTGATCCACCTCTTCGATCGTGTTGTAGCACCCAAAGCTAATGCGCACCAAGCCAGGAAGGCCGACGCGCGTGCCGTTGAGAATGTCCTGCTGGTGGCGCAGTGCCTCGTGCGCACCGACGTCGAGCAGGTGCAGAATGTACGGGTGCGCACAGAAGCAGCCATTGCGCACGCCAATCCCCCCCTCAAAGCTCAGCACGGCCGCCACTTTGTAGTGGTCCACACCGCGAACGTTGAACGGGATGACACCCACACGCTCACTCACGCGTTCCGGGTCGGTCAGACCATACAGCTCGACACCGTCGATCTCACCCAGGCGACGCAGCGCGTGCGCCGTCAATTCTGCCTCGTGCTGCGCCAGCGCGTCCATGCCGATCTCTAGCAAACTCAGGATGGCCTGGGCCATGGCGACGGCGCCGACGACGTTCGGGCTGCCTGCCTCTTCACGATCTGGCGGTGCCGCCCACTTGACGTCGTCCACCGTGACAATGTCGACCGTTCCGCCGCCAACCATGTCTGGTGTGCCCTGCGCGAACATCTCGGCAGGGCCGACCAATGCCCCCGTGCCGTAGGGTGCGTACATCTTGTGGGCTGACAGAGCCACAAAATCGAGGTGCGCCGGGTCGTCGTCGGGGCGCATGTTGATAGCACGGTGGGGCGCGAGCTGGGCTGCGTCGACCAGGATGCGCGCCCCGACCGCGTGCGTTTTTTCCGCCAGCCGGTGGATTGGATTGAGGGTACCTGTGACGTTCGACGCCCCGCTGATGGCTACCAGGCGCACCTTGCCGGCATGTTCGTCGAGCAGCCGGTCGAAATCCGCCTCGTCGAGCGTGCCATCGTCTTTGACAGCAACGTGGTATAGCTCTGTTTGCTGGCGCCACGGCAGGTCGTTGGAGTGATGCTCCATCAGTGAGCAGAGCACGACGTCGCCGGGATCGAGTGGAAAGCGGTGGGCGAGCTTGTTGATCGCCTCGGTGGTGTTCTTGCCCAGAATGACGGTGTTGGTGGTGGGATCGGCCCCCACGAAGCAGGCCACCAGGTCATGGGCCAGGTCGTACGCCTCGGTCGCGATCTGGCTCTTGAATCCTGTGCCGCGGTGCACACTGGAATACCAGGTCATGAATTCGCTCACCTTCTCGTGTACAGGCCGCAGTGCCGGCGTGCTGGCCGCGTTGTCCAGGTTCACGTATTGCCGGTGCGTGCCATCTAGCAGTGGCACCTGGGCCTCGATCCCCATCACCTGCTCACGCACGTTTTCAATCGTCAGTCTCCTCACAACACCCCCTCCGATTTTAGATTTACAATTTCAGATGGTCGATTTGAGTCATGGGTCGATCACAATCGGTGTGTCGAGCAGGATGGGCTCGGCAGGGCGGTACCCGCTCACCGGTTCGTACAGGCCGACCGCGAGGCGGTAGGTGCCTGGCGGCAGAGCCATTGGCAGCAGGACTGTGTGCGGATCGGCTATGTACTCGCCGGGCAGCCAGCCGACGGTGGGTAAACCACCCTCCCCCGGCACGCCATCGGCCTGAGCCACGATGATGCCACCGGGATCGAGCAGATGGACAAAGGCGTGATAGTGACGGTCGGGCGTGTCGAGCGTCCGCCAGTGAAGCACGAGACGCAGCGCGCCGCCAGGCTCAGCGGGCACGCCAGTCAAATCGTATCCGACGAGTGTCACCCGCTCGCCAAGCGGAGATTGTTGGACATGGGCGGGTTGTGGAGATGTGTAAACATGCCCGCGCCCCTCCACCACGACCCGGCCTAGCACCATCAACGGCGCCTCCAGATCGCCCATCGGCTGCCCGTTGGCCGCGCGCACCAGCCCTGCCGCCAGCTCATATTCACCCGGGTCCACCGCCGCCGGGATGCGCAGCGCGTGCGGGTCGCGCACCAAGTCGCCGGCCTGCCACCAGGCGGTCGGGTAGGTGCCCGCCACCGGCTTTTCCTGCACCTCGGCAACCGTGTTCCCAGCCAAGTCGACGAGGCGGAGCAAGGGGAAATAATCCTCGCCGGGATCGGTGCGCGCCTGCCAGAAAAGGGCCACGTCCACCGCCTCGCCCGGCAACAGCGTGGTCGGCATGGCGACAGTGTATCCCAACAGTTGCAGAGGACCGAATTCGACATCGACCCGCTGCGCCAGGGTCATGACCTGGCCATAGGTCAGCGCTTCAATAGGCGGGGCAGCCGAGGGACGGCCCACACGCACCACGCCAAGGTCCACTTCTCCCCCGCTCCCACCGGCAAAGGCGGCGGGCAGCACTGACAGATCGCCCTCGTCGTACACGCGCACGGTCACACGATAATCACCTGGCGGCGTGCCGCCAGGCACAAGCAAGCCATGGCGATCAACCAACGGCTCGCCCACGGGCCAATCTGCAAAGGAGGCCAGCCCGCCGAGGGGTCGCGCATCGCGCTGCGCCCATACATGCCCGGTGGCGCCTACCAGTCGCAGGCCGACGCGATAGTCACCTGGGGGGGGGGCCAGCACCTGCCATGCCATCTCCACAGGTACCACCCCGGTGGCCGCAGGCAGCGGGCCAGAAGCCACCATGGCACCGTCGAGCGCCAGCCAATCGCCCAGGCGCGCGCTCACACCTGCAGGGAGTGGTGCGCCGGCAGAGAACAGCGACAGGATCGTGTTTTCTCCATGCCACTCTTTCAAGACGGGGTAGGCATGCGTCACGAGATACGCTTCGATCTGCTCCTCCAGGACGCGCCCCATCGCCTGGTGGTCGGCCAGCCACACGCGGCCGTGCGCTGCCAACAGTGTATCGAGATCGGCTGCCATGCGCGCCGGGTCGGCAACCCACAACTGCTCCTCGCGAGAGAATGCCTCACGTGGGGTGAGCGCCACCGTGGGGCGCATATCCTCGTTGGGCAAGTAGGTGTAAAAGTAACCGGCCTGCCAGGGGTGAACGCAAACGATCGCATCCTCTGGCGTCGACAGGGCGGCGACCTGGTCGGCGACCGGGCGATAGTCGTCGGCGGGATAGCGAGGCACAGTGTAGAAAAAGTGGAGAGATACCACCGCCGCCGCCAGCCACCCGACAGCCACAGCAACCACCCCAACGCGCCCCGCCCTGGAACGCAGCACTTTCTCTTCTGGCACCAACCAGGTGATCGGTATCGCGCACACGAGCAAACAGGCTGGCAGGGCAAACAGCAGCATCCGCTCAAGGCGCGGCGGGTTGAAAGGCAGGACGAGGTTGACGACGAACCCGCAGATCAGGGCCACGGCGACAATACCCAGGGGCCAGGCGATGGCAGTGGCATTGCCAGGCTGGCGGCGCCTGGGGCGCCAGACCGACAGCGCCACGAGGACGAGCAAAAGCGGCGCGAGCCCGACCCACCACCAGTCCGCCAGTGCGCCCTCGGCGTGGCCCCACTGGAATGCCGCCAGGTGGCGCGCCAGGTAGGTAAGCAGGCCGAGGGATGGATCTTGCTCGATGCCGACCTTGAGGCTGACGTAGGTGACCAGCCTGGGGCCAGCGTACCAGAGCCAGGGGAGATAGAGCGCGACGACGGCAGCCTGGGCGCTGAGCCACGACACGACGTCGCGGCGTGTTGAGCGGCGGCGCCACCAACCACCAACCACCAACACGTTAAGGGCCAAGAGCAAGAAGGTGGCATAGTACTGAGTGTAGAGAGCGGCCGCGGCGCTCGCAACGTAGCCCGCCCAGGTGCCGGCGCCCATGCGCCCGCGCACCAGGTCATCCTCGCTGGTGCGCCATGCCAGGGCAAAGTAGAGTGCCGCTAGCCCGGCTAACGTTACCAGCCCGTACATGCGCACCTCTTGAGAGTAATAGATGTGCAAAGGCGAGAACGTCAGGAGAAGCGCCGTGGCTGCCCCCAACCGCCGGTCCACCAGGCGCCGGCCTACCATATAGATCAGAGGGACCGCCGCCACACCGATCAACACCGACAGAAAGCGAACGGACAGCACCGAGGGCCCGAACAGAGAGACCCATGCGTGCAGCAGCAGGTAGTAGAGCGGCGGGTGAATATCGACGGCGGTAAGGCGCATCATCTCGGGCACATCCGCCACAGCAAAATAGACACTCCACCCCTCATCCCACCAGAGGGGCTGAAGGTCCAGGCCGCGCAGGCGCCAGGCCAGCGCAGCCAGAGCTGCCAGCAGGATGAAGCATCCTTCGGCTGGCTCCCTCTCCTTGCGCGACGCCTCAGCGCGTAACGTTTCCTGCGTATGCATGCGCCCAGTATACCATAGCTCGCGGAGGGACAAAAAATATCGACAGCTCGATACACACACGAAAATTCGAATCAATTTCGACGCTTTTCCCCCCAAAAGTTATCGTGAGTGCGGTTCAAGATTTTGCGTCCCCCTGATTGGTGGTCGGTGCATAGCGTGCTCGACCGACAGGCATTCGACGCCAAGGATGA
>JAFGIA010000118.1 GCA_016929795.1 Anaerolineae bacterium
GACGAGGAACGAGCCGCGATGAAGGAGCGCGCCCGAGAGCTAAAGGCAGAAGCGCGCGCGAACAAAAAGAAGGAAGAGGGGGAAAGCGACCTGCTCTCCAAGATCGCCGAGATGCCGGAACCAGATCGCACTATGGCCACACGGGTCCATGAGATCATTACCGCCAACGCGCCCGCACTCTGGCCGAAAACCTGGTACGGGATGCCGGCGTATGCCAGGGATGGGAAGGTCGTTTGCTTTTTCCAGAGCGCGGACAAGTTCAACGCGAGGTACGCGACTTTTGGCTTTAACGACACGGCGAACCTCGACGACGGCGCCATGTGGCCGACAGCCTTTGCACTGAAGGAGTTGACTGCCGACGTGGAGGAAAGGATCGGCGCACTTGTAAAGAAAGCAGTGAGCTGAGGATTGGGCTCGCCACGGACCGGCGCCGGGCCGACAAGTTGTTTGGGGCCGATTCCGTTTTCGAGCGCCGAGTACCTGCTGCCCATGCGCCGCTAACGGAGGGTGCGATCATGAACCTGGAGTTCGACAGCAAGATCTGCTTCTGGAAGGGACCGGCCCCATGGTTCTTTGTGACCGTTCCGGCGGAAGAGAGCGAGGTCCTCCAGTCGATATCAGGACTGGTGACCTATGGCTGGGGGGTGATTCCGGTGCAGGCGCGGATCAATGAAACGGTGTGGCAGACGTCGTTGTTTCCCAAAGATGGCGGCTACCTGGTGCCGATCAAAGCGAGCGTCAGGAGCGCAGAAGGGCTTGAGGAAGGTGACAATGTGACGATTCAGCTCGAGGTTCGTTTGTAAGCAAAGGGGTGCTGGCCTTCAGCGCGTGGGCGCTGGCACTGGCGGGCCTGTTAATCCGAGATGTCGAGGCTGCACTCCTCAGGCAAAGAAGGAGGGTGGACCACGGATGAACGAGTTTGACGTCTATCTTGAAGTGGGGAACAAGAAAACCTTTGCGGGCGTGATCGACTGGCCCGGCTGGTGCAGGAGCGGGCGCGACGAGGAGGCCGCGCTCCGGGCCCTCCACGAGTACGCGCCCCGCTACGCGCGCGCCCTCGCCGGCACTGGGGTGCACTTCGAGCTGCCTGCCGCACCGCAGGCGCTCCACGTCGTTGAGCGGCTTGAAGGCGGCGCCGCCACCGACTTTGGCGCACCCGAAGTCGCACCCTCTGCAGACGCGCGGCCCGTCGACGACGCCGACCTGGCGCGCTTCCACGCGCTGCTCGATGCGTGCTGGGGGGCGTTCGACACGGCGCGCGAGGCGGCCCGTGGCAAGGAGCTGCGCAAGGGGCCGCGCGGGGGTGGGCGTGATGTGGACAAGATGACGCGCCACGTCCTCGACGCGCACGCCGGCTACCTGCGGACGCTCGGCTGGAAGCCCGCCAAGGGTGACGAGGACGACGCGGATGGCCGGATCACCATCCTCCGGCAAGAGACCCGACAGGCACTGCGCGCCGCCGCGCGCGGCGAGCTGCGCGAGCGCGGTCCGCGCGGCGGCATACGGTGGACACCGCGCTACTTTGTACGGCGCGCCGCGTGGCACATCCTCGACCACGCGTGGGAGATCGAGGACCGCATCCACCCGTGCGATGCACCGCTTTCTGGTGGCATTTGACTTGGGTTTGCGGCCATGATATAATGGAATCCGCCTTGAATACCGCCGTCCATTGTTCAAAGCAGCTACGCCGAACAACAAAAGTGTGAACCAGGTTCTGTGTGCACGCTGGTTGAACGCCAGAGATAACGACGCTCATCCACTTTCAGGGCAATGGGATGCCTCTGATTATTATCATTGTGCGCAGCACGGTGGAGCCGCCCCGTGCTATTCTCTGTATTGATACTGCTTGTGACAAACTCAAAGAGGAGAAAGGAGCTTGAGATGAAGGATGTTCAGTCAATGTGGCCTGGCCGGTGGCGACGTACCGCCTGGATGGCAGGGGCGATCCTGCTCGCAGTAACTGTCGTGGCCCTGCTGCTCGTGATCCTACCCCCACCTGCGACGGCGGCCAACGGTTCCCTCTCAGATCCCGTCCCACGTGTCTCTCAAGGCCGTTCGGTGCCGGGAGGTAAGATCTATGCCCCTGGGGATCTCGCTTACGTCACCCTCTCCAGCGACGACCTGGTCGCCCTGGTCGATACGGCGACCCACGCTGTTGCCGGCACCGTGGACGTGGGTGCCGCCGGGTGCGACTTTCCCTGGCGTGCCGCCATGACCCCGGGTGGAGACCAGGTCTGGATCAGTTGCGATTCCTCGGGCACCGTCGCCGTGATCGACACCACAACCAACAGTGTGATCCACACCGTGACGGGCATCCCGTATGCCGATGGCATCGCTTTCACCCGCGACGGGGCCTACGCCCTGGTCGGCAGCCGCAATTACTCCCAGATCGCGATCGTCAACACCGACAACTACTTGCCCAGCTACCTTTCGACTCCGGCAGTGCCACGCAGCGTGGCGACGCACCCCTTCCTGGACCGCGCGTACGCCACCGGCACCGATGGCACGCTGCGCGTGATCGATCTAACAACCTTTGAGATCGTTGCGACGATTCCCGTGGGCGGCGATCCGTGGGACGTGGCGGTGTCCACCGACGGCCAGTGGGTCTTGGCCGGCGACCGGTGGGGCAGTGGCTTGGTGGTGGTCGACGCCAATACCAACACCCTGCACACCACCGTCACCGGCCTGGGCAGCGTGACCGGGCTGGAAGTCGCGCCCGACGGCTCTCAGATCTATGCCTGCTCTCTGTACGCCGGAGTCCGCATCGTGGACGGCGCAAGCTTTGGGCTGCTCGCCACCGTCGATACCACCGGAGAGTCGTGGGAAGCGGCCGTGACGTGTGATGGCATGGAGCTGTTCGTGGGCGACGCCAACGGCCTGGTACC
>JAFGIA010000119.1 GCA_016929795.1 Anaerolineae bacterium
GATAAGGCCATCCTGCGCCAGGCGAGCGAGTTCGGCGCTGGTCATGGGGCGGCAATCGGGCGGGGCGGTTCTCCCCACGTCGGCCCACCTATACAGATAGGAAAGTAGCTTCTCACGTTCCTCATTGGTGGCCGTTCGAACCAATGGACGGATGGCATGGTATGCTTGCAGGCGCGCTTCCGAATTTCCAGTCACCCATTGGTATTCTTGACCGCCGAGAGGGAGGTGCAAGTAGTCTGGCACATCTTCGGGTAGCAGCAGCACTCGATCCAGTTCGTCCCACCAAAAATCATGAGGGTCGTCGATGCTGCCGGTGGTGACAAATATCGTCGCCGGCACCTGTGCGGAGGCGAGTAACGGATACGCCCTTTCAAAGACACTCGCATGCCCATCGTCGAAGGTAATCACCACCGTCCGGTGCGGTATTGGATGTCTTCCTAGAAGGTCAACCAGATCGAGGAGATGCATAGGGTGGCAAGTCTCCTGGATGTATTTCAGGTGTTGAGCAAAATTCGCTGGCGCCACTGCCGTCCCGCGCGGGTCGATGGGCACATCGGCGATGCGATGGTACATCAAGATGACCGCGACGGGTTTGAACTGCCTTTTGACGCGGCGCGGGACTTGTTTCACCCGCCCGAGCCCTCTCACTCTGCCTCCTGCCCGGATGCGATTGTCACTATCGCCCTGATTCAGAGCTCGATCGCGAGGTAGTCGATCAGGTCGTAGCCGCTGCCCCAGGGGTCGCCACGCTCAAAGACACCCAGACCGGCATCGCTGGCCACAAGCAGGTAGTCGTCGGCCGCGGCGGGGACGGCGACCTCTGCCGACAGGAAATCGCACATGACGCAGTCCATGGCCACCGGGTCGGTCGCGAAAAAGAGGCTGTTGGGCACCTGGTTGCCAAAGGTTTGCCAGGGGGTGGGCGGCGCGGTGTTGTTGTCCTTGGCCGCGAACAGGCCATCGCCCAGGGTCAGGATCGTCTTGCCCAGGATGTGGGGATTGCGATAGAGGTCGACCAGGACGCTGTAGTCGCTGCGAAAATAAGGCCCGTTCAAACCCGCATAGTCGTGCAGCTCAGCAGGCTCATCGATGGTCCCCAGGTGGTTCTTGAACGATAGGGTGATGCCCGTGCCCCCATGCGTCTTCATGATCGGCATGTCGATCAGATAGGTTGCATTGATCAAGACATCGGTGATCTTGATGGGGGGAGGGAGCGGAATGCCGGGAGGCGGAGAGAAGGTGACATAGGCGTGGGGGTCGTTGCTGTTGAACGTAGCTGTTCCGTGGCCACACGGCATTCGACCGTAGTGCTGTATGTCATCGTATTCGCTGTCTGCCACCAGGCGGTATGGGATCGCCCGCTTGGCGTCATAAACCCAGATATCGGTTTCCAACACACCGATCTGCTTCAGCCCGCGCACAATGCCATTGACCGGGTGGATCAGAGCATCGATCTGGCCGTCGGCATCGTCACACTGAAAGGCGTTGTTTAGGTTGATCTTGATCGCAATGGCCTGGCCCGGTTGGTAGTTGGGCAGCAGCGCCTGCCAGGCCTCGGCGACTGAGGCGGTCCCTGTCAGGCTCATCAGTCCCTGGTCGACCATATTGTTCACTACGTTCCCATTCACATAGTTCCAATAGTTGGTCTGTCCGTTCCAGAATGTGGCACTGCCACTGTGCACGCGGACGACCCGCGATCCAGTCGGTGGAGTCGAGTCGGTGGCTGTCGCCTCCGGTGTATGGGTGGGTGTGGGGGTATCAGTCGGTGTGGCTGTTGGGGTCGCCGTCGCCGTGGAGGTGGCAGTCGGTGTAGGTGTATCTGTGCCAGTGGCAGTCGCCGTGGGCGTGGGTGCCGGCGAAACTCGGCGCACCACAGGTAGGAACGCCCTTGACGGCTCCCCGGGTGACACAGGAGTATCTACGACTCCAGGCATTGCGCCGCTGGGCGTCAAGATACCTGTGATTTTGCACAGGGCAGTCCCCCCAGCCAGCGTTGCCAGGGTTTTCAGTAGATCCCTTCTCGAGATATGGCCAGCCATCGATTACCTCCTAGGCTCACTGGCATTGAGCCCCAAAGATGCAGAACGCGGTGGGCATGGTAGCATGCCCGAGCCGACCTGTCAAATATCGGGGCTCTTGGAAGGGAAGAAAAAAAGTACTCACAATCATGCTTGTCGTCTTCTCACGCCCTGCTTGGCCTTGCCTGCCGGTGCCCCACATCGCTCACAGCTTCGCCTACCGCCTGCCGGTCAGAAAAATTTTCGTTCCGACGAGGGCGCCGATGGCGAGTAGGGCGCCACCGCCGGCAAGCAAGATGGGGAACAAGAGGCCTGTATTTCCCTCGCCAGCCGGCGGGGCGGTGCTGAAGCTGGCCGTGGGCCTGGCGGTGGCCGTCGGCAAGGCAGTAGACGTGGGCGTTGCCGTCGGTTGCGGGACAAAGTCTGGTGCTGGCGTGACTGCTACGGTTGGCACGAATCGCCCTGTATGCCACACATCTACCTGCACCTCTTCCCCCGTGTCCATTGTGCCACGAAAAATAACATCCAGCTGACGCCGGGCGGGTACGATCGATGCGCCGATGCCCGAGCCGACGGCAGCCACATCCAGCCGGAACGCATCTGGGCTGCTCCACTGGACGCCGTCCCACGTGACGTGCCGGAGACTGGGTACTTTCTCACCATCCCCGCCGACTCCTACCAGGTGCAGCGCGCCATTGGCATCTGCCATCAATCGAGCCGGCGCCCCCACGTCCCCAAACCCCGCAACGCGCTGCGGCCTCGTCCAACTCTGCCCTGCATCGGGCGATAGCGCGTGCCACCACGTATCCTCACCGTTCACCTCTTGCCACACCAGGTGAACTTGACCTTCACCTGCGGCCACCACCTGTGGCCAACCATACCGTCCCACGGCCACGTCCAGGGCTTCAGACCACGTCTCCCCGCCGTCCAGAGAACGAGCATAATACACGCCCTCAGGCACTCCACTGCCCAGTAGTGGGCTTTTCATCCAGGCGACGTGGAGAAATCCGTAACGATCCACGTCCAGGTACGGCTGCCCTGCCGCCACCCAGCCTGCCGCCCGCGCATCAAACACCTGGCACGGCGGCATCCAGCTTTCCCCGTCAGCCGAGCGCGTGTAATAGATCCCCCGCCCTTCGTTCACCGCCACTGCATAGACCACCTGCAGGCCGCCTGCGAGGTCGACTACGATGTCCGGGCTGGTTGCAAAGGTCCCCGCTTCTGAGAGCAATCGTGGCTCACTCCAGGCGCCGGCACGGGACGCCTCGTCAGCGAAGGCAGAACTATAGACGATTTCTCCGTCCTGGCTGCTCCACACTGCATGCAAGCGGTCAGCCCCTGCGGACAGATCCGGCCCCCAGACGCCGCCTTCTGGTGATCGCAATACCTGGGCGGGGGGTGTCCACGTCTCGCTGTCCCAGCGTGCGTACATCAGACCGGCAGCGGGCTCGTCCGCAGAGAGGTCTTGATTCCACACGACGTGCACTTGCCCCTCCGTGTCAGTGGCCACCGCCGGCAGATCTCGATGTGCTTCCCCCTGCGATACATTCGCGGGTGTTGACCAGGCGGGGAGGGGGGCAAAGACAATAGCAAGTCCGCCCATCCCACTGGGAGTCGCCCACGCGTCGCCATTCTGGTCTACGCCCACGGTTACCAGCGCTGCATTCGCTCTCAGGTCCCCCATCTCCACTTGTAGAGCGACCACAGCTGCTTGCAGCCTGCCCAAATAGACATCCTGCGCCAGCTCGGGATCCTCAAAGCTATATCCCAGGCGGCTGAGTGTGGACCACCGGCCCGCGCCTTCTTCATCGTCTCCCGACGGTCCCTGCCAGACCGCCAGAGTTAGCGTGTCCATCCCGCTCCCCGCGACCATGAGCACCTTCCCCTCACCGAGCGGAACAAACACCTCGTTCTCCGGGCATGCCGCGAGATCTTCCAGTATTGGCCGCACCGTCACCGGGCTCCCATCGAGCACCTCGCTCACAGATGCCTGGGCTAGATTGCATGGCCCGCCAATGCCTGTCCGTTCCCATAGCAGCAGCATCTCCCCGCCCGGAACGGCGACCAGCCGGCCACGGCGTGGACGTTCCTCGGAAGAACCAACCGTCATTGGCTCGCTCCACGTGGCACCGCCATCGTCTGAGTGCGTCAGCAGAAGCCGGTCCTGCCACGGATCATCCCACGTGATGTAAACACTGTCTCGGTCATCTACTGCAAGGTGCACGTGCGATTCCTCGGGGACGAGCAGCCGTAGGTAGCGCGATGAGTAGAGTGTCGTCGGATCGGTCCATGTCCCGCTCGCCTGTTCCCATCGCCGGTAGTAGACGCTGGCAGGGAGGGACGAATTGTCTGCATTCCCCAAGTATGCCAGGTGTAGTGTGCCCGCAGTGTCTACTGTCACCTCAAAGGCCAGGGATTTCGTGGACAATGGGGAAGGTTCTGACCAAACAGTCGAGCCGGCTCTCAACAGGCTATGCATCAGGGGGCCGGCAACCATCTCGCGCTCATCGGCCTCTCGCCCTTCCGGTTCCACCAGCCAGAAAGCATGGACCCGGCCGGCCAAGTCGGCCACGATTCGCGGTGGGGTCGTTGCTGGCAACGGGACGGCTCTGGGCTCCGACCAGATCTCGCGGCTGCTCGAGATCTCTTGCGTGCCGCTGAAAACGGTCGATGCGACGACAACCCCATCCGCCATCATCAGCCCATCGAACCGATCCCACCAGAAGGCGAGCAGGGTGTCGCCTTGTACGGCGACGACCGCCGGATCTGAAGCTGTCCCGCTACGTGACAGGTTTACGGGCTGCGGTGGTTCTGTCTGGCCCACCTCTGGCGTGGCACTTCGCACAAAGCCCTGCTCCAGTGTCTCTGTGCTGCTGCTTGTAATCCACACATCGCCACTTTGATCGATGCCTGCTGCGGCGAGCAATGTCTTGCCACCTGTCTGTTCTGCCACCGAAGGCACCACAGCAAGCCCGATCTGGCCCCAGGCAGCCCGCGCAGAATCGATAGCGTCGACGTCAAAGCGCTCGATCCTGATCTCGGGCCACAGATTTTCACCCCAGCGAGCCAGCATTATGCCCTCATCTGTGGCGCTGACAACCACGGTGCCGCCGGCGACGTCCGTGGCTTGCCAGGAGACTTTGTTGGGGTCCCGGGGAACCGCCAACGGTCGATTATCGTCCGGGTGTCCCTCGACGGCATCGAGTGGGCGTGGTTCTTCCCACGTCGCACCTCCGTCATGTGAGTAGGAAACTAGAACACCCTTCCCCTGTGGATCGTCCCAGGCGACGAACAGACTGCCCCGTGTCCCTGCCGTGACACGCGCGTGCTCCTCTCCCGTCGGGAGCAGTCGCAAGTAGCGCGACTGCACGATGGCTTGAGGGGCGCTCCAGGTCCTGCCGCCGTCCTTGGAAGAGCGGTGGTACAAGCCGGCCGGGGCCTCTTCACCCTGCACGGGCCGGACGAAAATCAGGTGTAGCGTATCCGAGAGGTCGTTCGTGACATCAAAGTTGGCGGCAGCGCCGGCAATCCTGTCCGGGCTCGACCAATCGACACTGCCAGGGGACAAGTGGCTGTGCAGCACGGCGTTTGCCCCTGTCTCCTGGTCGGGCTCAGACAGCCAGAAGGCGTGAGCTTGCCCGGTAGCATCTCCCTGAATGCGCGGCATTGCCTCAATGGGTGTCCGGACCGTCTCGGTCTGAGCTGCCGTCTCGACCGTTTCGACGACTGCGATCGGCGCAGGCCGGGGCGGCGACCAGGTCTTTTCGTTGCTGGGATCAGCGGCGAGTGCGCCATCAGCAAACATCACGCCTTCGAACCGATCCCACCAGAATACGCGCAGCGTGCCGTCGGGCTGGACGATAAGGACCGGCGCCGAAGCGGCCCCACTCTGGGATAGATTTACCGGCGTACTCCACGGGCCGGGCGCTCCCTGAGCTCTGATGTGAACTGGAAGGGCCGCGGTCGCAGGCGCGAGGAACGCTGCGACAAGTAGCAGCCGCGTGAAGAGTCGGCGCATTATCCTTTTGTCCGTGCCTCTTGGAGCAAATAGCCAGACTTGGGCTGAGAGGAGGTGGTGGGCGGCGCTGCACCTGCCTGAGGGGCGTGACTCACGTCGACGATCTTGAGATCATCCCCAGGCTTAAGAGAGGGAGGATAAAATGCGTTGACAAAGCGGTGGTGGACGATCTGGGCCGACAGGACACCGACGAGGGCCATGCTATCCACCTCACTCAGCCGCTGACTGTGCTGTGCCTTGGCCTTCAACTGCAGGACGCCTTCTGGGTCAAACATCCCACCTCTCCGCAGGGCCGGCTCGGACAGCAGCTCTTCCACGTATTCGGGCGCTCCCGGACCAAAGAAACAGGGATGGATCGGCGCGCGGTAGGGCTGCTTGGGACGCTGCCAGATCGCTGCCGGCACCAGCTTGCGCCCCAGTTGTTTGAGCAGCCACTTTTCTGTCAGGCCACGCAGCTTGACCCTCGCTGGAAGATGGTTGCAGAACTCGATGACGCGGTGGTCAAGGAAGGGAAATCGCCCCTCGACCGAATGCGCCATCGCCATCCGGTCGCCTTGAGAGGAGAGTAGGTATTGCGACAGGAAAACGCTCATCTCCAGATATTGGGCCTGGGCCAGGTAGGACCAACCATGGAACCCTGGGGGCAGGGCCGGCCGCTCGGATCCTCCATTTCTAGCCGGGTCGAGCAGGAGACGCCGGACGCGTGCTGTATTCTTCCACCGGAGCTCGTGAGAGTAGTAGGGTGAATCGGTATCGCCGAGCCCGCGCTTGAAAAAGGCGATCAGGTAGGCCTCGCTGGTGCCCAACCCGGCAATGTAGGGATATAGGCGCCTCAGGAGCAGCGGGCGCATCTGCGACTCGGGGTTCCGGGCCCAGAAACGGCGCACCTGCATCTCTTTAAACACGTTGTAGCCTGCCAGGATCTCATCGGCCCCTTCGCCTGTCAGCACCACTTTGAAGCCATGGTCGTGCACCAATTGTGAGAGCAGGAACATAGGGGCGGGCGAAGTGCGCAAGACGGGTGTCTCTGTATGCCACACCACATCGGGGAACACCCGGCCAATGTCCGCGTAGGTGCAGTGCACGACCTGGTGATTGGTTCCCAGGGTCGCGGCCATCTGTTGCTGATAGATGCTTTCGTCAAACGCCTGATCCTCAAAGGCGATCGAGAAAGTGTCCATTCCTTCGCCAACATAGTCGCGGACAATGGCCGCAGTGATGGACGAGTCGAGCCCTCCGCTCAGGTAGGCACCCACCGGCACATCTGCACGCAGCCGCAACTGCACCGCCTCGACCAGCAGGCGCTCGAACTCGGCGAGATAATCCTGGACCGAGTCGTGTCGCGAGTTCTCGTCATCAAAATCAAGCGTCCAGTACGGATGCACCGCTATCTGCTGCCTGTCGGCAAGCAGATAGCTGCCCGGGGGAACATCCTGGACACCACAAAAGACCGTGCGCGGCGAGAGCGTGCCCCAGTATGTAAAGATCTGGTCGAGCGCAGTCGGATCGATTTCGGCTGTCACGTCAGGATGCACCAGCAGGGCCTTGATTTCCGATCCAAAGATCAATCTGTTACACACGATCGTGTAGAACAGTGGGCGGATGCCGACGCGGTCTCGTGCCAAAAAGAGCCGCTGCCGCCGCGCATCCCAGATGGCGATCGCGAATTGCCCGTTGAGGTAATTCAGACAGCCGGCGCCATGATCCTCGTAGAGGTGGAGGATCACTTCGGTGTCGGTGTTGGTCGAGAAGCGGTGCCCTCGTGCTTCTAGCGCCGGACGCAGCTCAAGGTAGTTAAAAATCTCGCCGTTGAACACGATCCAGAGCGTCCCGTCTTCGTTGCCGATCGGCTGCTGCCCGCCGCTGAGATCGATGATACTCAGCCGCGCACTCCCCATCCCCAAATGGGCATCACGATAGATGCCAAACTCGTCGGGACCCCGGTGGCGGATGGTCCCGAGCATTTGGCGGAGGATGTGCAGATCGGGCGGACCACCGCCCGTTTGATTCAGAATGCCTACGATTCCACACATCGCGACACAGGCAAAAGAGATCGACTCATGCCAGGCCGACCTTGGTGATCTTGCCCGACGTGGTTTTCGGCAGTTTTTGACACAGTTCGACGTACTTGGGCACCATAAAGTCTTCGAGATACGCCCGGCAGTGCGCCAGGATCTCCGGTTCGGTCAGCTCGCTATTGCGACCGACGATAAAGGCTTTGATCGCTTCTCCCTGAATCGCATCCGGCACGCCCACCACCGCGACCTCGACTACCCCAGGCAGGCCATAGATCACGTTTTCTACTTCCTTCGGTGCGACCTTTTCTCCCCTTGACTTGATAATGTCGTCACTACGAGAGACAAAGTAGTAATATCCTTCTTCATCCACCCGGAAAAGATCGCCGGTGTAGCACACGCACTCACCGTGCAGCGGGCCCGGGCGAAAGCGTGCCTTCGTTGCTTCAGGATCTTGCCAGTAGCCACGCATCACGTGCCGCCCGCGGACCACCAGCTCGCCGACCTGGCCTGGGCCGAGGCGCTCGCCCGTTTCGCCCTCGATCCACACTTCGGTTCCTGGAATAGCGATGCCGACCGAGGTAGGGTGCGCGTCCAATTGCTCCGGGGGCAGATACAACGTCCGCTTGGTCTCGGTCAGCCCGTACATCGAGTAGAGCCTCGCCTGTGGAAACAGCGCGCGGAGGTGTGCTATATGGCTTGGAGGCAAACTGGCGGCTGTGTTGGTCAGATAGCGCAGGCACAGGTCGTAGGCACTTAGGTCCATTTGCAAGAATATGGCAAAGACGGTGGGCACGCCGGGAAAGCCTGTAACTCGTTCCTGCTCCATTCGCCTCAAGATGGTACCTGGATACGAGAACCCCTTTTCCAGTACAAGAGTTCCACCAAATTTAAAAACCATCAGGAGTTGGTAGAGTCCGTAGTCAAAGGAGAGAGGTAGGGCGTTAATGACCACGTCGTCGGGGACGTTTTGCAGATACTGGATGATCGAGCTGGCGGCGAACACCACATTGCTGTGATCCGACATGACCCCTTTGGGGGCGCCCGTTGTGCCCGAGGTATAGATCAGGCAGGCGAGATCGAGGTCGATATTGACGCAGGGAGGGCGCCGCGCCGGAAGTTCCTTTTGGATCGCCTCGAAGGAGAGAACCCTGGGATCAGCCATGACCGGTTCTTTCGCTCCTGTCAACACCATCGCTCGGAGCGATGGAACCTCTTCGCCCAACCGCAAGGCTAAATGCGCTTTTCGGGTTGTTGCCACAAGTGCACTCGCCTGACAGTTGCGTACGATATATGCCAGCTTCTGGTACTTGGTCGAGTAGTTGGCGACGACAAAGACGCCGCCTGCCTTCAGTGTCGCAAAGATCCCGACGACCAATTCCACACTGTTGGGAAGCCAAAGCACAACTCGCTCCCCCCTGCCCAAGCCCCGAGCCTTCATGGCGTTGGCGAGACGGTTTGACTGTAATTCGATCTCGCCGTATGTCAATCTCTGCCCCTCGTGCACGAGTGCAACTTTGGCCGATGACCAGTCGGCACTCCTCTCGAGAAAGTCTTGTACGAGCATCAAAACGCTCCCGTTGACTTTTTCAGCTGCACGTAACCGGCTAACCTCGTGATCGAATCAAAATTGTCCGGGACGAGTTCGGTGTCTTCGACCGTGATGCCAAAATGCTCGTCGACGAACGCCACCAATTCCATGATCCCCATTGAATCGATAATGCCTTCTTCAAGAAAAGATGCATCATCCAGATAGGGATAGCCGTTGCTGCTGAAGAGGATCTTCTCAGAAATGAACTGTCGGATTGTCGCTTCGATTGTTTTCATCTCGATACTTCTTTCTCTCTTTGAATTGGGCCCCCTGGCCCAAACGTCCGACCGCAGGCAGCGCAGCTTGCGAGCTGCGCTGCCTGGGATTTTGTGCGGCTCATAGATCAAGACAGGCGCGACACCGCGCACCGGCATGTGTGCCTCATACCTGGCCTACATCAGTTGAGCGGGCAGCCCAGCTCGTTGCCCCATTCGAGGCTATCTGCGTCACCTGCCTGGACCAGAGCAATGACTTCCGCGACAGTGTAAGGATAGGCGACGTCCGGATGGGCCGCGCTGAGTAGTGCTGCCGTCCCGTGACGTGCCAGTCGGTTCACACCGCCGCCTCGCGCGTTGACCGCCTGTTCCAGTGTAATGTTGGGGTTGAACAGATCGACGCCGAATGTCGCATCAAAGTCGTCGCTTGGACTGTAGTCCGTCGCCGCCCAGGCCTCCAGGTGATTCTTCCAGTAGCCAGGCGTGCAGCCTTCACAGGGTGGAGGTGGAGGGGTGACAGGGAGCTCGAACCGGATCAGGCTCGGTTTCTGGTACCAGTTGAGGATGCCTGTATGCAAAATCGGAGATGCACCGTAGGTTTGGTCAGGCATATTCTCATAGATGCTGCTATCGGCGACGATATCACCCGGACGCTGAAGGGTGTAGCACGTCATACCGCCGCCCAGAGGCGTGTAGCAGACCTCCAACTTGGGCCGCAGGATTGCGTCCGCCCATTCGCTGCTGTAGAACCTCTGGTAGGGTGTTTGATCCTGATGCAGCAGGAAGCCATAGTTGGGGTAGACGTCCCCGATCCACTGTTCCACGAGTCCCGTCACGTCGACCGTGTTCCAGCCGCCTGCCGTCGGTGTGAAGGACGCCACCGGCACGGGGTCGTAGGCCCCGCCAAAGTTGTTCCAGGTCACAACCATCTCTTCCCAAGGCGCCGTGACTCGGTAGACATAGACGGTGTATGACCGCGCAAAGTCCGCGTACACCGAGAGAGTCGCCGAGTTGATGGTTGCCCCGGCTGGGATCTCGATTGCTGCCTGACCCGGCCCTGCGGCCATGGCAAAGGTGAGAATGACCAGCACCATGGCCACAGCCATCCGTAACACTGCATGTTTGGTTTTCATGGTAATCCCTCCTTTCTCATTCTGTCTACTAAAAGTAAAGGTGTCCCGTCGATAAAAGTTCTCGACGAGTATATCCCGAATGTGCATTTGCTCCAATAGTTCTCCTCGATAGTTCCCTCCCATCAGACAGGTGAGTCGTGAATTGCTCGCTCATTTCCTGTCAATACCGGCACGTGAGGCCAGGTGTCTACACGACCACTCAGATCCGCCGACACCAGCACTTCCCGTTGATGCAGCCCCTCTAGGATGCGCATCACCACCCAAGAGATCGACAGTTGAACGCCAATGATCATCAACATCGCACTGCCCAGTAGATACAACCACAGCCGGCTCACCGGCCACCCGGCAAAGCCAAACCCAAGGCTAATACCCCCCGCGAGCACGCCGCCGACGAGGCCCAACGCCCCAATCCAGCCAAAATAATGCTCCAGGGGCGGATCAAAGAGCGGCTTGCCAAAGAGTCCCTGGCGAATGGGCTCCTTGTGAAACAAAGAGACCAGGTAGTTAAAGGTCGCTCCCAGGGCAAAGATACTTACCCCCGATACGGCCAACACCTGAGCAGCAAAGAGCGCCGCCGTACCCCATGTGCCCAGCTCTTGTATACCCCGCAGCCGGATGGCAACCAGGATCAGGCCGATCAGCAAGGCAAGCGTGAGGCACGCCAGGCCAATGGCACCCAGGATCCGCACCGGGTTATAGTCGAGCGCCGTCCACAGGATCGACTGCAGGAACCGCGTGCCGTCGCCGACGACTGTAAGCTTGGAGCGACCAACACGTTCGGCGTAAGGAATCGGCAGTTCGACCATTCTGAGGTCTTCGTGGATCGCGCGGGTGCTCATCACCGGCGTAAAGTTCAGCCCATCTGGGAGAGGATAGAGATGCGGCAGAGCATCGCGTCGCAAGACGCGCATGCCACTGGCGCTATCTGAAATCCGCCGGTTGCCGATCAGGCTGACCAGCACCGCGAAAAAGGTATTCCCGATGCGCCGGCTCAGCGGCATCTGGCTGTCGGCGCCGGCCATGCGCGAGCCGATGACGAGATCCGCATCCTGCTCACGC
>JAFGIA010000120.1 GCA_016929795.1 Anaerolineae bacterium
CGACCCGTCACAGGTCGAACACCTGAACGGGTTCCAGGGCAAGGCGATCCGCGACAGCGGAGCGTATGCCATGCACCGAGCCGGCGTGCCAGACTATGGCGAGCGCGTCGCCGAGTTCCACCGCGACGTAGTCAAAGACATGCGGGAACACGACTTTGAGTGCGTGATCGCCCTCGACGTGTTCGGCGACCACGAGCGCACGCGCCTGAACTACGTGGAGCTGTCGCAGCGCCTTGCCAGGATGTGGAGCATCGCAATCCCCTACACCCCGGTCTGGCATTGGGGTGCGCCAGTCGAGTACCTGGAAGCATACCTCGACCACGCCGAGGTCGTCGGCATCGGCGGGCTGGTGACGCTCATGCGCGAGAAGGACGAGCGGATGCTCGACGGCCTGGTCGAGCTGTGCTGGCAGCATCCGGGCCGGTTTCACATCTTTGGCTGCAACTGGCCAAAAGCAATCACCGAGCTCCGGCCGTACGCCGCTCTGCCGACTCGTCACTGTGGCTCCGCTACGCACGCTACCGGCTGGCCGTATTCCAGCACACCGGTCACGGCGGGCTGACGCAGGCGCCGGCCAAGTTCATCGACGGCTACCAGGATCTGGACCGGCGCGCCGGCTGCATCCTGAACGCCAGAAACATCGAGGAGTTCTGCAGGGAGGTGACCAATGGCTTACGCTGACCTCTACTTTGGCCGCGGCCACTGGCAAGTACGTGTTGTGTACGGTTCCGGCTGCCGAACCGACTGGCCGATCCGATACGACAACGGCTTTGCCTACAACTTCCCAGAACGCATCCCGCACAAGGTGAAAGAGATAGACGTGCCCGCCGCGTTTGACTTCCTGGCTGTCGTAGAAAGCCAGCCAGCGCTACTCGTCCCGCCCCGCAGCGGCGATAGCATGAAAGTGCCCGGGCAATACCGCCGCCAGTACCTGGATGTCTAACAAATGGCGCCTGCGTCCATGGACCACCCGGGCACAACGCTACCATGGAGTCAGAACCACCAGGGTCTACCGAGGTCCGACCATGGACAGCGAAGAAAAGACAGGGGAAAGGAACACGCCCATGCCCACGTTCGAAATCTACTATGCCCGCCAGCCGACCTACTTTGCCAGCGGCTTGCTCGGCACTCCGCTCCTGACCGTCTCCCACATGAAGGAAACCCACGCCCACCTGGCCACCATCCAGGCCAAAGGCCGCAGCGATGCGTGGCTCAAGATGCAGGGCGAGAACTGGTCGCCCCACGGCGAGGCGCGCCCTCTAATCGAGAGGCTCGACCTGACCCACATCTCGATGTCTGTCGGCGACGTCTTGCGCGACGAAGACGGTGTGTACTGGGAGTGTATCGACCCTTCGACTACGCTCAGGGCAAGTCTCGGCTGGCGCCGTGTCGAGGACGACGCATCGAAGGTAATATAGAAGGAATCTACCATGTCCTTCATCAAGAGTCTTCCTGCCAGGCCCACGCGCGACCAGCTCATCGCGTGGAAGATCCAGAACGGCGAGTGCGGCCTCATCCCCCAGGGCTTCATGGCTCCCTGTCCGAGAAAGGTTGGGCCGATCAATCCCAATCCTGACCATCCGCGCATGGTCGGGTTCCCCGGTGGGGATGGCTACTCCACCTGCAGCAAGTGCGATCACTTCCTGGGCCTCTGGCTCGACAGCTACATCTGCACCCGCCCCAACGCCCGCGCCATCGCAGCGCGCGCGCTTGCCGAAGCCATCCGGCGCTGGGAAGAAAATCAAGAGCCACATGGAGAGGCAATGCTGTCACAGCCCGAAGAGAAAACAGAACCGCAGCCAGAACAGCCTGCTCAAGCTGGAGAAAGGCAACTTGAGCTGTTCTGAATAGCACACATTCACCACCGTGTGACGCCGGCGCCGAGATCTCAAGATCCCGGCGCCGGCGCCTTCGGGTCCAACACAACCAAACCGAGAAGGATTTGCCCATGGAACAAGAGAGACAGATCGTCGCCACGATCATCGTGACGCACTATCTCCCCAGGTGCGTCATCGCCAAGGTGAACGGCCAGGCTCACCAGTTCCCCGATCTCAGCGCCGTCTTTCGCCAGGCGCTCGCCTTGCAGGACCACAACGGTCAAGGCGTAGACAAAGAGAGAGCGCCACGCAACCGACCCGAGTGGGCATGGCAACCGTCCATGGAGCTGTAGGGTGAACACGCAGACAGACTTTCTGGCCGCCGTCGATCAGGCCAATCCCCTGCCCGGCTCCTACTGGATCACCATCGGCCAGGGTCACCGGGTCTTTACGCCCGGGACGCGGTTCCTGGTCGTAGAGGAACGAGGCATCTACCTGCTCGCCTGGCGCGACGGCATCAGGCCACCGGTCGAGGGCAACGGGACGGTGATCCACCGCCGCTTCGTATCCAACCGAAGGGAGCAAGGGCATGAACCCTAGCGCATTCACCTTCCAGCTCGGACTGATCCCCGAGCCCGCGCGACGACGCCTCGCCGGGTGGGAGAAAGAGATCCTGTCCGGATTGTTCGGCGGCGAGACATTCGACGAGATCGCGCTCGAGCTGGGTGTGACCCACGACGAAATCCACGACGCCATCCAGGTCGCCATCCGCTACAACCTGATCCACCGCGGCCGCGGCCCCTATCGCGCCCGTTTCACCAAGCAGTGCAGACACGTCGTGGAAACCTTCCGCGCTGAACGCAACGCCTTCGAGGCGGACGACTACCGGCCCGTCTACACGCCCTGCCCAATCTGCGGCCAACCGCGGCTTGGCCTCGCGTGCTGGGATGACGAGTGTTGGGCGCGCCGCCAAGCCGAGCGCCTGCCGGCAACAAACATCTCCCTGCAACAGGGAGAGCTACGGTGGCCGTGAATACGCGCGTATTCACCACCCCACATCCCCAATGAAATAGGAGGAACCTCATGCCTCAACAACTGCCCCTCATTGGCGCCATGGCCGTCGAGGCCGAGGCGCTCAGCGGCCAGGCGTACGACAAGGCCCCACGCCGCTACCCCACCATCCGCGAGCTGCCCGAAAGCGAGCGCCCCGTCAACCGCCTGCACTACTACGGCCCGGGCTCCCTCAGCACCGCCGAGCTCGTGGCCGTGCTGGCCGGCACGCCACACCATCTCCAGGACGCCGCCCACCTGATAGCCTCGTTCCAGAGCATCACCGGCCTGGCTCAGGCGAACATGACCGAGCTGCAGCGCCAGCCCGGCATCGGCGCGGCCACCGCCGCCCGCATCAAGGCCGCCTTCGAGCTCGGCCGGCGCCTGATCGTCGAAGGGCCGCCCGACCGCTGCCAGGTCCGCACCCCGGCCGACGCCGCCAACCTGGTCATGGCCGAGATGGGCCTGCTCGACCAGGAAGATCTGCGCGTCATCCTGCTCGACACCAAGAACCGGGTGGTGGATATCCCGACGATCTATCGCGGCTCCGTCAACACCACCATGATCCGCGTGGCCGAGGTGTTCCGCGACGCCATCCGCCGCAACTGCCCATCCATTATTGTAGTGCACAACCACCCGTCCAACGATCCGACGCCAAGCCCCG
>JAFGIA010000121.1 GCA_016929795.1 Anaerolineae bacterium
CAAGCTGAGTGGCGGCGTGGCGATCATCCGCGTGGGCGCCGGCACCGAGGTGGAGCTGAAGGAAAAGAAGCACCGCGTGGAAGACGCGCTGAGCGCGACGCGCGCGGCGGTGGAAGAGGGCATCGTGCCCGGCGGCGGCGTGGCGCTGATCAATGCCATCCCGGCCCTGGCCGATATCCAGATGCAGTTCCCCGACGAGCAGACGGGCGTGGTCATTGTCCGGCGGGCGCTGGAGGAGCCGATGCGCCAGTTGGCGGTCAACGCGGGCAAGGACGGGGCCGTGATCGTGGAGAACGTACAGCGGCAGCAGCGCGAGCAGGACAACAAGAAGGTGGGCTACGACGTGCTGCGCAACGAGTACGTGGACATGCTGGAGCGCGGGATCATCGACCCGGTGAAGGTGACACGCAGCGCGGTCGAGAACGCGGCCAGCATCGGGGCCATGATCCTGACCACCGAGGCACTCATCAGCGACATCCCAGAGCCCGAAAAGCCGGCGGCGCCGCCGATGCCCGAGTACTAAACTGGGGCCGAAATGAAACCTACACGTTGGTGCGTTGCACCTGCCGTTGGGTGCAACGCACCTGGTGCCGGTTTCATTGGTGCTTGTTACCACAACACAGCCCCTCCTGCGGGAGGGGTTGTTTGTTTTGCTGCCCACATCCTTTGCTCAGCGCTATCGTCGCAGGCTTGTCGTTTTCAACCAAGTGAGGTATAATAAGCCGGCCCACACAGGGCCATCGACGACGAGGAGGCGACAAATGACCAATGGCGGCATTCAAATCACGCCAGTGACTACCGAGACGCAGCGCCAGACCTTTGCCCGGTTCCCGTGGCGGCTCTACCGCAACGATCCAAACTGGGTGCCCCCCCTGTTCGGCGACCGGGTCAAAATGTTGACCCCCGGCCGCCACCCCTTCCACGAGCATGCGGACGTCCAGCTCTTCCTGGCGGAACGCGCAGGCGAGGTCGTGGGGACGATCAGTGCGCACATCAACCACCGCCACAACGAGGTCCATGGCGACAGGGTTGGCTTTTTCGGCTTTTTCGAGACGGTGAACGATCCCCGCGTGGCGGGCGTGCTGCTAGACACAGCCGCCGAGTGGCTGCGTGAGCGGGGGATGGAGGCGATCCGCGGCCCTGAGAACTTTTCACAGAATGAAGAGGTCGGCCTGCTCGTCGACGGCTACGACGCGCCGCCCGTCATCATGATGACCTACAACCCGCCCTACTATCAAGACCTGATTGAAGGCGCGGGTTTCGAAAAAGCCCAGGACCTGTGGGCCTGGATCCTGCGCACAGACATTTTCGACAAGGACGTCAAGCGGCTGCCGCAAAAGTTTCTCCACGTGGCCGACCAGGCGCGCCAGCGATCGAACCTGGTGGTGCGCAACATCGACATGAAACATTGGGACCGCGAGGTGCAGATCGCCAAAGAGGTGTACAACAAGGCATGGGAAGTCAACTGGGGCTTTGTGGCCATGACCGACCACGAAATCGAGCACCTGGGCGACGAGCTCAAGTTCATCGTCGATCCCGACATCGTCTACATCGCCGAGGTCGACGGCAAGCCAGTCGGGATTTGCCTGGGCATCCCCGATGTGAACCAGGCGATGCGCCGCGCGCGGCCGCAGCCCAACTCGTGGAGCCTGCCGGTGACACTGGTGCGCTTCTTGCTCAACCGGCGCCAGATCGACACCTTCCGCCTCATGATCATGGGCGTGATCCCCGAGTACAGAGCACTGGGCATCGATGCCCTCTTCTATGTCGAGACGGCGCGGTCGGCGTTCCAGAAGGGCTACGAGTGGTGCGAGATGTCGTGGATCCTCGAGTCGAACGACATGATGAATCGCATCATCGAGCGCCTGGGCGGAACGATCTACAAAACCTATCGAGTCTATGAAAAACCACTCTAGCCCCAATACCTTTCGAATAAGGCAAGTGGTGTAAATTGTAGGGGCGCACGGCTGTGCGCCCTGCCGATGGCGAATTTACACACGATGTCACGGCCTTGGCCGCTTTCTTTCCGTACCTGTCTTGCCTTCGCCACTCTTGACACGCGCCATACGCCATTGTATAATGGATCTGGTATCATCCCAAAAAGCCGGGAGTTGGGGCGTGTGCGGTGCCCGCACACACCCCAACTCCCCCCCTTTATTGAGATGATACTGGATCTGCATCTGACAACCGTGGTGAGGCGTCGTGATGGGCAGAAGCAGCCGATGGTCGTTTGGGTTGCTGGCAGCTCTCCTCTTCTCCACTGCCTGCCAATCGACGCCGCCAGAAGATGCCGTCGCCACTGACATGGCAGCGGCCATCTATGCCGGAGAAACAACCCAGGCCGAAAAACCAACCGCTACTCCCTCCCTGGCCATCACAGCCACTCCAACCGTGACACACACCCCCTCCCATACGCCGACACGTCCCCCCACATCCACGTCCACGCCAACCCACACCGCGACATACCCGCCCACATCTACTCCTATGCCCACCGCGACGGCCAGTGCCACCCCCACCCCAAGCCCTCCCCCCACTGCAACCCCCGCGCCCACGCGCACCGCCACTCCCTCACCCGCAAAAACACCCACCGCTCCACCCGCACCACGTACCTGCTCGCCCTTTCCTGTACTGGTGCAGGTGAGCAATGAAACCGGGGCGACCCTGACGGTCAAGCTGCAAGGCCCCGAAGACATCATGCTCACCGTCCCGCCAGGCGAAAAAGAGAACTACTGCCTCGTCGCTGGCGCCTACAGCTACACAGGCAGTGCACCTTCCTACGTGCAAAAGACAGGCAGCACCACCTGGCCCTACGAGCCGGACGACTGCAACTGCTGGTGGTGGTTTCCCGACACAGAAGAAGAAAGCTACAGGCCCTGCCAATGCCCCATCGATCCGGGCCGCTACCACCGCCCCCCCCTGGCAGCCGGCGCCCAGCCCTGGACAGTGGAAAAGGCGAGCGCCCACTGCCCCCACGCCAACGCCTGCATCGTCTACCCGGAGCCCGGCGCGACGATCAGCGGCCGCGTCTATATCATGGGCAGCGCCACGCTCGAAAACTTTCAGCGGTACAAAATAGAGTGGTGGGGCCAGGGCGGCAGTGGATGGGCCTTCTTGCTGGAAAAGACCGAGCCAGTGGTGAATGGTGAGCTGATGATGCTCAACACCAGCACCGTCCCTTCGGGGCGCTATGGCCTGCGCTTGACCGTCATCGACAGGAATGGCAACTACCTCGAGCCGTGTGAGATCTGGTGGAAGGTACGGTAAGCCCCATGAGTGGAACAGCCCAATGCGACATCTGCGGCGTTGCCATCCTCCAGCCGGATGGCTACCTGCTCACCACAGCACAGGTGGCCGGGTCGCCCAGTTTCTGGCGGGACTATTACGAGCGGCACCGCGATCGGCTGGCAGCGGCCGGGATCTCTTCCTACCAAGATCTATGCCAATCTCCCATGCGCCACACAGTCGCCGCCCAGGTAGCCGGCGAGGCCACGACCTGGCTGGTGTGCAAGGCATGCATCCACCACTTTACCCTGGACCACGACCAGGCACGGGTCTATGCCCACCTCTGGTGGGAAAACGGCCAGGTATTCGCTCCTCCCGGCGCAGGCCCGGCACCGCTCTCCATGGTGAGAATGGAAGAAGAGACGCCGGCGCCCACCCCTGGCCTGCCCAAGATGCAAAGACTCGCCCCGGTCACACTCCCGGCCGTGCCCCTGGAGAGAGGAGAGACCGGGGCGCCAACCTCGCCCGGGACGCCGCTCCCGCCTCTGGCGGCCGGCCTGTTGAACCTGACCGGCCTGGGCCTGGGCTACCTCTACCTGCGGCGCTGGTGGCGCTGGTTGATCCACTTTCTGATATTCGCCGGCCTGTTGGCCGTGGCCTGGTGGCACAGTGGCCTGCTGCCGCCTGCGGCGTGGTGGACCCTTACCGGCTGTTGGCTCCTCTGGATGGCCGTCGACGGGTGGCGCCTGGCGCGCCGCGAGCAGCAGCCATTCGCCCACGCCCTCGCTTCTCCGAGCCGGCCCCCTCTGGCCGTTGCCGTGAGCGTCGCCCTGATCCTCCTCGTGGCCGAGGCGGCCGCCCTCACGACCTATGCCTTCTTTGGCCAACAGGAAAAGGCGGCCGGCCTGGCAGCGTACCAGGCCGCGGATTGCCGCACCGCACTGCAGCACCTGACCCGCACCATCAACCTCTACAAGCTGGCACCGACAGCCGACGTTGCGGCAGCCGAAGGCCGGCGCGTGGAATGCAGCCTGCTCGTCTTTGCCAACAATGTCCGGCAGCGCGGGGAATATGCCATCGCCGTCACCGGCTACGAAGCGCACCTCGACCGCTACCCCCGGAGCAAGCTGGTCGCCGCCGCTCGGGAAGCGGCTGCCACCACCTACGTCGAGTGGGCCAATGCCCTGAGGGATGCGGGCGACTACCAGGCGGCGATGGGCAAATACCGGATCGCGTCGATCGATTATGGCGACACGCCGGCAGGGAAGCAGGCCGAGGCACAGGCTGCCGAGACGTATACCCGATGGGCAGCGCACCTGCGCCAGGAAGGCAAGTACCAGCAAGCCATCGAGCAGGCGCAGATCGTCGAGGCCGAGTTCTCGGCGACAGAGGTGGGGCGAGAGGCGGCGTCGCTCGCTGCCGAGGTGTATGGCCAGTGGGCCACAGAGTTGCGTGACCGGGGCGAGTACGAGGCGGCGATTCAAAAGTACGACATCATCCTCGCCGACTATGCGCACACACCGGCAGGACAGCAAGCGCCAGATCAGAACGCTGCTACCTATGACCTGTGGGCCAGGCAACTCCATCAAGCCGGCGACTACCAGGGCGCCTTGGACAAATACCGGGTGATCGAAGTGGAATATCGCGACACCCCCGCCGGCGCCGCAGCACCGGATAGAGCAGCCGAAACCCTGGCAGCGTGGGCCACTCACCTGTCGGCGGCCGGCGAATACCAGGCAGCCATCGACAAATACCACGACATTCTCGCCGGCTACGCCGAGACGGCAGCCGGAAAAGAAGCGGCCACAGCGGCAGCCGCGCTCTATTGCACATGGGCGGCCAGCCTGCACGCGGCCGGCGACTATCAGGCCACCCTCGAAAAATACCAGGCGGCTCACGACGAATTTCCCGACACACCCCCAGGGCGCGAGGCGCGGGCGCTCGCCGCCGAGACGCTCCACGAGTGGGCGCAGACCTTGCGGGCGGCAGGAGAATATGCGCCAGCGCTCGATCGATACGAGGAGCTCCACACCCACTATCTCGATCTTCCAGTCGCAGAAGGCGCCCTCCACCTGGCCGCCGAGACACTGGCCGAGTGGGCCGGCACATTGCGCTCGGCGGGCAAGTACGAGCAGGCCAGTGAAAAGTACCGGGTGCTCCTTGACGAATACCCGGACACCACAGCCGGGGCGCAAGCAGCCGGCCTGGCTGCCGATAGCTATGTCGCGTGGGCCGGCGAGCTGCTGGCCTCGAACAACCGCCAGCGGGCGCTCGAACTCTATCAGATCATCCTCACCCACTTCCCCGACACGCCCGCGGCCGATCAAGCCCGCGCCCAGGCCACCAGCCTCTACGAGGAGGCTGAGGCAGCGATCTCGGCTGGCCAGGAGTGCGACGCCCTGCCTCTGCTCCGCGACCTGGCGGCAGCCGGCACGCTGTACGCTGCCGAAGCGAAAGAAGCACTGCCTGGCGCCCTGTATCGCTGTGGGCTGACCAAACATCAGGCTGGCAGCCTGGAGCAGGCCGCCAGCCTGTACACCGAAGTGATCGAGGACTATGCCACCACCGCCCAGGCCGAGCGCGCCCAGGCCGCCCAGCAAGCACTCGACATCGACAAACGGGTACAGGCGGCTCTTGACGGCCCTTTTGAGGAACGCGAGCCACTCGCTGCCACGGGCAGCGCTCCGAGCGGGACGGCCGTCGTCGTCATTGCCAACGACTCCCAGGCGGCAATCGACGTGCTCTTTGGTGCCCAGGGACCCAACTCCCGGGCGACGACGATCGAAGCCTGCCCAACCTGCACCAGCTACCAAACCACCCCCCTGAACCCTCGCTCTGAAGCTCCGGAAAAATCTGTGAAACTGGCCCCGGGTGTGTACACAGTCGTCGTGATCCGCGACGACGAAGAACCCCTGGTGATCCGAGCGTGGAAACTGCAGAGTGGCAAAGAGTACGCCGTCTTTTTCTATAGGGTTTCAACCTTCTTATGGCGACCTTGAGTATCTGCTCAATAATCGGGGGTTGGGGTGTGTGCGATGCCCGCACACACCCCAACTTTCCCCCTCTTTATTGAGATGATACAACCTTGATACAAAGGCTGGCGAGGTGAGAGGACGTAGGGCTATGAAACAGAACACGAACCCTGTTGCGCTCATCTTGTGCCTGGTCGTGCCGATCTTGTGCATCGCGTGTGGCGGACCGTCGCTGGCAGAGGTAGACGCCCAGGCACAAAGGATCGCCGCCCCGATTGTGGCCACGTACCAGGCCGCAGCGCCCACGCGCACCGCCGGACCCACACACACGCCGCGGCCCACCCACACGCCGAAACCAACCCACACCCCAGAGCCCACTCGAACCGCCACGTCGACTCGAACCCCAACGCCGACGCACACGCCAACACCAACCGGCACGCGAACCCCGACACAGCCGCCGAGCGCCACACCGGACCTCGTGCCCACCTCAACCCCGGTCCATGCTGCCGGCCCCACCGCCGCCCCCACCGTTGCCGGCAGCCCCGCCCCGACGGCCCGGCCCAAGCCGGCGGCGACGACCCCACCGGCGGCCGCGGCAGGCAGCGGCCAGATCGCCTTTGCCGTCTACAACACAGGGCTCAAGAGCTACACCCTCTACCTCGTCAAACCCGACGGCAGCGGCCTGCGTGCCCTCGCCGACCATGTCCACCAGCCCGATTTCAGCCCGAATGGCCGGCGCATCACGGTCAATGGCTTTGGCGGTGGCAAGGACGACCTGTGGGACCTGAAATACGACGGCACCGACTGGCAGAAACTGTCCAACTTTGCGGACGATCACCTGCCCACCTGGGCGCCGGATGGGTCGCTCATAGTATTCAGCTCCTCTCGCCAGGGAGATGGGGTCTATCGCCTCTACACCAACCAAGACCCTGTCGGCAGCCCGACGACCAAGTTCATCATCGGCGACCACCCGGTGTGGCTGCCCACCTGGCAGATCGCCTTCCAGGGCTGCGACTATGGGTGGGGCAGCGACACCATCTGTGGCACGTGGCGCATGACGATCGGACAAAAGCCGCAAGCGATCACCGCCAATCCCCACGACATTCCCAACGACGGCACGGCCAGTGAGCTCCTCTTCCTGCGAGAGCAAGCCGGCAACTGGGACATCTACCGCACGGGCCTCAGCGGCGGCTCGCCCACCCGCCTGACCGATCACGCCGGCCGCGATGGACCGGCCGCCTTCTCGCCCGACGGCCAGGCCATCGCCTTCCTCTCCGACCGGTCTGGCGTGTGGGCGCTATACACGATGGACCGCCAGGGAGGCAGCGTGAAAAAGGTAGTGGACCTGCCGACAGGGGGCAGCTATGACGCCGCCCCCGAGCCGTGGACCAACCAGCGCATCTCGTGGGGACCGCCGCCGGCGGCGGTCCCCCCAGCGCCCACGGCGGTGGATGCGCACCTGCTGCCTGCGCCGCAGATCCTCTTTCCCAGCCCCAACGACACAGTCAGCACCAGCCAGCCCACCACTGTCCGCTGGACCTGGAGCGGCACTCTGGCCTTTAACCAGGGGTTTGAGGTACGCTTCTGGCATCAAAAGGATCGGGGGCCTATGGCCGTTGCACCTGCCACCGACCGGACAGAGCTGGCAGTAAACTTTGGGTTCACCGATTCCTACAAATTACACAAAAACGACGTGTACTGGCTGGACGTTGTCGTCGTGCAGTTGAGCCCTTACCAGGTGTTAAGCAGGAGTGCCGCCATCCAGGTCCGAACGAACTGATCCAGGGCGACACACAGGGTTGGCTTCACACACAACAAGATGGCCCGGCAAGGTATGCACACCTTGCCGGGCCATCTTGTTTCACGCGCGAGGTTATTACTTGTGGCTCGCTGCCTTGCGCTCGACGCGCGTGCCAAACTCGGCGACGTCGATGATAAAGCGGTGGTGAGTGCCCTCGCCGACGACCTCCTGTCCATCGTGCACCGTTACCGCGAAGGTGAGGCGCCTGCCATCGACCTCGAGGAGAGTGGCCGTGGCAACAACCTCGAACCCGACGGGGGTGGGTGCCAGGTGGCGCACGTCGAGGTGCACACCGACGGTGCGATAGCCCTCGGGCAGCAGGTGATCGACGGCGGCGACACCCGCGCGCTCCATCAAAAGCACCATCTGTGGCGTCGCCAGCACTTCCACGCCACCGCTTCCCAGGTGGCGCGCTGTATGCTCGCGGGCCACAGTGAGGCGCACTTCACCCGTGAGGCCGGGCTGCACTGCTTCGAACTTCATAACTCGGCTTCTATGTCGCCTTCCGGCGCGTCCTCTGGGGCTCCACTCTGGCGCGTTTCGAGCGAGCGCGTCACTTTGGCCAGTTCTTGATTGAGCTTTTTCAGCCCATCCGAAAGGATCGTCTCAAGCTTTTCGGCAATCTCACCCTCGCGGGCGCGCTCGACCGTCTCTTTTACCTGGTGAGAGAACTCTTTCGCCGCCTCGCTCTCCTGGGCCGACTTGACCGCCTGGTCGAGCTCCTGGCTCAGCTCCACGAACCCTTCCTTGATCTCCTGGCGCACCCGGCGGCTCTCTTCACTCTCCCACAGCGCCGTAAAGGCGTCGCCGAGCTGCCGGCCCAGAGATTGCAGCTCCTGCAGCAGATCGCTGGTCGCCGTGCGCTCGCCCCCAGAGGGTCCCTGCTCCTCGGTGATGGTTGGTCTTTCTTCCGTCATGGTCCTTTCTCCTTGTATACAATTGAAGGATTTTGTCAACGGGCTCGGTCAGAGACCGGCCCGTGCATCAGACAAAGCGTTGGTTCTGATCAGGCCGGCCTGCGACCGGCGAAAGCGGCGGTGCTTCACCGTACTATACGCTGGAAATAAAAAAAGGTTCTTCTGGCAGCGACCTACTCTCCCAGGGACCTGCGTCCCAAGTACCCTCGGCGCTGGAGGGCTTGACTGC
>JAFGIA010000122.1 GCA_016929795.1 Anaerolineae bacterium
ATTCATCCTGGGCCGCTTGGACGATGCCGAGACGAGCGTGATACTCTCTCTCGGTGGTCAACTCCGAACGCTGTTCAATAAACCGTGGGAGGTGAAACAATGCCTATCGCAGAACAAGCGCTGCAAGACCGACCCTGCTACTCCTTCGGCCTGCTGCGCGGGCACCGAGTAGCAGTCCTCTACACGCTCGACGGGCAGGACATCCTGATCGAGCACGGCGACACGGGCCAACGGCTGGCCGCTCTACTGGCAAACGGGCAGGCGCAGCTCGTGCAGACGGACGACGATGTCTACTGGCGTGTGCCGCACGATCAGGAAACGGATCGTTTGCTCGTCGAGCTCATCGACCTGTTTATCTCCATCCGCTACGCCCATCCGACTCTTGTCCAACTCGAACTCCATCTCGACGAGGTCGGCACATGACCGGCTCGCCGTATCCACCTGACTACATCAAGCTGCCCACGGACATTGCCTGCGCCGACGTCGAGGACAATGTCATCGTCACCATGGCGCGCATTCTGGGCATCTGTTGGGACAACAAGTACCGGCGCAGCCGGCCCTACACGCCCGACGAGCTGGCCGAGACTGTCGACCGGCCACGCACCACGCTCTACCGTCACTTGAACCGGCTCCAAACGCTCGGCTGGCTGCGCGTGGACCATGTCGATCGCCGTCTTGTCTTGCAGCCTCTCGTGCGCATCACGGAGGGAAAGCTATCGGCGAGCAAAGCCGAGCCGCAGATCAACCACCGGTTGCCGGAACAAAAAACCGGCGACAATGATCATCTTCGCGAGGCGCTGCAAGAGGCGGGGATCATCGGCCGGCCCTTCCACGAACTGTTCGAGATGGGCGTCGATCCGAACGTCGTGCGCGCGTGGCACTGGTGGACCTGGGCACCAGAGCAGGAATGGATGGAGAACCCGGCCGGCTACATCGTCAATCGGCTGAGGGAAGGGGACCCGCCGCCCGACGAGTTCATGCGACTGGCGCGCCTCACGCCCGACGAGACGGCGCTGCTCCGAAGAGCCTGGGTCGACGGGGAGCAGCTCATGGGCTGGCCGATGCTCGACGAATGCCCGGAACTCCAGCGCATCGCACCGCTGTGGGCCAGGATCTACAACAGCATGAGGGGGCACCGGCTGCAAGAACAGCGGGCACGCCGCGGCAAATGATACGGAATCGAGCGGGTAACTCTGTACGACTCGAGTTCGTGCCGCGGTGTTGCCCATCAGCATCTGCACGTTCCACAGCTGCGTTCCGTCGGTGGAACGCAAAGAACCGTCTGTCCCAGGTGTGGAATCGGTCGTTTGTTTTCTCTTGTTTTGTTGTTGTTGTTCTTCACTTTCTTTTTTCACTGGGGATGCAGAACAACAACAAACAAAACATTGCATCTCGGTTCCGTGCCACAGGTGGGACGTGGCCGGAGCGGGAAAACGAGAAGGGAGTGACCTATGCAGCCATCGATAGCCAGAACTCACGACGAGGTATGCCTGTCGTGCCGCGAGCGCGAGATTCTATCGCTCGTCGCAGAGGGAGCAGATAGAAAGGCATCCTGCGTCGCATCAGCCGCCGCGTCTGGATTGTTAAGGATACGGTACGCGACGTTGTAGGCCATGCTTTGGTAGAGAAGGACGAGTTGGTTGAACGCGCAGGCGCTCCCCTCGCGTGCCGATTCGACCAGTGCTTTTTCATCCATGATTCCACTCTGTCCAGGTTGGATAGGTCACACTTTGCTCCATCCCGGCGGGACGTGCCAATTCAGTGTGCCAGATCTCCGACAGTGGATCAACGAGCCTCCCACCGTGCCGCATCGAAGGCGATCTTTTGAGAGAGGTACGGTTCAAAGGTCACGTCAGCCAGTGAGAGATAGTCTCGACGCGTACCCTGGAACAGGTAGGTGCCGAGTGAGACCCAATCACCGCGGTGTGCCGATTGGTCCACCACGCGCAGGGTCAGGCCATCACAGTGCGAGATCCAGTATCGCGCCTGCGAAGTTGTGGCGTTGTGCGCGGGCACGTAGACAAACACCTCGTAGCGGCCAGACGACAGCGCGGGGTACCAGCGCGCCCAGTTGTAGTTGGAGCGAACCCGGTCGTTGGTCCACGTCCACAGCAGGTCGCCGCGATGTCTTTCCGAAACTGCGTGCCAGGTGTCAGCGGCGCCCCCTGTACTGAACTCCTGATCGCCATCGTCGACCGTGACGTCGCCCGGTGACGTGTTGTCCACCCGCGCCGACTGCAGCCGGGCAACGGCTACGCCGGTGTGCTCGTAGGTTTCCATGTGGATCTCCACTTGGCCCGGTACATACACCGTCGCCGAGTGCGACTGCGCCCATTGGTCCCACCAGCAGTCGATCACCACCTGCCCGCCGACCCACAAGCGCACGCCGTCGTCTGCCGTTGTGGTGAAGCGGTAGGTGCCCGGTGCCAGGTCGACGGTGCGCGTCCACGATGCGGAAAAGTTGTCACGTGGAATGCCAGGATCGGGCGAGCCGTAGCCCCAGTCAAAGTCGATCGACTCGTCGGTGCGGGTGAGGACGGGGGCGCCGCCCAGCCAGCGGTTGTCAAAGTACTCGGCCTGCCAGCCGGCGGGGGACGCGTCTACGGACGACCACGACACTTTGGCCACAGCGACGCCCGTGTTTTCGTAATAGGTGACAATCACCTCGTGATCGCCCTCCGCCAGTGCCGTCTCGCCGGTGAACGTCCGCACGGGATGATCGAACCACTCGTCAATCACCGGCTGGCCGTCCACATAGAGCCGCAGGCCGTCGTCGCTGGTTGCCGTGAAGCGGTAGGTGCCGGCTGCAAAGTAAGCCGTGCACTGCCAGCGTACAGAGAAATGGTCGGCGACCATGCCCGGCGCGGGCGCTCCGTAACCCCAATCAAAGTCGATCTGTGGGTCCTCGCGCCTCACCACAGGCGCGGCCTGGTAACCGCGCGTATCGTCAAAGTAGGTGGCCTGCCACGATGCGCAAGCAGAAGGAGCAGCTTGCGCGAGAGACACCTGACTGTCCTGTGCTCCGAATGATATCAAGGGGATCATGATGACAAACAGGGCGCTTGGAAGGAAACGAGTCGGCGTTTGCATGGTGCACCTCCAGGTGACAAGTAGATTCCGCCTTGCCGGCTTTTCGCGAACTGCGACAGTACGGTCCATGAACATCACTCTCCCGGCCCCCACAACCGCACAGTCCCATCCTGCGATGCGGACACGAACCGCTGCCCATCAGGCAGGAATGAGACGCTGTTCACCGTGCTCCTGTGGCCGTCCAGCGTGTACAGCCGGTCGCCGCCGGCCACGCGCCACACTTCGATCTCGGAGCCTGCGCCGGCGGCGAGCAGCGAGCCGTCGGGCGTGTACACAACCGCTCCCTCGCCTGGCGCCCCGAGGTCGAGCACGTGCAGGAATTCGGCGTTGGGCAGGCGCCACAGGCGCACCTGGCCTTGCCTGGCGAGGGCGACCGTGGAGCCATCGGGCGCAAAGACGATCTGGCCCGGATAGCCGTCGTCCTCTGTCACCAGTGCGTGCGCCAGCGTCCAATCCGTCGTGCGCCACAGCCAGACGCGACCGTTCCAGAGGGCTGCGAGCAGACTGCCATCGGGTGAGAAAGCGACGCGCTCGATCCAACCTGCATCGGGGGGCGCGAGGACGTGCACGAGCGCGCCGTCCTCTGCGTGCCACACACGCACCTCACCCATAGAGCTCGATGCGAGCGACTGGCCATCGGGTGCAAAGGCGACGCTCTGCACCTGCTTTTCGTGTGCCTCGATCGTGCTCGCCAGTTCGCCACTCGCCAGGTCGACGAGCCGCACGCGGCCGTCCCAGCCACCCGCTGCCAGCAACGCGCCGTCGGGTGCGTATGCAACGCTCAGCGCGGGGCCGGCTGCCGGCAGTTGCTGCCAATCAGCATCGTCGACGTGCCACACATACACGCTCGCCGCGGTCGAACCCCACATATCGAGCAGGTCGACGACTGCGGCGACGGCACTACCGGCCGGCGAAGCGACGACGCTGCGCACCGGAGGCAGGAACCCGGCTACCGCGCGCAGCACCTCGCCGTCGGACACGCGCACGAACGACAGTGCTCTTTGCGCACACGCCAGCACCTCGCCATCAGGCGAAAAGGCGAGTGCGCGAACAGGTTCATCCGGTTCAGCATCAAGCGTTGCCGGTGGGCCGTTGCCGGTGACCTGCCACAGCCGGATGCCGTTCGCAGTGGCGGCTGCGACGCAGGTTCCATCCGGGGAGATCGCGACCTGGCCGAGTTCGTCAGAGTTGATCGGGATCGATTTCAGAAAGGACCAATCGGACGTGCGCCACAGGCGCACCTCGCCCATTCCGCTCACGGCCATCACGTCGCCATCGGTTGAGAACGCGATGTCGGCCGGCCACACTTCGACGGCGCCCAGCGATTCACCGCCAGGTACGGCCCACAGGTGGATGCCGGACATGGCGTACCACGAAACGAGGGTACCATCAGGGGCAAAGGCCAGGGCCGCCGCACCGGCATCCCAGCGGTCCACCACCTCTCCATCGGCCACGCGCCAGAGGACTATGTCGCCGGTATACACCTCTTCGCCGGGCGCAAAGACGACGGCCGCGACGAGGCGCGAGTCAGGGGAAAAGGAAGGCGACGCAGGCCTGCCTTCCCCCACGTCGAGTACACGCACCACGTCGCCGTTACGCATGTCCAGGAGCTGCACCTGCCGCCCCTCAACCCATGCCACCAGGCTCCAATCAGGCGCGAACGCCGCGGAATCGTACGCGGAAGGCGCCTCGAACCGGCGCAAGAGATCGAGTGTGTCGGGCTGGTAAAAGTAGACGCCGAGCGAGGCGACCACGGCTGCCTCGCGCCCATCCGGCGCATAGACGAGGTCGCGCACGGTCCCCTTGCCCCGGCGCTCAAGCTCGACGAGGGAATCGAGTGCGAAGGCATCCCCCGTGCCTTTCGCGCCTTCAGACGGCGTCACGGTTGGCTCGCCAGGACCCGCCGTGCCGGCAGCCACCGTGGCTACCTCTGGCGACAACGCGCCTGCCCGCCGAGGCTCAGGCTCGAGCGATGCATCCGCTCGCCCTACGAACATCCAGACCACAGCCAACGTGAGCATCAAGGCCGCAGCCAATGCCAGGGCTCCGAACAGCAACGCCAACCCTGTGTGTGTCTTGCTTTCTTCTGGCATCTCGTTCCCTCCCCATTTTCACTTTTTCTCGACGCACAATAGGGGCAATCCCAGGTCCCGGATCTTTATCAGGAGGCCGTGCAGGGCTGCCTGGTCGCGGACCACGCCGGCTAGTGCCGTCTCTCCGCTCTCCATGGGCGTGATCTCCATCCCATCGAGCCACTCTGACCAGCCCTCGTCGAGAATGCCTCTCACCCTGATCTCATACATCGCAGCCTCATCGCACCCGGCGGCGTTCTTCATTGGTCTCCCCTCCCCCTGTTCGCCGGCGAACGGCTACTCGACAATCTCGAGCTGAATGCCCAGGCGCCGGCACGTCGCCTCGATCTCCTCGACCAACACTCGATCAGGCAGCAAGATGGCCGCTCCCTGCGTGCCTTCGAGCCAGCGCCCACTGCGCCAGGTGACCGCCTCTCCGGCCGGCAGCCGCTCCAGCACGACCGTCAGGTTCTCCCTGCCTTCCACCGACGCTCTGATCCGTTCGGTCCCGGTCACAACGTTGCTCGTCCCGACGATCTCGTCGTACCGCTTGGACCGGTTGGTGCCCGTGATGAGCGTAAATCGCCATCCCTCGCCTGCCTGCCAGCTATACAGCTCGTATCCCTTCATCGAGTGAGGCAGTGCATCGGGCAGGTCAGGCGTGGGCCACGGGGTTTCTACTCCCTCGCTACACGCGACGAGGGCAAACATGCCCATGCACAAGAATACCAAGACAGACAGTAGATACCACGACTTGATAGTGCTTGTGCTCCCTTGTGCTTTCATCACCATACCTCCTCATGACAGATGGCCCTGATTGTAGGCCACGTGCATGACAACCGCGCAGCAGGGGACAGACATCTGTGTGACGTGCGCGTCGTAGCGGCAGCGGGCAAAGCGATCAGCCCAGTGCCCGAAAATGGTCGTCCATGATGTGTGCTCCAAACTGCGGTGCGACGTTCTCGTACCGGCTGGTTGTCACGAAAAATCTGTATCATTCGGCTCCTTTTCTACCGGCCCTCGGTCCCTGATCCTGTCGCGGTGGACGATAAGGAACCGACGATCTGATCCACCTCGTGCTGCATTGCGTCCGGGATGTCGGTCGCTCGATAATCCACAGCAGCCATATCCTCGAACCGGATGTTGAGCACGAGGCTTGCAACGTGTGCATCGTATGTCAATGCCTTGACCTTACCTTCGTACACGAGTGCCTGCTCTTCGACCTCTTGCCCGAGGATCTCGATGGTCCCCCGGCCTTTGATCTCGCCGGCCGGCATTCCACTCCCGACGGACTGCACATGCTCATCCGGCCGCCGGAAAGCGATGGTGATCAGCAGCGTTCCCTGCTTCAGTCTGACCAGGTTCGCCTCCTCTTCGAGCAGCCAGGTTGGTGGATAGCGAAAGGCGAACTCATAGGCCCTGTTCGTGTACTGCTTCCAGCCGAGATACATATCTGCCACAACGCGCACCTGGCTTGCAAGCAGAGCATCCGCTTTACCGCGTTGCCCTGTCGCTTCGATGATTACCCCTGGCCGCACCTCCCGCAGCGCAATCCCGGCCCCGTCGGCGCCCACCAGCTCACTTCCCTCGGTCAGCGCCACGACGCTCACCCCGTCGACTGCCTGCACGAACGTCACGATCCGCGCACTCGGCGAGACGTCCGCCACCGTGCCTGTGATCGTCGTCGCCCTGTCCGTCGTTCCGGCGGCAGCGGGCGCTCCTCCCTCTCCCTCGACCTCGATCAGGATCGCCTCCGACGGGATGCTCACCGGCCCCAACTCGTCAACCGTCGTTGCCATCTCGGCGCGCGTTCTCGCCACGTCCGAGATCGTCGGCGACACGAACTGCACCGTGTATGTCCCGGCCTCTGCCAGGTCATACACCTTTGCCAGGTCCACTTCTGCCGACACGGACGCGCCTGACTCGATCAGCACATAGTC
>JAFGIA010000123.1 GCA_016929795.1 Anaerolineae bacterium
AGCACCGGGCCGGGGAGGTCCGGCGGCACGGTTTCGCTGGCAGCGTGCCCGCCACAAGCGCCAAGCAGCAATGTGAGCATCAAGGCAGGCGCGATCATGTACCCGATTCTGGTTCTCGTCACTATCCTTCCCCCTTTCTCCGCCCGATACATGCTCACGCATAGGATGGGCTCAATGGTCACACAACTCCTTTCATTCAATCGATTCCACTACGGGCTTTGCAATGCACCCTTTGCTCATTGCCCACCCTATCCGCACGTCTCCAGAAAGACCATCAGCCATGGGATGAGATTCACCATGTAGTGCGCACCCACGGCGTGCTCCCAGTCACGCTTGGCGAATACGGTTGCAAAGGGAACGCCATAAAGCAGTCCCGTCGTCAGAAATCTGTCCATCGTCAGGCCGTGCGACAGGCCGAAGGTGACTCCGCCAAAGAGGATGGCGGCCAGGACAGCGAGTGCAGGGCGTTCATGGGATAGAGGTCGCAGTACCAAATAGGCGAGGCCCACGAGGAACAGCCTGAACCACGTTTCTTCAAAGATGGCCGACCACCAGGGAAGCCAGAGGGGCATCCACCACTCCCTGACCCAGGTAAAGCCCGAACCTGGCGAGCCAGCGGCGGCATTGGCGAGGCCCAGAGGAAGGAACAACAGGCAGCCCTGGAGGAAGCTGCGTAGAGCCGGAAAGAAGCGTTTCTCCAGCAGCTGGACTCCGCCCAGGCCGGTACGCCTGAACAACAGCCCGCCAGCAATGTACACCAGCGCCGTTAGGGGCGTGACGAGATAACCTGCACGTTGGCTGATAAAGCCGTTTCTCAGAAGGGGAAGGCATGCGCCAAAGGCAGCGGCGGCGAGCCCAGCGCCCTGAACGACTGAGTGTAAACTGGCCTCCCGTCGCCAGGCGGCGGTGATCCAGATCGCTGCAATGAGCATAGCCAGGAGCACGATGCTCTGAAAGGCACCAGAGAGGACAGCCAGTCCAAGTATCAGTATCATGCCCAACACAGCGATCCATGCTCCGTATTTCCTACCTGGAAACATCAGCGGCCGAATGTCTGTGAGCGAACCGATAAAAGCTCCCGAGTGAACGAGGTACCACAGCATGACCGCCACATAAGCTGTGAGCAGCACGTCGCGGATCATGCTGAATTGGCCTGTTTCCCGCACGCCCTGCCCGAGCATTGCGGTCATGGCAACAACTGTTACCGGCCAGAGGATGATCAGAGCCACCCGGTGTGGTGCGTACCGGGAATGGTGCGTGATCCATTCGCCCAGCCCGGACTGACACAAGATTCGCGATACCATCTATCCCTCCGGGATCGCACGATCCAGGATCGCGGACAGCAGATCGTCCGCCGAGCCCCCCTTGACCACAAACGCGTCCACCCCGGCGGCCAGCGCAGCGGCCCGGTGGTGGGCATCCATCGAGGTGATGACGACCCTGATCTGTGGTGCCAGCGCCTTGATGCGCTGCGCCGCTTCCAGGCCGTCGATCAGCGGCATGCGCATATCCATCAACACGACGTCCGGCCGGCTGTCTCGCGCCACTTCGACCGCTTCCAGCCCATCCGCCGCCTCGCCTACGATCTCGATCTCGGGCCGCAAATGGAGCACTGCGCGCAGCCCGCGCCGGGCTGCCACACTGTCGTCGGCAATCAATACCCTGCATCGTTCCGTCATGCTCTCTACCTGTCAACGATTCTGCTGCCAGTATAACCAGGGATCGGCGCGCTGTCATCGGTGAAAAGGAAAAACCTGGGGTATGCAAAAGGACCACCTGGGGGTGGTCCGATGAGCGTTTCGTTCAGCTGGCTCTATGACAAATGTTATGCTGCCTGGAGCTATTCATCCATCGTCCAGCGCGGCCAGCCCCTCCCGCAGCGCATACAGTGTCGCCTGCGTGCGGCTGGCGAGGTGCAGCTTGCCCAGGATGTTGCTCACGTGCACGCGCACCGTGCCCTCGGCGACGCTCAGCTCGCCGGCAATGTCGCGGTTGCTCTTGCCCTGCGCCACCAGGCGCAGCACCTCTACCTCGCGCTCGGTCAACGGGTCGGTCGTCGGGGGCTCTGCCCGCGGGCGGGAGAGCTCCTGCATTACCTTCCAGGCGATGCGCGGATGGAGCGAGGGCTCGCCTTGATAGACCTGCCGGATGGCATCCACCACCTCCCCTGGATCGGAATCCTTGAGCAGATAGCCGAGTGCGCCGGCCTTGATGGCCGGAAAGACCTTGTCGTCGGTGGCAAAGCTCGTCAGCACCAGGATGCGTGCCTCGGGCCAGCGCACGACCACCTGCTGGATTGCCTCAATGCCGTCCATTTCGGGCATCACCAGGTCCATCAGGATGACGTCCGGTCGGGTGCGTTCGATACCTCGCACCGCTTCGTGGCCGTTGCCCGCCTCGCCGACGACGTCGATGCCCGGCTCCAGCGTCAACAAGGCACACACTCCTTTGCGTACGATGACATGATCCTCCGCGACAAAGACGCGGATCGGCTTTGACAGGCTCATGCCGTCCCCCTTTCCCACACCACTCGAACCGTCGTGCCACGCCCGGGGGTGCTGTGGATCTCCAGGCGCGCACCGATCTCTGCTGCCCGCTCCTCCATCCCGCGCAATCCCAATCCGCCGCTGCAGCGTGCCTCGCGCGGGTCACACCCGTTCCCGTCGTCGTGGATTTCGAGCGTCACACACTGCCCGTCCTCAGCCAGGGACAGGGCTACGCGCCGCGCCTGGGCGTGCTTCAGCACGTTGTTCAACGCTTCGCGCGCGATGCCGTACAGCGCTGACTCGACCTCGGAGTCGAGGGCAGGCGTGCCGTCGAGGTGAAAGGCGGTCTCCAGCCCCGCCCGGCTTTCCACCGCCTCCAGGCGCGCCTGCAAGGCGGAAGCGAGCCCCTCTTCCTCGAGGACGCGCGGGCGCAGCTCGTAGATCAGCAGCCGCATCTCGGCCAGCGACTCTTTGGCCGTCCCCTTGAGCTCGCCCAGGTATCCGGCGACCTGGTCTGCCCGCCCGGCCAACAGCAATTGCGAGATCACCTCTGCCAGGAGCGTCACGCCGTACATCGACTGGGCCACCGAGTCGTGCAGCTCACGCGCCAGCCGGTTGCGCTCGTCGACGATCGCCTTTTCCCTCTCGCTCCGGTGCAGCGCCTCCTCCACCTGGATCCGCTCGGCCACCTCTTGTTCCAGGCGCACGTTCGCCTCGGACAGCTCCGCTGTCCGGTCCGTCACCTGCCGCTCCAGTTCGCGGCTGCGCGCCTCGATGCTTCGCACCCTCCAGCGGTACGTAACGACGGCTGCTCCAGCCAGGAGCAGCAGAACGGTGCCCCGAAACCACCACGTGCCCCAGAAAGCGGGTCTGATCGTGATCTGTGCAGATGCTCCCTCCTCATTCCACACCCCGGCGTTGTTCGAGCCCCTGACGCGAAAGACATAGTGCCCCGGCCGCAGATTTGGATAGTCGGCCCGCCGCCGCGTCCCTGCCTCCACCCACCTTGCGTCCACGCCCTCCAGCCGGTACGCGTACCGGTTCTTTTCGGGCGCTGTATAGTCGAGGGCGGCGAACTCGAAAGATAGAAAGTTATCCCTGTATGACAGCTCGATCGGCTCGTCAGGGGGCAGGTCTCGTCGTATCACCTCGTTGAACAGGCCGACAGCCGTGATGGCAACCGGCGGCGGCTGGGGGTTCTCAGGGATTCGATCCGGATAGAAGGCGACGAAGCCGTCGTACGTGCCGAGCAGGATCTCGCCCGTCTTGCTCTGAAAGGCCGCGGCTTGCACAAAGCGGCCGGCCGGCAGCCCGTCGCGCGTATCGTAGGCGTGGAAGGTCCCGGCGTGTGGGTCAAACCGGGCCAGCCCCCGATTGGTGATGAGCCACAGCATCCCGGCCGAGTCGGGCACGATGCCAAACACCGCACTACCGGGCAAGCCGTCCTTTTCGGTGTAGTGGCGGACCGTCTGGGCCGCGCGGTCGACGTGCTCCAGGCCGCCCCACGTGCCGATCCACACCACGTCCTCGTCCGCGTCTTCGTATACCGCGAACACTGTATCGTGGGTGAGAGAGTTGGGGTTATCGCCGTCGTGCCGGTAGATGCGAAACTCTCCGGTCGTGGGGTCCCAGACGTTGATTCCACCGCCGTCGGTACCGACCAGCAGCCTGCCATCGCGCATCTCATAGATCGTCGTCACCAGGTTGCTGCTCAGCACCGGGTCTGCCGTGCTCCGGAAGTGTGTGGCGGTGTCTGTGCTGCGATCTAGGCGGTAGAGGCCATTCGTGGTTCCGATCCACAAATACCCGACCCGATCCTCGAACAGGACCCGCGGCTCGCCTGCGCTCACATACCAGGAATGCACGAACGTCCCTGTCTGTGGATCGAACCGCTCAAGCCACCGGTTGTCCGTTGCCACCCACAGGTCGCCCGCCCGATCCTCATAGATGGCGGTGACCCCGTTGCTGCTAAGGCTGCCCGGGTCGCCGGGTTCGTGCCGGTAGACGGTCACCGTGCCCGCGTCACGATCCAGCCGGTTGAGCCCGCCCTCTGCCGTCCCGATCCACACGCTCCCGTTTCGATCCTCACACACCGCCCGAACCATGTCGTCGCTCAACCGGTAAGGGGAGTTGGGTCGGTTCTGGCACAGCGCAAACTGGCTCGCAGTCTCGTCGTAACGGCTGATGCCGGCGCGCGTGCCGACCCACACGACACTCGACCGATCCTCGTACAATGCCAGGATCGTGTCATCGCTCAGGCTGTGTACATCATTCCGGTCGTGGTGGTAGTGCAGGAACCGGTGCTCGCCCTTGTCGAGCCGGTCCAGTCCGTCTGCCGTGCCGATCCATACTCTCCCTTGACTGTCTTCCAGCACGGCCCGCACCTGGTCATTCCCAAGGCTGGCCGGATCAGCGGGATCGTGGCGGTAGCGCGTGAACGTCCCTGACGAGCGGTCCAGCCGGTTCGCACCGCCATCTGTGCCAACCCATAGCCCGCCCTCGCCACCCTCGCAGATCGCCCACACGTCGCCGGGAGTCAGGCTTGCACCGTCGCCCGGATCGTGGTGGTAGTGGACAAAGGTCCTGGACGCCGGGACAAAACGGTCGAGCCCTGCACTGGCTGCATACGCGCCTTGCCCCATACCCAGCCACACGTCACCTGCCCGGTCCTGCACAATCGCGCGCACGATCGTTCCGGACGGGTGCCTGGGATCGTCCGCGCCGCTGCCTCCGAGGAAAAAGAGCGGTTGAGGCTCTGCGGGATCCAGGTGGATCAGGTTCATCGTTGTGCCCACCCACAAAGCCCCTGCCTCATCCTCGTCGAGAGCCAGGACAGGCCAACCGGGCAGGTAGTGTGTGAACTCTTTCGTCGCAGGATCGAAACGCTCCAACCCGCTCTGGGTTCCCACCCACAGGTCACCATTTTGAGCCTGGTGGATAGCATAGATCGTATCGTGGGAGAGGGATGCGGGGTCGCCTGGCTCGTGCTGGTACACCGTGAACTGGTAGCCATCGTACCGGTTGAGGCCGTTGCCCGTCCCAAACCAGATGAATCCCTGTTGGTCCTGGAGGATCGCATACACGACGTCGTCGGACAGGCCATCCGCCATCGAGATCCGGTCAAAGCGGGCGGTACTGCTCGGGGTCAGTCCTTCCACAGTCGCCGGATCGTCGGCCTCCTGGGGGCTGCGCGCCAAAGAAGCCTGCCAGGCCGGAACGACCATCAGGCTTGCCAGGCAGACAAGAAACAGCGCGATCTGGAGTTTCTTTCGCCCCACCTTCGCCATCCTCAAACCTATCGCACCGCGAGCCGGCGCATGAATCCTCTTTGTAGGGGCGGCCTGGACCCGACTCGCATCCCCATCTTACCACACCTTCTACCTCCTGGCAATAGGGTGGCAACGGAATCAATCCGCCACCCGGCCAATGGCAAATTCCCCGGCTGGCGGATGGGCCGCGGGCCGGCAGGAGGTATAATGGCATCAGTGGAGGAGGTTACCATGTGCTTTTCGGCAGAGGCCAGTTTCGCTGCCAGTGGTGTGCTGACAGTCAGCAGTGTCGCCATCGCTCGGATACCGAAGGAGAAGGCGAGCATCCCCCTCTCCCTGTTCCCGGCCGTCTTTGCCACCCACCAGTTCATCGAAGGCCTTTTATGGTTGCACCACGATGGTCTCTTGCCTGATGCCTGCCAATCGGGCGCCGTCATTGCCTACGCTGTCATCGCCTACGTGCTGTGGCCTGTCTTTGTCCCACTGGCGGCCTATCTGGTCGAGACCGGACCGCGTCGCCGGCTGCTCATGCTCGCCTGCCAGGCCATCGGCCTTGGTGTGGGCCTGACCGTCTTGCTCGGATTCCTCCGCGAGGCTCCGTGCGTCCAGGTGCACTGCTGCAGCCTCTCCTACCAAGTGAATGCGCCCGACCTGCTGATCGTGCCCTACGTGATCGCGGTCTGCCTTCCCTTTTTAGCCGCTGACCGCAAGAGCCTGGTTCTGTTTGGCATGGGGATCGCGATCTCGTGCGCGGCCGCCGCCGTCGCATCCTCGACAGCCACCTTCCCCTCGGTGTGGTGCTATTTCGCGGCCATCCTCAGCGCGGGCCTGTATCTGCATTTCAGAACCGCCGGGCAGACGGCGGCCCATCCATTCAGCGCGAGCCCACGGGCGGGGCTCGTCGCCCACTAGTCCCGCTCCCGGATTTTGCACCTTCGGTCTGCCCGGCGCCACCCGCGCTCGGCCAAGCCCCGGCGCAATCTCGCCACATCGTGGTGGAACTCGACCAAGACCCAGTTCACCTCGCGCTCGGTGCAGATACGATCGGGCGGTGGCCAATCATGTCAAGGCTCAAGACCGGTTCTGAACCGGGCCTACTCCCAGCGAAAGAAGCGAACGGCAAGGGCAGCTCCCAACACAAAGATTCCGCCGAGGACAGCCGTCTCCAGCAGATGCTCGCCCCACGAGTCGCCGAACCACAGCCCCCGCAGGAGCTTGACGACGTAGGTCAGCGGG
>JAFGIA010000124.1 GCA_016929795.1 Anaerolineae bacterium
CAACCGCGACGTGCGCCACTGCCACCCGCCGGCCAGCGCGCACATCGTCGACAAGATCCTCGAGGATTTCAAGAGCGGCCGGCAGACCCGGGCGCCCTTCTGGATCAACCTGCACGGCAGGATGATCCATATCGAGTACTTTGCCCTGCACGACGACGAGGGCGAGTACCTGGGCACGCTGGAAGTGTCGCAAGACCTGACCGTCTACAGGGCGCTGGAAGGCGAACAGCGCATCCTGTCGTACGCGTAGAGGATGCCACACATGACCAGAGTGATCATTGCGCCCAAGACCAAGATTTCGGAGCTGATCGCTGCCTTTCCACAACTGGAAGGGGTCCTGATCGACTATGTGCCTGCCTTTGAGAAGCTGAAAAACCCTGTGCTGCGCAAGACGGTGGCGCGCATTACGACGCTGCAGCAAGCGGCCGCCATCGGGGGTGTGAGCGTCGAGGAGCTAATCAATCGCCTCAGAGAAGAGGTGGGACAGGACCTCTTTTCTGAAGAGACAGCGGCAGGCTACACCACCGAAGAGCCCGCCTGGTTCTCCGAGGCGCGGGTGGTGGCCGAGCTGGACGCAACGGGGATGCTGGCGGCGGGGGAGCAGCCGATCAACCAGGTGATCGCCGACCTGCAGGCGCTGGATCCAGGCGACATCTACCGGCTGATCGCCCCCTTTATGCCCGCCCCGCTGGTGGACAAGGCATCTAGCCTGGACATCGCGCACTGGGTCACGCGCCAGGACGACGGAGAGTTTGTCATTTACTTCTGCCGGAGCTGAGCGAGCGATGGGGAGTGGGGACGAGGGCGCGCCCAACCTCGACTACAACGGCCTGCCCGTCTTTCTCGTCGCCCTGGGCCGCGGCTCGATCGACACTGGGGCGAGTTCATCACCATGGGGCTGACCATTTTTGCCTCGCTGATGACGATCTGGCTGGCCCGCCCGGTCAAGATGACGCCCGCGCTCAAGTTCGTGCTGGCCTCAATCTTTGGCTTTACGATGGGCGGCTCGGCCGGGCTCATCCAGGCCAACACCGGGCTCAACGTCGTATTCCACAACACCCAGTGGGTCATCGCCCTCCACGCCCACACCTTCCTGCTGACCGCCGTCGCTTCGCTCGTGTTCGCCGTGCTCTATGCCCTGGTGGTGTTCCTGGTCCAGGTCATTGGCACACTGATCTGCCTGAGGCAAGCGAACTGGCGACCCTATGAGGTCGTGAGCCTGGCAAAGTGACAAAAGTCAATGACAATCACGCCGGCGGCTGTTATACTGAGAGCAGGCTGGCCCTGCCAGCCATCGGCGTCGCCTGAGCTCAATAGAGGAGAGAGAACCTGACCATGCCCAAACAAATCGTATTTGCGATCGTCATCTTTTTGCACGACCTGTTCACCGCCATCTGGATCGGCGGGCTGATCACCCTGGCCCTCACCGTCCTGCCTTCAGTGAGGCAGGTGCTGGGCAAGGGACCGCAGATGAAAAAGCTCGTGGATGCCATCCAGAAACGGCTGAGTGTGTTGGTGTATGTCAGCATTGTCGGCCTGATCGTGACTGGCGTGCTCCAAGCCAACCGCAACCCGGCCTTTGAGGGGTTGTTCCACTTTGGCAATGCAACCTCGACAGCGCTGAGCCTGAAACACATCGTCGTGATCGCGATGGTGGGCGTTGCCCTGTTCCGCAGCCTGGTACTGGGCCGCCGCCAGGGGCCGTTGACGCCCGCGCAGGAAAAGCTGAACGTGCGCCTGCTGCTCCTCAACGTGGTCCTGGGGATTGTCATCCTGTTACTGACCGGCCTGAGTGCAGCGTATGGCTCGCCGCCACCAGCCTAGTCTGCCTGGCCGTGTGTGACCGGACCGGGAGCCTGACCCACCATGAGAGGGCTCAAAGGAGAGCAAACGACATGAATGAAAGAAGCATAGCAGGCTGCGAGGGTGTGACATGAAGGCTCTGCTGCGGCGGATTGACTATCTCACTGGATCCACGCGTGGCCTGCTGCTCACCGTCACCGCCTGGGAGGCGCTCATCGTCGCCCTCCTGGGCCTCATGTCGGCGCCGATGCAGGAGCTGATTGGCTTTTCGGTGAACCTGCCCGAGGCGGAGCGGGTGGGCCGCATCGTGATGGTCTATCACGCCCTGGCCATTCCTTTCGTAGCGGCCATCACCGTCCTGATCCTCGACCTGGTGCCGACGACGGAGGAACTGGCGCGCGCGATCCGGCGGGTCATCACCCCCGGCTACATGCTGGTCAGCATCGGCGGGCTGGCCTTTGCCTACCTGGGCCGCAGTTGGCTGTTCCACGGCCTGTTCCTGCTCGGCCAGGCATTGGTGTTCTACGCCGGTGTGCTGCTGGCCGTCGGGTTGTGGCCGGGCCGGCACCGCAACACCGACCCGGCCTATGCCCACCTCGGCTCGATCTCGCTGGAGCGCGTTGCCTTTTTCGTGGTGGCCGTCGCCACGCTGATCTCGGCGCTCATCGGCGCGGGGGTGGGATCCTTCTTTGGCAACGGCTTTGAGGCCGTGCTGGCCGAGGACATCGTGCGGCAGGAGCATACCCTGGGCGAGCTGGCCGTCATCTCCCACCTGCACATCATGCTGGCCCTCGTCGACGTGGC
>JAFGIA010000125.1 GCA_016929795.1 Anaerolineae bacterium
ATAGTACCACGCCTGGTCGCGCTCGGCGTCGCTGGCGCGCTTGAAGAACCAGACATTGATCACGCCGAGCCACGGCCACTCCTGCTGGGCGCGTTGGAACGCCTCGACGGCATAGCGCGCCTGCTGTTCTTCGGTCGCATAGCCGAACTGCTTGTTCGGGAAATCCTCGGGCGGCGCATTCCAGTTCATCTCGGTGATCCAGATCGGCTTGTGGGCGTCGCCGTTTTCGACCATGATCTCGCGCAGGTAGAGGGGGCGCGAAAAGTTGAGCACGCGCGGGCGCATGCGCTTATCGGTGGGGCCCGACCAGAGGCCATACCCCTGCATGGCGAGCACGTCGAAATAGTCGCCAGCGCCGGCGTCGTACATGCGCTGCAAGAAGATAAAATCGTTCAGGTCGCGTGGACCGAGCGGGATCGTCTGGGCCAGCGCGCCCGACAGGACGACGCAGTCGGGGCAGACGGCCTTGATGCGCGTGTAGCCCACTCGTAGCAACTCGGTGTACGCCTCGGGGCTGACAGGGGCATCGCCCCACTCGGGATAAATGTTGGGCTCGTTCCAGACCTGGTAGTAGTGGATGCGCCCCTGGTAGCGGCGGACCACGGCCTCGACAAAGTCGCCATAATCGTCGAGGTCGTCAGGCGGGGCAAAGGTGCCGGCGGCGTCGCCTGACGCGCGGCTCCACGAGGGGGGATTGCTCAACCGGGCAATCATCTCCAGATCGGCCTCGACGGCGAGGTCGACGATCTGGTCGTACTTTTCCCATGCAGAGCGGTGGGGCTCGTGGCGCCGGTCCTCGAAATCCCCCTTGCCGTGGATCTCGATGTCCTCCCACGGAAACTCTTGCCGGATCCAGTGGAACCCGGCGTCGGCGATCATCCGGATCGCCTTTTCCCGCTTGGCGGGCTCGACCTCTTGCTCGAGAAAGACGTTAACCCCAAAGGGATTGACACCCGCGTGGGCGACGGGGACGAAATCGGCGGTGTCGGGCTGGGGGCGGGTGAGGTTGCCGAGCCACTCGAGGCCGCCGCGGAGCTGGGCAGGCAGCGATTCCTCGCCGGTGACCGAGTAGAGCCAGCCGGTCCACAACGGGTAGGTGAAAGCCAGGGCAGCAATCACCACCACTGCGGCGACGAGCAAGCCGAGCAGCGGGCCTGACACGTGCCTCCGACGTCTAACCGCCATCACCCTCTCCAGTCTGAACGCCCGCCGCGAGGTCGAGCTCATAGATCCAGAGCTCCCCCTTCCACTCTGTGGCTTTGTAGCCAGCGGTGGCAAAGGCATCGCGCAGCCACTGGGCACGCGGCAGCATGATCGAGGCGGATTCGACGCCGGCGTGCGAGGCATAGTGGCGCAGGTCGGTGGCAAAGTGGGCCAGGAGAACGCTCCGTCGCGCCGCCTCATCTGCGGGTAGATCGACGACGAGGCCTGCTGGAATCCCTGCCGACGGGTCGACGTCGGCCAAGCCAACCCACACCCGCTCGCCGCCGGCCTGGCGTTGGACGACGGCGAGGGCGGCAAGTGCCCCATCGGGCGCCAAGCGGCCGACGATCTGCCCAGCCTGGAGGAAACGATCGGCCTGGCGTTCGGACAGCTCGTGCCAGGTCCAGTAGGTACTGTAAAGGCCGCGTGTGTCGGCCAATGCCCGGCTCTGCTTCAGAAAGGCGTGCACCGAGGATGGATCGTCGACGACAACGACCCCTGGGGCATCACCGGGCAGCGCGTCGCACGATAGTGCTTTAGCTGTCAGATGCACATACTCGCCGACGCGCCTCATGCCGACGCGCTCCATCATGGCGTGCACCGGGGTGTTATCGTCGCCAGTGCCAAGGCGGGCGACGCGCGCGCCATGGCGCCGGGCAAAGTCGAGCTTGTAGAGAGCAAACTGCCAGGCGATGCCGCGCCGCCGGTAGCCGGGATCGACGCGCATGCCCTCCAGCCACGCCTGGCCTTCGGGCAGGACGACGACGCGGCCGAGGGCGACGATGGTGCCGCCCAGCTCGGCGACGGCAAGCGATCCCTCCTCGCCCTGGAGCCACTCGTCCCACACTTCCGGGATATAGTCGCCCCACTCCCAGGTATTGGCGCAGATACGCTCCACCTGGGGCAGGTCGTCGCGCCGCGCCGGGCGGATGATCAGCTCGTCTTCCACGCTACCAGGTCCTCTGAAAGGTCACATACCACGTAAAGTGCTGCACCAATTCGCCCTGGTTACACGTCGCCGCATCGGCGCAGTAGCCGGCGGTGATCAGATCCTCAATCGAGATCTTGAACACATCTGTGCTCAACACCTTGGTCTTTTCACCATTCGCGCCCTTGATCTCGAACTGATAGGCGTCATAGTTCCAAAAGGTGTACTCGGCATGGTACGGCTCTGGCTTGCTGCCAGTGACCGCTTCCTGGTCAGGATGGTTGGCGTCCCACACGACGAGGCCATGCAGTGGGTTGCCGCCGGCATCGATCACGCGGATCAGGACCATGTGGCGCTGCGCCTCGTTCGCCTCCCTGGTCATGAGCTTCTGCTCCGTCACCCGGTAATCAACCTTGGGCTGGGGCGTGTTGGTCGGCGGGGCAGACGTGTTGGTCGCGGCGGGGCGCGGCGTGTTGCTGGGCACGGCCGGCGCCGGCGTGTCAGTCGGCGGCGGGGTGTCGCTCGGCACGGCCTCTGTTGGCGACAGGGGCGTGCCGGTTGGAAGGGGCGTGTCGGTAGGGGCCGGAGTATCCGTCGGCACCGGGGTATCGGTCGGAGGGATGGGTGTATCAGTGGGAAGGGGCGTGTTGGTCGAGGTGACGGTAGGCTCGGGCGTGAAGGTGGTGGTGAACATGGGGTGCGGCGTCTTGGTAGGCGTGGCGGTGACGTGTGCGGATGGTCCGCGGCTGAGGGTGCAGCCGAGGATCAGGCTCGAAGCAATCAGGGCCACGGCGAAGATGAATAGACGATTCCTCATTGAACGATGCCCTCCACGATGTTTATGATATGTGCAAGACGGCAGCGCCCTGGATCTCGCTGCGCTTCACGCGTTGCAGCACCTCGTTCGCCTCATCCAGAGGATAGACCTCGACGTCGGTGTGGATGGGGATTTCGGCGGCGAGGGGCAAGAATTCCTCGGCATCGCGGCGGGCCAGGTTGGTGACGCTGCGCACTGTCTTTTCGCCGTAAAGCAGGTCGTAGGGCAGCTCGGGGATGGGGCTCATATAGATGGCATTGATGGCCAGCGTGCCGCCAGGGCGCAGCACACGCAGCACCTCGGGCACGAGCCAGCCTGCTGGCGCAAACGTGATGGCGCTGTCGAGCAGGGCGGGTGGATCGTCCTGTGCCCCACCCGCCCACACCGCGCCCAGCTCGAGCGCGTGGCGCCGGTGCGCCTCGCTGCGGGTAAAGACATAGACCTCACAGCCCCAGTGGCGCGCCACCTGGATAGTGACGTGGGCAGAGGCGCCAAAGCCGTACAGGCCCAGCCGGCCGCCGGGCTGGATCTCGCTCAAGCGCAGCGACCGGTAGCCAATGACGCCAGCACATAGGAGCGGGGCAGCCTGGTCGTCCGGGAAGCCGACGGGGATCGGGTAGGTGAAATCCTGGTGCGAGACCATGTACTCGGCAAACCCACCGTCGATGTGCTGGCCGGTGAATTGGGCGTTGGGGCAGAGGTTCTCGAGGTCCTGCTCGCAGTAGCGGCACGTGCGGTCGGCCCAGTAGAGCCAGGGCACGCCGACGCGGTCGCCCACCCGGAAGCGGGTGGCGCCCTCACCCAGCGCATCGACGGTGGCGACTATCTGATGGCCGGGCACGACAGGTAGCCGGGGCGTGTCGATCTCGCCCTCGACGAGGTGCAGGTCGGTGTGGCACACGCCGCACGCGCGCACCTTGAGCCGCACCTGGCCTGGCCCCGGCTCCAGCACGGGCAGGTCCGCAAGAGCGAGCGGATTTTCCGATACTGGCTTGGGCTCGTACAAAAGCATTGCCTTCATTTGACCGAACACTCCATATCCCATTCCTCCAGAAAAGGGCATGTGCTATTCTACCCCACCTTGGAGCCGCTGTCAATGAGTCGCAACGACTTGATCTTGTGCAGCGCTTTTCAGCAGCGTTCTGGTATCATCTCAATAAAGGGGGAAAGTTGGGGTGTGTGCGGTGCCCGCACACACCCCAACCCCCGATTGTTGAGCAGATACGGGTTCTGG
>JAFGIA010000018.1 GCA_016929795.1 Anaerolineae bacterium
ACTATCTCGAGGATCCTGATTTCTACAACCCACTCGTAGCCCGCATCCCACTCGGACGCATCTGCGAGCCGCAGGACCTCGCGGCGCTTGCCATCTACCTGGCCGTCCCCGCCTCGGACTTTATCACCGGGCAGGTCATCTTTGCCGATGGCGGCGTGACGGCGACACAATAGGCGAGACCCAAGGGGGTCGTTCTGGGGGGACTGGCATGACAGACAAGTGGTGTGTTTGGTTTGACGAATTGACGCGGGTGGACGTGGCCATTGCCGGCGGCAAGGGCGCCAACCTGGGTGACATGGCCCAGGCCTGGCTGCCGGTTCCGCCCGGGTTTGTCGTTACTGCTCCGGCGTATCGCCAGGTCGTGAGCACGAGCGGGGTGGCAGGCAAGATCGACGACTTGCTGCTAAATCTCGATCGCAGCTTGTGCGACGAGCTTCAGAAAATTGAGCCGCAGCTCCGAGTGCTCTTTGAAGACGTCGCCATCCCGCGCGAGTTGGAGCAGACCCTCGTGTCATGCTACCGGGCGCTGGGAGAAAGCGTATCCGTGGCCGTTCGCTCCAGCGCGACCGCCGAAGACCTGGCCGGAGCAAGCTTTGCCGGCCAGCAAGAGACCTTTCTCAACGTGGTGGGTGACGAGGATTTGTTGCGTGCGGTGCGCCGCTGCTGGTCGTCGCTCTTTACCTCACAGGCCATCTTTTATAGGTGCCAGCATGGCTTCAAAGATAACGAGGTGTCTATGGCAGTCGTCGTGCAAAAGATGGTCGACTCGGAGAAAGCGGGGGTCAGCTTTACCGTAGACCCGGTTCTACACAACCACTATCAGATGGTAGTCGAAGGGGTGTGGGGCCTGGGTGAGGGCATCGTCTCGGGCGAGATCACTCCCGACCATTACAAGCTGGACCGAGAGACGTACGAGCTGGTTTTTGAATTCATTCCAGATAAAAGGATTATGTTTTGCAGGGATACGGTGGGTGGCGTCGTCAAACTGCCGGTGCCCGCAGAGCGGGTCGCGGCGCGCGTACTCGCCGATGACGAGCTTCACTGCCTCGTCGATCTCGGAAATCGGGTCGAGGAGCACTTTGGCTGCCCTCAGGACATCGAATGGGCCATCGAGGACGGGGTCGTCTACCTGCTGCAGAGCAGACCGATCACGTGTCTATGAAAAGGGGTGAAGGATGTTGCAACTGAGTGAGGAGTTTTCGTCGGCGGGGACGCGGCTGCGTGTTGACGTGCTTGGCTCGAAACCACGGGCGCACGTGCTGGATGAATTGTCCTTTCTTGCCTATCGCCTGGCCAGTGTCGAAATCGAGCCAACGATCAGCCGGCCGGCACCCAACGTCGTCTGGGATGAAGACGCCCCGGTCAAGTGCATCCGCTACGATGGGCACACCCTTTGTCTCGAGGGGGCCTGGCTCCAGGGCGAGGTGCAGAAGGTGCTTGTGTCGATGATGGCGCTAAAGATGGAGCAAGCAGGCTTACACCCCTTCCATTCATCCGCCATTCGCCACCACGACCGCACGATCCTGTTCATGAGCGGCGAGGCCAATCACGGCAAGACGATGGCCCAGATCGAAGGTAGCCGGCGTGGGGGATTGGTCGTGTCGACCGAGACTACGGTTACCGACGAGCGCGGCTGGGTCGTCACAGGCTCCAAGACAACCTTTCTAAAGACCCGGTCCAAGGGGACCGAGCGCTCTGACATTCCCGATGCCCAACAGGGCGCTGCCAAGTTTTTTGCCGAGACACCGATGTTTGTCACCTACGACGAGCCGTGCAATGTCGATCTGGTCGTGCTGCCGGCGATCGACGGCAACTTTGACACCAGGGTCATCGAAATGATCCCTTTTGAAAAAGAGTACCAAACGTACCACTCACTCATCAACTACCATGGCCTGCACCAGTTGCTGACTGCTGGCTTGCCGATGCCTATCATCGACACCGACGAGCTGCGCCTCAAGCGAGCCGACTTTTGCCACCGCTTTGCCGCCCGCCCATACTACTTGATTCGGGCCTCCAATCCACAAAAAGTACTCGACAAAGTGGAGGAGCTGCTGTAGACTGAAGCACCCAGGATGAAAGCAGGGAGCGCCATGAATGAACCAGGAGCTGCAGCGAATAGAGAGATACCGAACGAGTGGGAGAGAGAAGGCGATTACCACGATCTGTTTGAGGGCGCCCGACTGGGTATCTATCGTACAACAACAGACGGACGGTTTCTCGACGTCACCCCGGCCCTGGCTGAACTATTCTGCTATCCAGATCGAGAAACGATGTTGGCCTGCAACGCGGCTACATTGTACCTGGATCCAGACGCCCGCCGCGAATGGCAGCTCCTGATCGAGCGGGAAGGGGTCGTGCGTGATTTTGAGACTCGGATGCGCCGCTACGACAGCACCGTCATCTGGGTGAAGGACACGAGTCGAGTCGCCAGGGATGCCGCCGGCCAAGTGCTGTACTACGAAGGCAGTCTGGAGGACATCACCGAGCGCAAACAACTGGAACATCACATCCAGCAATCACTGGAGCGCTATGCGCAGCAGGTCCAGATCAGTACCGAGGTAGCCCAGGAGATTGCCAGCGCCACTGCCCTCGACGAATTGTACCGTCGTGTGGTAACTCTGGTCAAGGAACGCTTTGGCTATTACCACGTCCAAGTCTTTCGCTTCGATGCAGAGTTGCAGGCGATGGTCGTGGCCGAAGGGTATGG
>JAFGIA010000019.1 GCA_016929795.1 Anaerolineae bacterium
CTGCGGGCAGTGGACGACGCACACTCCACAGCCCATGCAGGCGGCAGCGTCGATGCGCGCGAATCCGTCGTCTACGGAAATCGCCGCGAACTGGCAAACCTCGGCACACTCATCGCACCCGGCGCACAGTCTTTCGTCCACCCGCGCCACGAATCCCGACGACGCGATCATCGGCATGCCGGTCCGCTGCGCTTCCATCGCCCCGCAGCAGCACGAGCAGCAGTTGCAGATGGCATAGAACCGATTGAGCATCGCATCCTTGGATATGTGGACACAATAGAACGTGGCCCTTCGTTTTGACGGCGCGGCTGGTGATACCGCCCACGCCGCGCAGACGAGATAGGTCGCGGTCGAAGGAGCGCAAATAACCTCCACCGGCAAACAGACGGGCTCTTTTCTTCGACAGGCAGGCAAGCACGAACATCGAATGGTCCAGGTCTATCACCTGGGCGCTTCTGTTCAAGTCTTTCATCTTATCTCATAGCTTAACATACTATTTCATCCTATAACTAGTTTATATATATATACATATATTCATTCTTGACAGACTGCAGAAAGTGTGGTATACTGCTTGCGTCGTACATCGCTAGAGTGGCAGCTTCGTCGTACACAGTAGTTCATCGGCTAGTGCGTGTAGGTATCGATCCAGCATAGTCAACCGCATCGCGGCGCCGGTTTTGACTTCCAAAGACGGGGAAAATCGAGGAGGTGGAGGCGATGAAGCGTGTAGCCGGCTGGTTGAGAGGGTTGTTGGGCCTTGCAGCATTGGCGGCCCTGATTCTAGCGTTCGTCTGGCTCTTCCAAATGGCAGAGCAAGGAGCGCTGGTGGGGCAGGGGAGTTCGACAACGGCCACCACTCTCACCAGACAGGAGACGACGCCGGGAGATTCGGGTATGCCCACAGACAGCGTAGTTCCTACCACGACCCCAAGTACGGCTCCTGTCCCAGGCGTTCCCGAGGCTAGCTCGCTGCCCGCCACCCATTCTGTGCCTTCGCCCACGAGCGAAGAGCCTGGGCCGACGTCTACTCCGGCACCTGGCAAAGCAGGAACGATCATCTACCGGGCAGGGTCAAGAGGTGAAGCGCGGCTCTTGCAACTGGCGGTAGATAGGCGGGGACAGCCGGTGGGCTTGCCAGAGGAAATCCGAGTGAGCTTGCCCCCGGATGGGCCACTTCATCTGTCACCTGATCAGAAGCATCTTATTATTGAACGCTGGACTAATAGTGGCAGCATCCTGTATGTACTGGACGTGGCAGCAGGGCAGATAACGCCATTACTCCTAAATGATCCTGGCTCACCTGGAGAATTCATAGACTGGCACCCGGACGCGAGCCGAATTCTCTACGCAACCATGAATAGTTCCGAACCTGGGCTATGGCTCGTTGACATTCGCTCGGGCGATCATATTGTTTTGGCGACGGAAGACCAGGCCAAGGGACAGATAGACAGCGGAGCTGTTTCACCGGATGGACGGCAGATCATTTTTTCCGCTTGGGCGGGTTTTGGCACCGAGCCCAAGACCTGGAAGGTGAATACTGATGGCACGGGGCTCGAATTGATGTTCGAGCCCGCAGGACAACCAATTCTGGAGATCACATGGTCACCCGATGCGGCGCGGGTGACGTATCTCGGCGATGGACTCTCCGTCATGGATCCCGATGGTCAGAATCAGCGGGTGTTGAGCACCAGGTTCTACTGGGGCTATGGGTTCTATCCTGTCTGGTCTCCCGACGGCCGCACGATCGCCTTTGTAGGCCGCGAACCGTTGCTCCCGGAGGCAACAGAACCGCCATTGGCCGGCTATGACGAAGAGTCGCTGCGCGGCAACATCTACCTGGTCGACGTTGTCACCGGACAAGAGCGGCTTCTGGTACCCGATAGCACGGCCGGCAATATCGATCCGGCCTGGTCGCCAGATGGGGCCAGAATAGCATTTGTATCCAACCAGAGTGGTAGCCCCGAAATCTGGGTCATCAACGCGGACGGCAGTGGGTTGCAGCAGCTTACGAGCGATGGCACGATGAAGCGGTACCCTGCATGGGCGCAGCGCTAAAGTGTGCAGAATCAGGAGGAGTAAGGAAATGGTTCAACGGGGAAGCATTGCCTGGTTCAAGCGGATGGCGAGGCTGGTCACCGCTATCGCGTGCCTCTTGGCTGTCCTGATTTTCCCGGCGAAGAACGCGTTTGCCCAAACCGCTTTTCTTTCAACACCATACTATGGGCGTGAAACCCAGACTCAGGGATTCAGGCCCCCAGATAATCCAGCTCACGAGGGTGTTGACTGGGCGCTGAACTACGAAAGCGTTCTAGCGGCGGCGGACGGAAGTGTGTATCGCGCTCGTTGGCAGAATCTCAACGATCATGCCTCTGGCTACGGCCTGTATGTCTCAATCAATCATACCCGCGCCTATTCATCGTACCAGACGAGGTATGCGCACCTGAGCGTCATTACAGTATCCGAGGGACAACAAGGCATCCAACGCGGCCAGGTCGTCGGCACCAGTGGGAATACCGGGCATGTCGATCCTCCTGCACCACTAGGAAAACACCTGCACTTCGAGGTCCGGCAGAATGGAGTAGCCGTGAACCCCGACCCTTTGTGGTCGGACGGCGAGCAGGTGGGGCGGCCCTTCCCCCGCCCTCGCTACGGACCCGACTCTGTGATCGTAGACGACCTGGATTCCTATCCCCAGTTTTCCAAGGACTGCGAGGAATATCCCTGTAGCTATTGGTACGGCACCAGTTCCTATGGCTACCAGGGCCACATGTTCTACACCTTTGCCTGGAACGGACCTGAGGACTATTGGGCTCGATGGCGGCCCACCATCCCGGCCAAGGGCTACTACGAAGTCTACGTCTACGTTCCCAGCCAACATGCCACCAGTTGGCAGACACCCTACACCATTCACTATTCGGGAGGCGAGCAGACGGTCAAGGTCGATCAGGTGGGGTTGCGGAGTTCCCATGCCGACCAGTGGACCAGCCTGGGAACCTATCTCTTTGACGCTGGCACGAGTGGGTACATCCGGGCGGTAAATGCCACGGGAGAAGCGATCGAGGCCGGTAGAAAAGTTGGTGTAGATGCTATCCGCCTGCGTCGCCTGGCTCCTACCCATTTGCCGGACGTTCGCAACAACGCCGGCTTTGTGTCACACCTCTTCATTCGCAACGATGGAGCACAACAACGCAACGTGTACGTCTACTGGTTCAATTCTTCCGGCAGTCCAGCGAATCCCAACCACCCCTCCGATGCGTGCGTCCTCAATTCAGGTCAACAATGTTGGATCGATGTCTCCGATTTTCAGCGCATCCCATCTGGCGGTCAAGGCTCAGCCGTCGCAGATGGCGGCGAGCACATCTCAGTCGCGGTTCGCACGTTGAGTAGCAGCCAATCGCTGGCATACAGCGGCATGCCCGAGAGCTCTGCCCTCGGCTTCCAGGCGAGCAACTACCTCCTCTTGCCGGTGTATTTCAACAACTTTAA
>JAFGIA010000126.1 GCA_016929795.1 Anaerolineae bacterium
CCCAACCGCACCCGCCAGCGGGCCTGGGAAGCCGCGCAAGACCAGGTAGAGGTGACCGAGCGGCAACTGAGCAACCATCAGGCGGCGGTGCGGAACCTGCGCCGGCGCCTGGCCGACCTCCAGGACGCATACGTTGTCCAACGTCGCGCTTTGGAAGGCCAGGTGGTGCAACAACGGCTTGACCTCCGGCATCGCCAGCAGGGTGGGCAAGCCACCACCCGCCTCCAGCAACGGATTGACCGCTTACGGCAGGAGTTGCTCACGCTCACCGAGCGCTTTCAGCGTCGGCAGCGCAGTTTGCGGCAACAACTCCAGCAGCATCAAAGCCAGGCTGGCGAATTGCGGGTCCGTCTGGCCGATCGCCGCGCGGTGCGTGACGTCATCGACACCGAAACCCTATGCCGGGAACGCGAGACGGAGAAGGACCAGATCATGCTCGACTGGCAAATTCTGCTCGCCAACCTGCACGATTGGGCGGCGCAAGCCTACTTCGCACCCACCTGGAGCACGTTAAGCTTGGAGAAGGCGACGCAGATGATCTACCGCAAGGCGGGGCGGGTAACGTGGGGCGCGGATCGGGTTGAAGTCGTATTGGAGCCGTACCGCTATCCTGACCAGCAATGCGCCATGGAGGCCACCTGTGCGCGATTCAATGCGGCCAACCTCTGCTGGCGCGATGGGCGCTTGCTGCGCGTCTCGGTTGCCCCGTCAGTCAAGTTCTAATTATGCAGTTATTAATGTGCGGTCAAACCTAATGCTAGGTATGAGATATTACGTCAATCTCTGGTACCCAATATCCTATATCCCCCTCCGTCATCGGACCCTCGGCACCAGACTCCGCACCGACTGCTTGGCAATATACACCAGCATCCCCCACCAGTTCTGCCGGCGCCACTTGTTGCGCGACGTCAGGTTGCGTACCAGGCGCGCAGGGTTGAGATAGACCGTCGTCCACGCCCAGCGGAGATAGTTGTACACCTGTGGAGCCGGCATCTTTTCCGGCGGGATGAGGACGTGGGCCATGTCGTGATGGGCATAGTTCCTGGGCGCCTCGAGCTGTCCCTGGTCCAGCGCCCGTTGGTAATCCTGGGCGCCGGGAAAGAGCGTGTACACCAAAAAGACCGGGAAATCGACCTCGAGACGATTGACCATCCGCACCTTCTCCTCAAACGTGCGCGGCGTGTCACCCGGCAGCCCACAGATCAACATGCCCTGGCATACGATGTCGTTCTGGCGCAAAAGGCCCACGGCTTCTTCGGCTGTCTCGGTGCGAAGCTGCTTGTTCAGCGCAGCACGCTGCTCATCGTTCGAGGCCTCGATGCCGAGCTGCACCATGCGATTGCCCGCCCGGCGCATCAGCGGCAGTAACCCTTTATGCTTGACCACCAGGTCGGCCCGCCCCTGGTAGTACCAGTCGACGTCGATCCCCCGCTGCAAGATCCCCTCACAGATCGCCGCCATGTGGTCGCCATCCACGTTAAAGCAGTCGTCGCCGAACCAAATATTCCTGCGCCCGTAGCGGTTGACCAGGACGTCAACCTGCTCGATGACCAACTCCGGGTCGTGCGGGCGCCACCCGTCTCGCCAGAAGGGCCACTCGGAGCAGAAAGTACAGCGGAAGGGGCAGCCCCGGCTTGCGACCACGGTAGCAAAAGGACCACCCAGCGACGCAAAGTGGTAGCGTTCCATCGGCAACCGGTGAAAAGCCGGGTTCGGCAGTGTGCGTGGGTCGAGCGGTGGGGGTGCCGGCGTCTCGAGAAGCCCGCCATCGTGCCTGAACGTGATTCCCGGCACGCTGTCGAGCTTCTCGCCCGATTCCAGTGCACACGCCAATGCGACAATGATCTCGTCGCCCTCGCCGCGCGCCACCAGGTCCACTTCCGGCACCGTCGCCAGCGTCTCTTCCGCCGTGAAGGTGGCGTGGGGCCCGCCGAGCGCGATGGTGGCGTGTGGTGCTGCCTGTCGCGCCACGCGCACCGCGCGCACCACGTCGGGCATCCACGGCGTGAATGCCGTCATCCCGATCAGATCCGCCTCGCGCCGCGCAATCTCCCGGCCCAATCCCTCCAGGTCCAGATCGAGCGCGTTCGCGTCCAGGATCTCGACGTCGATGCCCGCCTGCTCCAGGCAGGCGGCGAGCTGCGCCAGCCCCAGCGGCGGCGCCACCACGTCGCCCATCATCAGCCACGGCGCTTTGGGCGGCTCTACCAGGAGAACGTGCATAGACTATTTCCGGGTGCGGAAATAGGCCAGCAGGCCGCCGATGCCAATCGCGATCAGGATCAAGGGCAGGATCAGCTCCCAGCCAAAGCGATCGCCCAGCCCAATGGCAAGGAAAACCAACCCCAGGATGACGCTGCCGACCACCGGCCGCCGGTAGGCTGGGATAGCAAGCCGAACCAGTACACCCAGCAAGACGATCAGGCCCGCACCGATAAAGATGACAGACCAAGACTCCATGTCGCCAAAGCCGATCAGGTTCATGTTATCGGCGAGCAACACCAGGCCGGCCCAGATCAGGACCAGCGCCCACACCGCGGCGTTCACCGGGTCATTGCGCCACTTTTCGTCCCAGCTATCGCCCTCGTCCTTCTCGTTCTTTTCTCCCTTTTCGTCGCGTCGTCGCTCATATTCGGACATTTCGGCCTCCTTCCTCCTCTTCGTGCCTGGTCGTACGCCATGGTCACATTGTACATATTATAGAATAAAATCCCAAAACATTCAAGTCCTGATCACCATTGTTGACATCCTTTCGCCCGCGTGATATGATGATTCAGTGCTCTCAGTGCTCTCAGTGCCTCAGTGATCCACCGTTTGACATCTCCCCCATCTTGAGCTACAATGCCAACCTGCTGCCGCCGCGATTGCGACGGCGGCGAGACGGACATGAGGAGTTTCACGGCATGAAACGAATGACAGGCGCCCAGGTACGCCAGAGCTTTCTCGACTTTTTCGCGAGCAAGGAGCACCTGATTGTGCCCAGCGCGCCGCTGGTGCCGGTGGGCGACAGCACGCTGCTGCTCACCAACGCGGGTATGAATCAATTCAAGAATATCTTTCTCGGCCTCGAAGAGCCGCGCGCGCCGCGCGTGGCCGACGCCCAAAAGTGCATGCGCGTGTCGGGTCACCTGAACGACCTGGAAGAGGTCGGCCCATCGCCCTACCATCACACCTTCTTTGAGATGATGGGCAACTGGTCCTTCGGCGACTATTACAAGCGCGAGGCGATCCGCTGGGCGTGGGAGTTAGTCACCCAGGTGTGGGGCATGGAGAAAGAGCGCCTGTACGCCACCATTTTCGAGGACGACCAGGGTGCGCTGCCCACCGACGAAGAGGCGCGTGGTCATTGGCAGCGCGAGACCGACATCGCCCACGACCGCATCCTCTCCTTTGGTCGCAAGGACAACTTGTGGGCCATGGGGCCGGTGGGACCATGCGGGCCGTGCAGTGAGATCCACTACGACCGTGGGATCGAGTATTGCGACAAGCAGGGCGTGCCGGGCCACGTCTGTGGTGTCAACGGCGACTGCTTTCGCTTTCTCGAGATCTGGAACCTGGTATTCATCCAGTACGACCGAGACCCGGAAGGGAATCTGACCGAGCTGCCCGCCAGGCACATTGACACAGGGTTGGGGCTCGACCGCGTCACGACCATCTCGCAAGGCGTGCGTGCCAATTACGACACCGATCTTTTCCAGCCGATCTTTTACAAGGTGCAAGAGATGCTCGGCCACAGCGACGAACAGGTTGTCGAGCACCAGGTCCCCTACCGGGTCATCGCCGACCACGGGCGGGGGATTACCTTCCTCGTGGGTGACGGTGTCATCCCCGGCAACGAGGGGCGCAATTACGTGCTGCGCATGATCCTGCGCCGCGCGGCCCGTTTTGGGCGCAAGCTGGGTTTCACCGGCCCGTTTCTGGGCGAGGTAGCCCAGGTTGTCATTGACATGTTCGGCGATCATTACACCGAGCTGCGCCGCCGCCGCGAGTTCATCCTGAACGTCATCCGCCAGGAGGAAGATCGCTTCCAGCGCACGCTCGACGTCGGCCTGGCTCTGCTCGACGAGATCATGGGCGCGCTCCACGCACAAGGCGAGACGGTGGTGCCGGGCGAGGAGGCCTTTCGGCTGTACGACACCTTTGGCTTCCCACTCGACCTCACCCGCGATGTGGCGTCCGAGCACAACTTTACCGTCGACGAAGCAGGCTTCCGGCGGGCACTCGACGAGCAGCGTGCCCGCGCCCGGGCTGCCCACCAGTTCGCGCTGGGTGATGCGGAAGACCTGGCCGTGTACGTCGACGTCCTGAACGCGCTGCGCGACCAGGGCAAGGTCGGTCCCGACGGCGTGGAGCGGCTGCACGACGAGACGCTCGACGTAGAAACAATGACACTAGTCATGTTGCGCGACGGCGAGCGGATCGAGCGCGCCAACGAGGGCGACAGGGTCGAAGTCGTCCTCGCCGCCACGCCCTTTTACGTCGAGGCCGGCGGCCAAATGTCCGATAGCGGTGTGCTGGCGCGTTACGTCGAGGATCGCGAGGAGCCGATCTGGGAGATCGAGATCACCGATATGCGCGAGCCGGTACCTGGTCTGGTGATGCACGCCGGGCAGGTAACCGGCGGCAGGCCGCGGGTAGATGACCCGGTGTGGGCCCTCGTCGACCCTGCGCGGCGCATGGACATCGCCCGCAATCACACCGCCACCCACCTGCTGCACAGCGAGCTGCGCTACATCCTGGGCGAGCACGTGCAGCAAGCAGGCTCGCTAGTGGCGCCCGACAGGCTGCGCTTTGACTTTACACACGGCGCCATGTTGACCCAAGATCAGCTCGACGCCGTCGAGCAGTCAGTAAACGACGCCATCCTGGCCAACTATCCGCTCGAGGTTGAGCTCGACCACTACGATCACGCCGTAGCAGGCGGCGCCATGGCCCTGTTTGGCGAAAAGTATGGCGACGAGGTGCGCGTGATCAAGATCGGGCTGCCGGAAGAACCGTTCAGCCAGGAGCTGTGCGGCGGCACGCACGTGAGCCAGACCGGCGAGATCGGCCTGTTCCGCATCGTCTCTGAAACGAGCGTGGGCGCCGGCGTGCGGCGCATCGAAGCAGTCACCGGCCGCGCTGCCCAGCAGCTCGTGCAGGCGCGCCTGGGTGTGCTCGACGCGGCGGCCACACACCTGGGCACTCAACCCGAAGAGGTAGACCGCGCCGTGCTGCGCCTGATGGGCGAGCTGCACGCCAGGGACAAAGAGATCGCGCAGCTCCGGCGCCAGCTTGCCCGGGCCGAATTCGAGTCGCTGCTCGGTCAGGTGCAAAAAGTAGACGGGGTGCAGGTTCTGGCAGCCCGCGTGCAGGCATCAGACGTCGACACGCTACGCGAGATGACCGACTGGCTGCGCAACCGCCTCGGCTCGGCAGCCATCGTGCTCGGCGCCGTCATCGAGCAGAAACCAAACTTTGTGGCGGCCATCACGCCCGACCTGGTAGAGCGTGGCCTGAAGGCCGGCAGCCTGGTCAAACGCGTCGCACAGGTGGTTGGCGGTGGCGGCGGCGGCAGGCCGACCCTGGCGCAGGCAGGCGGGCGCGACCCGAACCGCCTTGACGAAGCACTGGAGCTGGTGCCACAGGCGGTAGCCGAGCTCCTGAACGGCGCATAGCCAGGCAGCAGGGCAGGGACTGAGCCGTGTGGCAGCAGCGCGCTTCTTCAACGCCGGCCTTCTTCTGCGTGGTCGACCCGGGGGCAACTATGTTGCGCCTGCTGGTCGTCGAAGCTGGCGCGGGCAGCCGAGCCACCGTGTGGGGCTGGGCCGAGGCGCGTGGATTCGGCACCACGCATCCACCTGCTGCCGACCTTACAGAGGCCTGCGGCAAGGCGATGGCACTGGCCGAAGAAATGGCACAGGATCTCACCGGGCGTTGGGTTGTGCCCGATCGCATGATCGTCGGACTGCCTGCGGCCCAGACTGTGGGGCGGGCATGGCCCATAAGCCAGAAGCGATCTCGGCCCGACAGGCCGGTGGAAGAACGCGAGCTCGACGCCCTGCTCGCCCGCGGGCTGCGCCTCGCGATCAACCGCCTGCAAAGCCTGACCGGTGGGCATGACCCGTGGCTGCTGGTCGACGCGGCACCTGTGGTGCTGACTGTCGACGGGCGGGGCGTGACAGATCCAGTCGGTTTTTCGTGTCGCGAGGTGGGCGCCACCATCTTTGCCGCCCTGGCGCCGGCAGGCATCATCGGAAAGTGGCGGACCGTGGCCGAGATGCTCGAGTTCACCGAGCTCACACTCACGGCGGCACCTCTGGCCCTGGCTGCCACGCCACCTGCCTCACGCGGCCTGATCGTCGACGTGGGCGGGGTGGATACCGGCCTGGTCTACTTTCGCGCCGGCCAGCCTGTGGCTGTCGTGTCGCTGCCGATGGGCGGTGCCGACATCACCCGGTCGCTTTTGCGCAGGTGGCACATCACCATCGACGCCGCCGAGCGGCTCAAGCAAACCTACCTGGGTAGCTCTCTTGACGCAGAGGCCCGGGCCGAGATCCAGGAAGCGCTGCTTCCCGCTGTGACCGCGTGGCTGGAAGAAGTCGAAGCGGCACTCGCACACCTGAATGAAGACGGGGCACTGCCGCAGCAGGTCTATTTGACGGGCGGGGGCAGTGTGCTGCCCGAGATCGGCGAGTCGATGCGCGCGCTCGCCTGGAGCCGCCACCTGCACTTTGAGCGCTATCCGCAGGTACGCACGCTGCGCCCAACAGATGTGCCGGGCGTGGTGAATCGTACCGAGCTTGGACGTACGCCGGGAAGCGTGGCTGCCCTGGCACTGGCTGCCTGGGCGGCTCGCCGCCAGCAGCCACCCGACAGGCCGGCGCGCTTGCTGACACAGTTAAGCCAAATCTGAGGCAAGGCACTGAATCGGAGCCATGCAACAAGTTATTTATCTCGAAGCTGAAGACGACCTGCCGGCAGTGCGCGACGCGCTCGAAGGCGCGCAGGCACGCCGCGTCATGCTGGTAGTACCGCGTCACTCGACGCTGTTCCGCGAGCCGCTGAATCTGCGCATCCTGCGCCGCTACGCGGCCAACCTCGCGCTCGATGTCGCGCTGGTGACGCGCGATAGCCGCACGCGCCGCCTGGCCAAAGAGGAAGGCGTGCCCGTGCTTTTTTCCGTGCGCGGGGGTCGCGGCGGACGCTGGCGCCTGCGCGCTCCGCACCGCAACCCGGCACAGCAAGCTGTGGCAGCACGCGTTGAACGCTTGCGCGCTGGCAGGAGTGACCCGGGATATGGCGATGCTGTCATCGTGTGGTCTGGCCGGGCATTCGGCCTGCTCCTCTTTGCCGGCCTCCTGGTGCTCGTCCTCGCCATGGCCGCCTTTCTTATCCCCGAGGCCCAGGTCACATTGGTGCCCTACCGCGAGGTGGTCCAAGTCAGCCTGTCACTGCGCGCCGATCCCGAGGTCGAGAAAGCCAGCCTGGAAGACCTGACGGTACCGGCGCGCCTGATCGAAGTCGAGATCGACGCAAACGACAGCGTACCGACCGCCAGTACGCGCGACGCACCCGATGCCCTGGCCACCGGCACGATCACCTTTATCAACCAGGGGGGCACGCCGATTGATGTCGAGGCCGGCATCATTGTGCGCACAGCGACCGGCACTACGGTACGCTTCAAGACGATCGCCCCTGTCTCGCTGCCTGGTGGCGCTGGACAAACAGTCACGGCCGAGATCGAGGCACTTGCGCCGGGCCCGTCAGGCAACGTGCCCGCCGCGACGATCACCGAGGTCGAAACGCCCGCGCTGCGCGGCAAGGTGCGCGTCACGAACGAGCAACCGACGTCAGGCGGCGGCGTGCGCCAGGTTGGCTATGTCACGCGAGCCGACATGGACCGGCTGAAAGCGCAGGTACTGCAGCAAGTCCAACAGCGCGCCTTTGCCGAGCTGCAAGCCCAGCTCCAAGAGCAAGAGTTCCTGCCCGCCGAGTCGATGATCGTCGAGATCCTGGCCGAGGATTATGACCAGTTCCTCGATGCCGAGGCCGATACGCTCGGCCTCCAGATGCGCGTCGTCGCCAGCGGCACCGCGGTGGATCGCGCCAATGCCAACTTGATGGCATACGAAGCGCTGAAGCAGCGCATCCCGGTCACATACGAGATCCAGTCGCAAGAGATCAGCTTCACACTCGACGAGGAGGCGGTGACGATGGACGGGCGCAGCGTGCTGATCGAGGTTACCGCCTCAGCACCGCTGGTTGTAGAGGTCGATAAGGGCGAGGTGAGATCGGCCATCGCGGGACTCGATGCCGGAGAGGCAACGGCTGTGCTGACCGACTCTTTTTCCCTCGACGCGCCACCTGTGGTCCAGATCATGCCCGAATGGATCAAGCGCTGGGAATGGCTCGACCGCGTGCCCTACCTGCCCTTCCGTATTCAGGTGGTGGTGCTCGAGTGACACAGATCCCAACCCGAGCATCCCGCGGGCGATTACCTCTTGGGCGATTGCTGGCCCTCGACGTGGGCTCAAGGCGGATCGGCGTCGCGGTGTGCGACGAGTTGGGGTTCATCGCCACGCCGCTTGAGGTTATCCACCACACGTCGAAAAAGGAGGACATGGGGCGCATTGCGGACAAGGTGAGGCAAGAGCGGGCAAAGGGGGTCGTCGTCGGACACCCGCTGAACGACGATGGCAGCGCCGGCCCGCAGGCTCGTTACATCGAGCAGTACACTGCCGGGCTGGAAGCCTCTTTGCGCGAGGCCGGGCTCGATGTGCCGGTCATCTTGTGGGACGAGCACGGATCGACCCAGCGCGCACAACAAGCCATGATGATGTCCGGGCGGGGCGCCCGCCAGCGGCGCAAGCGGCTCGACGCGGCGGCGGCGGCAGCCATCCTGCAAGACTATTTGGACGCGCATCGTCCGCCTCCCCCGGCGGGAGGCGAACCAGGGACGCCCGAGGGATACTCGGATGCGCCCGACCAATGGTGAGAGAATCGTGCCACAGATAGACGTGACGTTGGAGACACTTATTTCCGCACTCAGGATCGCGGCCATTGCATGGATCGTCGCCCTGGTCGTCGTCCTTATTTCCGAAGTACGCCTGCTGCAGCGCCTGGTGCCCGACTGGCTGCGCACGACATCGCGTGTGGTGCTGCTGGCTGGTACGGTCGGCGTGTTGACCATGACCGTGCTGTTCGGCGTCCGTGTGATGGCCAGCTCACTCGAAGCTCGCGTCGAGCCGGGCGGCGGGAGCAATGCCCCACAGCTCGACATCTCTTTCGAATCGGCCGATGCTTTTCTGCTGAGCTTCTACCTGAGCATGCACCAGGCAGAGCTGAACCAGGCAGCCGGCGACGATCCCACCCCGGTTACCTTTGTCGTAAACTCGGGCGAGACGGCGGCGAGTGTCGCCACTCGCCTGGAAGAGGAAGGGCTCGTGATCGACAGCGCCGTCTTTCGCCGCTTCATGACGTACCACGGGCTCGACGTCAGCCTCGAAGCCGGCACCTACAGCCTGCGGCCCACCATGACGATGCACGAGCTGGCCGAAGCGTTGCAGCACGGGAGCACCGACGCGGTGCTGCTCACTATCCCCGAAGGGTGGCGGATGGAACAGATCGCGTGGGTGCTCGAGCAGCAGGATCTGATGCGCAGCGACGATTTTCTCGCCCACGTCCGCACCGCAACCTATGCCTATCCGTGGCTCGCCTCGCGCCCACCCGGTGCATCGCTCGAGGGCTTTTTATTCCCCGACACCTACGAGCTGCCATCTGACAGCACACCGGCTTCTGTCGTCGAGTTAATGCTCTCCACCTTTGACGCGCGCGTCGCACCCGAGATCGAAAGCCGATTGGCAGGCAGGGCGATCTTTGACATTGGGCTGGGTGACTATCGCCCGCTGACCCTATTCGACGTCATCACCCTGGCCTCGATCGTCGAGCGCGAGGCGGTGGTGGCAGAAGAACGGCCGATCATTGCCAGTGTCTATCTCAACCGCCTCGATCCTGCGCACGTCGAAGAGACGGCGCTGCGCCTGAGCGCCGACCCCACGGTGCAATATGCCAAGGGATACGATCCGGAGACAGGCAACTGGTGGAACCCGATGCTGCCCGGCGAAGGGCAGACCATTGACTCACCTTACAACACTTTCCAGGCGCAGGGCCTGCCACCTGGCCCGATCTGCAATCCCGGCCTGGCCTCCATCCTGGCCGTCCTGAACCCTGCGCAGACCGACTATCTCTACTTTCACGCCATCGGCGACGGCTCGCACGTGTTCGCAGCCACGCTGGAAGAACACCTTCAGAACCAGGAGCAGTATGCGCCCTAAGGCGTCCCAGCCCGGCTTGCTGCTTGCGGGTTGCTGCTTGCTGCTTGCCGCTTGCGGCATGAGCCGCCCCATCAAGCTTGGCCTCTCTGCCCCATTCGAAGGCCGCTACCGCGACCTGGGCTACGAGGCGCTGCACGCCGTGCGCCTGGCAGTCCGCGAGCGAAACGAGACCGGGGGTACCGCCGGCCGTTACCCCATCGAGATGGTGGCACTCAACGACTTTAACGAACCGGGCGAAGCGCTGGTGCAGGCGCGGAAAATGGCCGCAGATCCAGACGTACTCGCCGTGCTCGGCGGCTGGTCGCCCGAGGTCGCAGCCGCCGCCGGCCCCGAGTACGAGCGCCTCGGGCTGGCATTCGTCGCGCCGCCAACAGGGTGGAGCGGCACCGGCTACCCACCACCCGGGCCGGCTGCCGCGCCACCGGATGAACAGAAATTCAAAGCGGGATACAAGGCACTGTCCGGCGGTGTGCCACCTGGCCCTGTCGCCGTGTGGGCCTACATCGAGGCCAACCGCGCCCTCGACGCGTTTGACGCGGCAGCCAATAGACGCTTGCCCACCCGCGACGGCATCCTGTCGCTGCTAGCTGAGCCATGACCGCAAACATCCCAACTTCCCCCCTTTACTGAGATGATACGTATCACGCTAGAACGAAAGGAGAAACCATGCGCATTCTGATGTTCTCATGGGAATACCCGCCCCACGTCATCGGCGGGCTCGGTAAGCACACGGCCGAGCTGCTGCCACCACTGGGCAACCTGCCAGGCATCGATCTGCACCTCGTCACACCCCGCTGGGCCGGGGGCGAGGTACTGGAAAAGGTAGGTGCCGCCACCATCCACCGCGTCGACCCACCGATCGTCGAAGGAGACTTTTACACCAGCGCGTGGCAGACGAACCTCGTCCTCGAAGAGTATGCCCACGCGCTATGGCAGTCGCACGGCCCCTTTGACCTGGTGCATGTGCACGATTGGCTGGTCGCCTTTGTCGGCGCCGCCTTCAAACATCAATACCGCGTCCCCCTCATCAGCACGATCCACGCCACCGAGCGCGGGCGCGGGCGCGGCAACTTGTCGAGCGATCAGGCACGTTCGATCCACCACGTCGAGTGGTGGCTCACCTTCGAGTCGTGGCGCGTGATCGCGTGCAGCGAGTATATGGTGCGCGAGATTGTCGAGTACTTTCAAGCGCCGCGCGACAAGATCGACGTCGTGCCCAACGGCGTCGAGACGGAGCACTTTGACTGCCTGATCGGCCAGGACCTGAGTCACTTTCGCAACATGTACGCCCTGCCCTACGAGGAGATTGTCTTTTCGGTTGGTCGGATCGTATACGAAAAGGGGATGCATGTCCTGATCCAGGCGATGCCCCAGGTGCTGGCACAGCACCCATCCGCCAAGCTGGTCATCGCCGGCAGGGGACCCGAGTTGGAGGCACTCCGCTCCCTGTCGTGGCAGATCGGCGTCGGCGAGAAGGTGTTAATCACAGGCTTTATCCCCGACGAGGCCCGCGACAGGCTGTTCGTCACCGCGAACTGCGCCGTCTTTCCCAGCCTGTACGAGCCCTTTGGCATCGTGGCCCTGGAAGCAATGGCGGCACGCTGCCCGGTGGTCGTCAGCCGCGTGGGGGGGCTCCAGGATGTGGTCGAGCACAACCAGACGGGTATCATCGTCCACCCTAACAATCCCGACTCGCTCGCGTGGGGCATCTTGCACACGCTCCAGCACCCCACCTGGTCGGCCTCGCGCGTGCGCAATGCCTACCAGATGGTCAAAGCGCGCTACAGTTGGCAGCATATCGCCGAGATGACGGTTGACGTCTATCGAAAGGTAATTGCAGAGAGGGCAGCCACCGATTGGTAATCAGTAGGTTGGCTGGCCTGAATCGACTGGCTCCGATGCGGCGGCCAGGGTAAAGTAGAAAAAGCTCCCCCGACCAAGGGCGCTCTCCACGCCGGCCTGCCCGCCGAGCTTGTCCACGATGCGGCGGACGATCGACAGCCCCAGGCCATGGCCCTGGCCAAGCCCATGGTCGAGCTGCGTAAAGGGCGTGAACAGGCGGGCCTGATCCTCCGCCGAGATGCCGGGGCCATGGTCGCGCACCCAAAAGCGTACCTGTCCATCGCCCAGCGCCTCCCCGCCCAACTCCAGGCGTGGTGGTGTGCCGCCATAGCGGCAGCCGTTGCTGAGATAGTTGACCCAGATCTCTTCGATCCAGGGCCCGTACCCCCAGGCCAGCGGCCAGGCAGTCGCAGTTGGCAGGACGATCTCGGCCTGCGAGGCCTCGATCTGGCCCGAGAGCCGTGCCACCACGCGATCCAGCAAAAGCCCCGTATCTACCGGCTCTAGCGGCACTTCTTCCTGGCGCACTCGAGCCAGCAGGAGCAAGGCATCCACGACATGAGCCAGGCTGGTCGCATTCCGGTCAATCACCTCCAAAAACGTGGTGAGTTCCGCCTGGGAAATCTCTTCTCCGCTCTGGGATAAAAAGGCGGCATACGCCGCGATGAGGGCCAACGGATTCTTGATATCATGCGCCACCGTCCGGGCAAAGGCGTCCAGCTCTTCGTTGCGGGCCTGGATCTCCTGGAGCTGGTCGGCCATCTCGGCATTGACCTTGTGCAGCGCCTCGGTGCGTGCCGCCACGCGGGCTTCCAGGGTTTGGATCAGATCGCCCAAGCGGGCGGCCATAGCATTAAAGGCCCCGGTCAGATAGCCGATCTCGTCCTCGTTGTGGATGGGGAGCTCGATGCTCAGATCGCCCGCTTCGATCTGACGCACGCCGGCGGTCAGGCCTTCGAGCGGCCTGACAATCGACGACCGCAGCAAGAGGGGCAGCGCGATCGAAAGCAGGACGCTGCCGCCGATCACGATCACGGCCAGGGGCAGCATGAACCCGTGCAGGTAGTCCCGGAAGGCAAGCTGGTAGTTCTCGATCAACGGCCCCCCACCGGCTTGAGCGGTGGTCAGTAGATCTTGGGCATTGGTATGCAGCGGCTCTCCCTGCCCGGAGACGGCCCCCCGCACCCAGGGATTGTCCCGAGGGCTGGCGTCCGGGTCGAAAACAAAGGGCAGCGGCAGGCCATTGTAGGTGATCTCGAACACGCCATCCTGGTAGAGGATCGCCTGAAAGGTGAACAGGGCGTGGGGGCGCGAAAAGGCCGGCAAATGATCCCAGGTCACGATCAGCCGCCCCCCCTCGGCATCAAGGCGGGCATACACTCCGCCGCCCTGGCCGGGTGATGGATCGGGATTGAGATCGATCATCAAGGGCAAGATGGTGGGCATGCTGGCGCGAGAAGCCTGCATGTTGGGCTCCCAAAAGGATTCGCCCATGGCGATGGTCCCATAACCGGAGACATGTATCTGGTCATATACCTGCCCGTAGAAGGGGAAATCAAACTCAACATCAACCTGGTAGTTGCTCAGGATCGAGAATTAAATAACTTGCCCATTTGGCACAGCCATGTAATTCCATTGAGGCAAGAATTGGTCAAACACGATTCGCAAGGTC